>JAYVXB010000357.1:0-17005 GCA_043785585.1 Deltaproteobacteria bacterium | reverse complement strand
CCGGCGCGCCGAGGTCCGCCGCGTGAGAGATCGACGAGGCTGTCGCGCGGCGGTGCGACGCGCGTGCGCGACGAAGCCTCACCGTAGTCGAGCCCGGGTAGGACACGGTCAGAGGATTGCGGCGCTCGCGATCGCGCGATCGCCGCGGCGGCGCGCCAGCTGTGACTGCTTACGTTTGCCATTCGTGGGACAACGCTGCCGGTGCATTTCTCGTGCGAGCGCGGCACACGTGACAAGCGCGCGTATCGCCGCGCGGCCGCGGGCACGATGCAGAGTCATTGGCGATCCAGTGTGAGGACGAGAGGCCGCAAACCAAGAGGCTCACGCGTGCGGCCGCCCTGGGTGTAAAAAGGAATCCGATGGCGGCCAAGAAGACGAAGAGCAAAGCGAAGGTGGTCAAGGCGAAGGCGAACGCGGCGCCGAAGAAGAAGGCGCACGCGAAGGGCGAGGCGCGCACGAAGCCGACCCGCGTCGCGGCGAAGAGCGCCAAGTCCGTGAAGGCTCCGCCGAAGCAAGGCAAGCGGGCCAAGGTCGCGCCGAAGAAGCCGGCCGCGCCCGCGAAGAGAGCCGCCAAGGCACCGAAGATCGCCGCGAAGCCGGCGAAGGTCGCGCCGAAGGCCACGGCGCCGCGCGCGAAGTCGCTCACCAAGCACGCGCACCTGTCGAGCCGCTCGTCGCGCCCGAAGCCGCGCTCGAACGAAGAGGTCGGCGCCGACTTCGTGCAGAAGATCGTCAGCGCGGATCTCTCGGAGGAGCGCAAGGTCGCCCTTCTTCGCGCGGCGGCCGAGCGCGGCGTCGTCGCGGCGCAACTCCAGCTCGGAAAGAAGCTCTTCTGGGCACCCGATGGCGACGCGCTCGAGGCGGTGACGTGGATGCGACGCGCCGCCGATCAAGGCGAGCCCGAGGCGAAGTACATGCTCGGCCTCGCGTATTACCGCGGTCGCGGCGTCCCCGCAGATCACGCGCGATCGCGCGCGCTGCACCTCGAGGCCGCCGAGGCAGGAGTCGCCGACGCGCAGTTCGAGATTTCGATCTTCCTCGACAAGGGGATCGGCGGGGCGGTCGACGCACAGACGGCGCGCGTTTGGGAGCGCAAGGCAGCCGAGGCCGGACAGCCGCGCGCGTGCCTCAACGTCGCCGTGTGGGCAGCGACCGGCAAGTTCGGCGCGCAGGACATGGAGGCGGCCGTTCGCTGGTACGGACGCGCGGCCGAGAACGGATCGGCCGAGGCAGCGTCACGGCTCGCGCGCATGTACCTCGGTGGAATCGGCGTCGCCGCAGACGAATCGAAGGGGCGAAAGTGGTACGACCGCGCCGCGTCGCTCGGGTACCAATGGGTTCCGAACGAATAGCGTAGTCCCCGCTCCTCAGTCGTCAGTCGCGTGGCGGCCTGCGTCGCTCGTGGAACCACGCGCGGTACTTCGTCATCTTCGCGCGCTGACCGAACGATGCGTGCCGCTTGCACGTCGCGATCTCGTCGCTGGCCGTGGGCGCGCCCCAACGCAGCTCGACGCAGTCGTTCGCATTGTACGCCATCTCGAGATCGAGCGCGCGATCGACGACGTCTTGCAGCGACAACGTGAACTGCGATCCGTCGCTCCGCGTGTAGCTGAACTTCCGCGACGCGAGCTCCGTCGCGAGCACCTTCTCGAGCTCCGCCTTCACGTCCGCGACCGGCTTGTCCTTCGGCATCGCGTACCTGTCCGAACGCCGCGCGACGCGATCCGGAAATCCACGCACGACGTCGATCGCGATGAGGAGCCGCAGGTCGCGCGACGGCGTCGCGAAGTCTTCCCACGCGCCGTTCGTCTCGAAGATCGACGCGCCGTCCGGCATGTCGGCGAGCCCGCGCCCGCTGTTCTGGAACTTGCGTCCGTTCTCGACCGACGTGACGCGCGTCTTCACTTGCTCTTCGAGCGCCTGGATCGTCTCGCGCATCGCGCGCGTCGGATCGAGTGGGCTCGGCGACATGACGTCGTCCATCTTGTCGTAGAAGGCTTCGATTGACAGGCTCGACTGCTCGAGCGAGAAGTCGCCATAGTCGGGGCTCTTCGCGATCTCGTCGTTGGTCATGCGGCGCATGTTGCCGTTCTTCTCGCGCACGACCGGACGGAAGCGCTTGAACCCCGGGCTGCCGAGCGCCGGATCTTGCGCGAAGAGGAAGTTGCCGCGCCAGAAGCGCTTGCGCGCGATCGTTCCGTCGGGCTGTCCGTCGATCGCGAGGTAGACGCCGCCGGCTTCGGCCGACTGCGAGACGCGACGCACGAGCACGAGGATGTGACCGTACGGATCGGCGTAGATCGTCCCCGGACGAAGCGTCTCTGCGGACAGCGCGACCGGGTAGTAGTCGGTCTTGTCGTCGTTGTTCGGCGCGCGCCCCGAGCCGGAGTGCACGGCGTCGGCGAGCGTCCACCGCAGAAAATGTCCGAACGCGTTCGTGAGACCGGGACGCTTCGACGCCTCGACGTTTTGGTTGTTCGCCCAACCCGGGCACGTCGGTGGCGCTCCGCCGCCGCCGCGCGAGCACGACGAGTAACCGAACGGCAGCGCCATCTTGAACGCGAAGTACGCGCGCAGGAAGTACGGGAGGTCCGCGCAGTCGGGACGAATCACGAGCCCCGCTTCGTCTTCGCCGAGCCCGAGGTAGTTGAAGAGAAAATTGCGCGAGCGATCGCGGAGGACTTCGTGGAGCGCGGCGTACGAGAGCGACTTTTCGATCGGCGCGTCGAAGAGCTTGTCGAGCCATGCCGAGTAGACGTTCTCGATCGAGCGCGTCCACGCGCGGTGGATCGGCCAGATCTGGCTCCACGTCGCGCGCGGCCTGGGCGGCGCTTCGTCGCGCACGGCGATCTCGAGTTTGATCTCTTTGCACTCGAGCGGTGCGCGATCGCGAATGAGCTTCGCGGTCCACGATCCGGTCGCGGGCGACGCGACCTCGACCGTCCACCAATACGGAGGGCCGCCGTGACGCTCGCGCGACGTCGCCGCCTTCGTGCCGTCGGGCGCGATCAGCGTGAGCTCGCCTTCGAGCGGCTTCTCCGCGATGATCATCACGCGCAGCGGAGCGCCTTTCCACGGCGCGGTCGGCGACGGGACGACGAGGAGCTCCTTCGCCTCTTCGCACGTGCCCATCGGCAGCGGCGGCGGCTCGGGAGGGCCATCGTTGACTGCGACGACGGCGCTCGACGCGGCGGGCGCGCTCGACGCGGAGGCCAAGGGCGCGGGCGCGGTGCGCTGCGGCGGAGGCGGCGCAGCACAAGCTGCGACGACGACGACCGACAGCCAACCGATGAATCGGCTCACGCGCGCATACTCCCCGCGGCGGCGACGCGCCGGCAACTTTGTTACGGCCTCTATACGCCCCCCGCTCTACGGCGCTTCCCGCACACTGGCAAGTCGCCGGGGCTATCTTGCGCGTCGCATGGATCGCGCGCTCGAGACCACCGTACGCTCGAGGTTGCCCGTCGACCTCGCGCTCACGCTCGCGCCCCTGTCGCGAGGACGGCGCGATCCGACGATGCGTGTCGACGCGGATGCGAGCTGGTGGCGCGCGACATGGACTCCGCTCGGCGCGGCGACGACGCATTTCGAACGGCTCGCGTCCGGTGAGCTTCGCGTGCGCGCGTGGGGCGACGGCGCGGCGTGGGCGATCGACGCGGCTCCCGATTTGCTCGGCGCGCGCGATTCGCTCGATGGCTTCGCGCCGACGGGGAAGCTCGCGACGTTGCATCGGCGCTTCGCCGGGATGCGCATCACGCGATCGCGCGCGGTCTTCGAGGCGGCGGTGGGGACCGTGCTCGGGCAGCTCGTCACGTTCATCGAAGCGCATCGATCGTTCGTCGGGATCGTGCGCGCGTGGGGTGAGCCCGCCCCTGGGCCGGGGGGCCTGACCCTGCCGATCGCGCCCGCCGCGCTCGCCGCGCGTGCGTCGTTCGAGCTTCGCGCGCATGGCGTCGAGGCCAAACGCGCGGCGACGCTCGTGTCGATCGCGCGTCGCGCTCGCGCACTCGAAGACGCGATCGACATGCCGCTCGATGAAGCGCGCGCGCGCCTCGAAGCGATGCCGGGCATCGGCGCATGGAGCGCGCCGAACATCGCGCGCGTCGCGCTCGGCGATGCGGACGCCGTTCCGATCGGCGACTACCACTCACCGAGCACGGTCGTCTTCGCGTTCACCGGCGCGGCGCGCGGCGACGACGCGCAGATGCTCGAGCTCCTCGCGCCGTACGCCGGCCATCGCGGACGCGTCCTCCGTCTCATCGAGCACGCCGGCATCCACGCGCCCCGCTTCGGTCCGCGCCGCCCGCTTCGAAGCGCGCGAGGCCGCTGAAGGCGCGCCGTCCTCGCCACGCGCTCGCATCGTCGCGTGGCTCGTCGTCCTCGGTTGAGGCTGCCGTTGCCTCCGCGGCAAGGGCGACTTAGGTTCGACGCAGACATGGCGGAGGATCTCTATTCGTTGCTCGGGGTTTCGCGCGGCGCCGACGCAGAGGCGATCAAGAGGGCGTACCGCAAGCTCGCCAAGGAGCTCCATCCCGACCGAAACCCGGGGAACAAGGCCACCGAAGCGCGCTTCAAAAAGATCAACCACGCCAACGACGTCCTCGGCGATCCGAAGAAGCGAAAGCTCTACGACGAGTTCGGCGAGGACGGGCTTCGCGAAGGGTTCGACCCCGACCGCGTGCGCCAGTACAAAGATTGGTCGTCGCGCGATCGCTCCGGCGGGTTCGACGGCGGCGCCATCAACGTCGAGGAGATCTTCGGCAGAGACGGCGGCGCGGGCGGCGCGGGCGGCTTCTCCGACGTGTTCGGCGATCTGTTCGGGCGTGCGCGACGCGGTCGCGGTCCGATGAAGGGGCAGGATCTCGAGAGCGAGATCAAAATCGATTTCGCGTCGGCCGTACGAGGAGCCACGCTCGAGCTCCGCCCGCAGACACCGGGCGCCGCAGCGGCCGTGGTCCCCGAAGCCGTCACCGTCCGCATTCCCGCCGGCGCCGATGAAGGGAGCCGCGTCCGCATCGCGGGCCACGGAGGCCTCTCGCCCAATGGCGGCCCGCGCGGCGACTTGCTCCTCCACATCCACGTCACGCCCCATCCGTCGTTCCGGCGCGAGGGGGACGATCTCCACATCGACGTCCCGATCACGATCGTCGAGGCGTTCCGCGGCGCGAAGGTGAAGGTGCCGACGATCGACGGCGCCGTCACGCTCAAGGTGCCCGAGCGCACGCAGAGCGGCAGCGCGCTGCGCGTGCGAGGCAAGGGCGTCGTGCGCAAGGGGAAAGAGCCCGGCTCGCTCTACGTCCACTTTCTCGTGCACGTACCAAACGAGTCGACACCCGAGATCGAGAAGGCGATCGATGCGATCGCGACGGCCGAAGGCGAGCGCGGCGACGAGCTGCGGAAGGCGCTCAAGCTGTAGAGAGTCGGGTAGTCTCGGCTTCATGACTCGCAAATTCGCTGGCGTCGCGATCGCGGCGCTCTTCGTCGGATGCGGCAACGGCGGCAAGGCGCCGACGGTCGCGCCGACCTCGACCGCCACGACCACGTCACCGACCACGACGACGAGCGACGCCGATGCATCGGCGCCCGCCGCTCCGGCCGCCTCGCCACGCACCGGAGCAGATGCACCGAAACAAATCGCGTCCGGCGACTTTCACACGTGCGCGCTCATGGGCGACGCGACCGTTCGATGCTGGGGTCGCAACACGGAAGGCCAGCTCGGTGACGGCACGACCGAGAACCGATCGAAGCCCGTGGCGGTGAAGGGGATCGCCGGCGCGAAGCACCTCGCGATGGCGGCGCACTCGACGTGCGCGCTGCTCACCGACGGCACCGTGTCGTGCTGGGGCGGAGGCCGCGCGTGGGGCGACGAGAAGCAGCACGACAAGATGCCGCCGACGCCGGTCAAAGGGATCGCGAAGGCGATCGGCGTCGACGGCGGCGGGCTTCTCTACTGCGCGCTCCTCGAATCGGGGAAGGTGCAGTGCTGGGGCGACGAAGCCGGGCAGCGCACGAGCAAGACGAAGCCGCCGACGAAGGACGCGCAAGAGATCACGGTGGCCGAAGCGCATGGGTGCGCGCGACTCGGCGACGGCTCGGTCGCGTGCTGGGGCGAGGGCGCGTGGGGCGGCGTCGGAAAGGTGTCGCTCGCGACGCCGGCGATCAAGGGGACGAAACAGATCTCGTCTGGGGACTCGGTGCTGTGCGCGCTCACGGCAGCGGGGACGGTGACGTGCTGGGGAAGAAACGAGCAGGGTGAGCTCGGGCGCGCGCCGGACATGGACGTCCATCCCGAGCCAGCCGAGGTGTCCGGGCTCAGCGACGTTATGAGAATCGTCGCGGGCGAGGGGCACCTCTGCGCGATTCTGTCGGACGCGACCGCGCGCTGCTGGGGCTCGAACGGCGACGGAGAGCTTGGGCGCGGCGCGCAGGGCGAGCCGCAGACGCCGGGGCCGCTCGGCGGCTCTCTCGGCGGCATCGAGGAGATCACGCTCGGCGCGGATCACGGCTGCGCGCGCACGAAGGACGGCAACGTCTACTGTTGGGGCGCGAACACGCAGGGGCAGAACGGCGACGGCACGATGCAGAACCGGCTCTTGCCGACGATCGTCGTCTGGTAGTCGCGCACGTCGAAGATCACCTCGCGGCGATGTCCATCGCGAGCACGGCGGCCGTCCCGCCGATCCATCCGAGCAACGCGAGGATCGCGACGACCGAGAGGATGCCCCACTTCGTCTTCTCGCTCGCGCGTCTCTCCAGCGCCTTGTCGAAGGTCGCTTGCTCGGCGCGCGCCGGTCCCACCGTCGGGCGCAAGTCGAGACCGACGATGTTGTCGGCGCCGCAATAGCGACAGGACGAGACGCCGCCGAGCTCCGCGGACGCGAGCGGCCCTTGGCAACGGCGACAGCGCGAAGGCTCGCCCGCGTTGCGAGGCGCGAGCGCACCGAAGCCGAGCGTGAGAAGTTGCAACGCTCCGCGATCCGCGAGCGGCGCCCTGGCGAGAAACGCCGCGGCGAGCACTGCGGCGAACGGCAACGCGAGGAACGCCGCGTCCATCGGGCTCCATCCGTCGGCGATCACCTGCGGCGCGACGACGCCCCAACCGATCGGCCACGCGAAGAACATGAGCAGCACGAGCAAGAGGAGCCGCACGTTGACGCTGGCGGCGCGCGGCTGATCGAGGAGCTTGGCGACGATCTTTTGGCTCGTCACGCGGCTCGCGCTCATCGCGCGCGTCGCGGCCGCTTGCTGGCGGACGTGCGCCGGCATCGGCACCGTCCCGCGACAGTAGAAGCACGCGATCGCCGCCGCTTCGTCGGGCACGGCGGGCGCCCCGCATCGTGGGCACGTCACGATGTGCGCGGCGACCGCAGGCGCCTGCTCGACGTACGTGCGGCCCGCCATCACCGCCTCGATCGACTCCGCCGCCGCCTGCATCGACCAGGCTTCGATCTCGCGGTCGGTCACCGCCGCGACGATCCGCTCGGTGCGCGTGATGATCCAAAGTCGCCAGATGGTGATGTCTTTGCGCTTCCACGGCGTGCCGAACGCACGGAACGCCGCCTCCATGCCAGCCCCCTCGAGCGCGAACGAGAGCGCCATGAGCAACAAGAAGACGATGAACGACAGCGCGCCGAGGAGCAGCCAGCCGAGGCGAAATCGTTTCTCGGTCGTCCTCTCGACGTGCGCGAACGGCGGCGCGAGCTCGCCCCACGCGATGCGACGTCCGTGCATCGGTCCGCCGTCGACGACGATGCCGGCCGCATCGAGATGGATGTCGCTCGCGCGGCTGCGACGCGATCGAACGAGGCAGGCGATCCCGTAGATGACGAAGGGGAGCGTGAGCAACAACAGGACGAAGATCGAGACGACTGCGCCGACCTCGCCGAGGTACGCGATCGGCAGCACCGTGAGCGCGAGCGCGGGCAGGAGCGTGAGAGCTGCGCCGGTCGCGTTCCACGTCGCGGACGTTCCGATCTGAAGCGGCAGCCGCGCGAGCGCCTTCGGGGACTGCGCAGGCTGCGCGGTCGTTGCGACGAATGCAGGCGAGGCGGGCGCCACGTCGCGATCGTACACGACGCATCAGCGGCGTTTCTTGCCCTTCTTTTTCCCAGGGCCTTGCGAGTTGGGCCGGTCCTTTTTCGATTTTCTGTTCGCGCGATCGGCGCGCGCGTCGACCGCCTGCGGCCCGCGTTGCGGCTTCGCGCCGCGCGCCGGCTGCGGTTGCTGCGCCTGCTGCTTCTGCGGTTTGCCACCACCACCACCGCGCCGCTCGCTGCGTTTCGCGCGCCCTGCGTCTCGCCCGACAGGCGCTCCTTCGTGGATGCGCTTCCCGTAGACGCTCCGGCGCAGAATCGCGACGTCGATGATCTCGACGAGCACGCGATCGCCGAGCGAGATCACGTCGCCCGATCGCGCGCCGACGATCCGGAGCCCCTCGTCGTCGATCTCGTAGCGCTCGGTCCCGACGTCTTCGAGCCGCACGAGGACGTCGACGAACGGCGCGTCGAGCGCGACGAACATCCCGGACCCGACCACCGCCGACACGGTCCCTTCGTAACGCTCGCCGATCCGATCCTTCATCAGGAACGCGCGGTACAAATCGACGACCGCGCGCTCGACCTCCATCGCGCGTCGCTCCGCCATCGACGCCGCGAGCGCCGAGTCGGCCATCTCTGCTTTCAGCTCGCCGAGCGGCGGCATCTTCTCGTTCAACAGCACCTTGTGCACCATCCGATGCACGACGAGATCCGGATACCGGCGAATCGGCGAAGTGAAATGCAGGTACGCCTTCGACGCGAGGCCGAAGTGGCCGATGTTCGTCACGTCGTAGACGGCCTGCTTCATCGAGCGGAGGAGCAAGCTGTTCAACGTCGACGCGAGCGGATGATCCGCGAACGACTTCAACAGTGCGGCGAGGAGCTTGGGATCCTTCGTCGACTCGACGTCGAACGGAATGCCGAGCACGCCGCAGAGCGTCGCGAAGCGATCGAGCTTTTTCTCGTCCGGCGGCGCGTGCACGCGGAAAATCGCCGGCAGCTGCTTCGACTCGGCCCAGCGCGCGACGACCTCGTTCGCGAGGATCATCAGCTCTTCGATGAGCTGGTACGCGCGCTTCATTCCGGGATCGCCAGAGCGGCGCTGGATGTCCGTCGGCAGTCCGGTCTTGTCGTCGAGGATGATCTTCGCCTCGGGCAAATCGAAATCGAGCGCGCCACGCTTCATGCGCTTCGCGCGGAGCAGGCGCGACGCCTCGTACGCGACGCGAAGCCCGTCCTTCATCTCGTCCGCCTCGGGCTGACGCGGAGGCAGCTCGGTGAAGCCGAGCGCACGCGCGACGCCGCCGTACGTGAGCTTTGCCGCGCTCTTCATGATGCCGCGCACGAGCCGCGCGTCGACGACGCTTCCGCTCGCGTCGAGCGTCACGTCGGCGCAAAGGCAGAGCCTCTCGACGCCCGGCAAGAGCGAGCACAGGTTCGACGAGAGGTTACGCGGCAGCATCGGGATCGCGCGATCGGGGAGATACACGCTGACTCCGCGCACCTTCGCTTCGGCGTCGATGGCCGTCCCCGGCACGACATACGAGCTCACGTCGGCGATCGCGACCCACACGCGGTAGCCGCCCTCGGGCGTCCGCTCGACCCACACCGCGTCGTCGTGATCGCGCGCGTCCTCGGGATCGATCGTCGGCAGCGGCAAGTGCGTGAGATCCTCGCGCGCCTCTTTCATCGCGACGGGGACCTCGGCGCCGTACGCGTCGGCCTCGGCGAACGCTTTCTCGGTGTGGATCTCTTCGATCCGCTCGAGCACCAGGATCTTCGCGACCTCGACCTTGAGATCGCCCGGGCGACCGAGCACCGCTTCGATTTTTCCCGTCGGCGTCTCGCCGTTGAACTCGGGGAAGCGCGTGATCGCGACGATGACCGCGTCGCCGTCGTTGCCGCTGTTGCCTTCGGCGCCACGCGTGTCGATCTCCTCGCCGAGCGTGATCGGACCGCGAATGCGCGTGTCGTCCGGCTCGACCC
The DNA here is from genome assembly GCA_043785585.1 of Deltaproteobacteria bacterium. GTDB lineage: Bacteria > Myxococcota_A > Polyangia > Polyangiales > Polyangiaceae > JBBQXV01. The sequence continues at coordinate 6,983 of JAYVXB010000357.1, read as the reverse complement.
ACGCGCTCTTTCCCTTGCGGCGAAGCACGCCCGCGACGCGCTTCGTGCCGCGATCGACGATCTTGATGATCTCGCCTTCGACGCCACGCGCGCCGCGCGAGCGGACGCGAACGACGACGCGGTCGCCGTGCATCGCGCCGCCGAGCGCTTCGGCACCGATGAACACGTCGTCGCCGACGTCGCCGAGGCTCGCGACGAATCCGAACCCGCGCGCATTCACCGAGAGCAGCCCCTCGCGTTCCTTGCCGCGATCTTTGGCCGCGCCTTCTTTCGCCTTGAACCGCTGGCCTGGCCGCTGCGACACGACGCCTTGGAATCCGAGATCGTCGAGCATCCGCTGAAAGCCGATGTAGTCGCTGTCGGCGACGCCGAGCTGCGACGCGATCTCGCGGGCGTGGAGCGGGGCCGTGAGAGCGTGCGTCTCGAGGAGCTCGAGAACCTCGCCGCGCGTGGGGAGTCGCTTGGGCATGGGGAAGCGTGTTACCACACGCACGATTCGGGAACACTCGGCCCATCGAGCGGGTTATCCGTTAGCAAAGCGCGCGTCATGACAGGTGCACAGGTGCCCATGCCTTCCGAACGAAGCGTCGCCGATTCCCGACGCGCAAAGCTGGCGACGGTGATGGTCCCGACGTTGGTCGGGCTCGTCGCGAGCGTCATGTTGCTCGTCGACTACGGTCTTGCCGCGCCGGTGTTCTGCGACGAGGGCGGCGGCTGCGCTGCGCTGAAGCAGAGCGTGTTCGCGAACATCGCGGGGATCCCGCTCCCGGCCGTCGGCGTCTTCGCGTTCGTCGTGTACGGCGGGCTCGCGTTGTCGCGCGGCGCGTGGGCGCGCGTGGGGCTCGCGCTCGTCTCGACGCTCGCGTCGTGCTTCGCGGTGATCCTCGTCCTCTACCAAGTGTCGAGCGGCGTCTACTGCGCGTTCTGCCTCGCGGCCGACACGAGCACCATGCTCATCGCCGTGGCTGCGTGGTACCGCATGCGATCGGCGGTTCCTGGCGACGCGGAAGTCCCCGCGCGGAGCGTCGAGGTCGTGGCGTCCGCCGCCGCGATGGTGCTCGCCATCGCAGCGCCGATCGTCGCGGGAAAGCTCATCACGCCCAAGGTGCAAATCCCCGACATCGTGATCGCCGAGCGCGCGCGAACGCCGAAGGGGCACGTGACGATCGTCGACTTCGTCGACTTCGAGTGCCCGTTCTGTCGCCAAACGCACGAAGCGTTCGCGCCGCTCGTCGAGCAACGCAAAGATCGCGTTCGCGTCGTGCGAAAGCAGGTCCCGCTTCGCATGCACCCGCACGCGATGGATGCGGCGCGCGCGGCGTGCTGCGGCGAGCGCCTCGGGCGCGGCGATGCGATGGCGGACGCGCTCTTCAAGGCGCCGGTCGACGACCTGACGCCGGAGGGATGCGAGAAGGTCGCGACGACGATCGGTCTGTCGCTCGACGCCTTCCGCAGCTGCGTTCAGGATCCGGAGACCGACGCGCGGATCAAGTCGGACACCGCGGAGTTCAAGGCGGCGAAGGCGCACGGGCTGCCGACGATCTGGATCGGCGATCGCGTGATGGAGGGGGCGCAGCCCGTCGAGACGCTCCGCGAAGCGCTCGACGACGCGCTCGCTCGCGCCGGATCGTGACGCGATGAAGCCTGCGTTCGCGGGGCTCGCGATCGCGGCGCTCGCGTCGGGGTGTCCAGCGACCGAACGCGCGCCTGCGGGGACGACGCCCGCCATCTCGGGATCGAGCGCGTCGCGCGCGCCCGACGCCGCGACCGACGTTGCGCCGACTCTGGGCGAAGGGACGGTGCGACGCCTCGCTTCGAACGAAGCACCACCGCTCGAGGGCTTCCGCGTCGAAGGGAAAGGGGGCGACTACCTCATCTCGAACGATGGGGTCGTCGCGATCGTGAGTGCGACGACGGGTCGCCTCCTCGACTTTGGTCTGGAGGGGCACGACGACGGCCTCGTCGCGATCGAGCCTGCCGTGGCGCTCGGTGACGGATTGAAGACCGAGCGCATGGAGCTCCTCGCGATCGAACCGCGTGGAGATCACGTCCTCGCCGCGCGCTGGCGCATCGGCGCGACGTCGCTCGTCCTCCATGTATTTTACACATTCAAGGTGCGCGCGCTCGGCATCGAGTCGATCGTCACGTCGGAGGGGGGAGCAGCGGCGAGCGTCTTCGTCGGCGAGTCCGTGAATTGGGGAAACGTACCGACGTGGGTCGAGCGTCACGGCTACATCGGCGGCGCCGGAACGTATACGGGCGCATTCGTCGGCCGTCAGGCGCTCGGGGTCGGCTATGCGCTCGGCGCGTTCGGCGTCACGGCCGCACACTTTCCTCCGCCGAGCCCCGGCTTCTGGCAGAGCGCTCGCACGGCAGAGGACGTCGGCGCGGTCGCGCCCGGCGGTACGTCGCGCCGACGGCAAGCGTGGCTCACGGGGGGACTGATGGGCAATGCGGCGCTGCATCTCCCGAACGTGAGACGCGACGTCATGCGCAGCTCGAACGCGCCGACCATCGAGTTCAGAGCCGACGACGACTACGAGATCGCGCGCTGCGCCGAGGACGCTGCCTCCGCACCGATCCTGTTCGCGCCGTTCCGTTGGCAGCAGGAGAGCAGAGGAGCGATCGCAAGCGACGCGTGTCTCGTCGGACGGCTGCGGCCGCTCGGAGCTCCGCCGGGTCCATGGCGGCCGCTCGCGGACCTCGGGAAGGATTCGGCGGGGGACGCTCCGCCCTTCGGCGATATCGCGTGGCGGGTCACCGAGAAGGGGAGCGTCATCCCCGCGCGCATCGTCGTCCGCGGCGTTTCACCGACGCCCGATCCCGACTGGGGCGACGAGGCGATGTGGGGCATGGCTCCGACCGAGGGCACCGCGCGGAACGTGATCTACGCGGCCCGCGAAGGCTCGCGCTTGCTCGGCGTGGGTCGCTACCGAGTGACGGTGACGCGTGGCTTCGAATACACGGCGCGCGAAGTCGACGTCACCGTCGCCCAGAGGAAGGGCGCCCGCGTCGACGTCGACCTCGAGCGCGTCGTCGACACGCATGGATGGATCGCGGCCGATTTGCATTTGCACGCAGCGCCGTCACCCGACGCGCCGACGCGCCTCGAGGATCGCGTTCTGTCGCTGGTCGCAGGCGGCGTCGAGGTCGGGGTCGCGACGGATCACAACGTCGTCACCGACTACGCGCCGGTGATCAAGCGACTCGGTCTCGACAAATGGGTGACCTCGATCATCGGCGACGAGATCACGACGAAGGGGACCTTGTACGGCCACTTCAACTTGTTCCCGCTCGCGCTCGGCGGCACGCCCGTCCCATTCGAGCGCACGACGCCGCGCGCGATCGTCGACGCCTCGCGCGCCGCTACGCCTGCAGATCGCCCCAAGGTCTTGCAGCTCAATCATCCGCGCATGGGCGACATCGGCTACTTCGACATCCTCGGCTTCGATCCGAAGGACGTCGCAGGTTGGCAAGCGCGCACGCCGCTCGCCGAGCTCGGGTTCGACGCGATCGAGGTCTTCAACGGCGATCACTACGCCCAGCTCGATCAGGTCGAGCGATGCCTACGCGACTGGTTCGCGCTCCTCGACGCCGGCAAGCGCATGACCGCGACCGGAAACTCCGACTCGCACAAGCTCGCGTACCACGAGGCCGGCGTCCCCTGGAATTACGTGCAAATTGCAAACGACGATCCCGCGAAGCTCGACGAGCGCGCATTCGTAGACGCGGTTCGCAAAGGGCGCGTCGTCGTATCGAGCGGTCCGTTCGTGCGACTCACGGCGAACAAGAAGGAGATCGGCGACTCGGTCTCTGCGGGCGACGTGGACATCGCCGTGCGCGTGGATGCGCCGCCTTGGGTCGACGTCGATCGCGTGGAAATCGTGGGCCGCGGCGGAGCGATCCTGCAAACCTGGGGCGTGAAGTCATCGACGACGCCGAAGCGTCTCGACGTCCGCACGAAGCTCGCGTTGAAGCGCGGCGATTGGATCATTGCGATCGCGCGCGGCACGAAGCCGATGACATTTCTCCACCGCCCAGGCGCAAAGCCGTTCGCGTTCACCAACCCGATCTTCGTCGACTGACAAAACGCTCACGGCCTCCGAAGAGGCCGTGCGCGCGTTCAATGGGAAGTGTGAAGAGAAAGCGAAATCAGGGGACGCAGATGCCGCCGCAGTCACGGCCGCCGTGCTGCGGGTCGCAGCTGTCGCGCGGGTCGTCCATGCAGTTCGAGTACTCCGCCGCGCAGTGGACGCCGGCGATGCCGCCGCAGTGCGGGTTGTCGACGCACGCGCACGCATTGCCGTCCCAGTGCTGGTACGTCATGCACATGACGTGGTTCGGCGCGCACGTCTTCTTGCAGACGCCCGGCACGTCGGGGACGTGGCCGGCGAAGTCGCAGCCGTAGCCCGTCGGGCACGAGTGCGGGTTGCGCGTGAAGCCACCGCAGTGGATGTCTTCCGGCTGGATCATTTCGCACTTGTTCGTCGCGGTGTTGCACTGCGCGACGCGCGTCTCGTGGATGACGTAGAGCGGGCAGAAGCGCGGCGGGGACGTGCACGCGTGCGCGTTCTCGTACGCCGTCACGTGGTGCTTGTTCACCGCGGCGTCGCTGCCGTTGGGGCAGCAGCCGCCGGCCGGGATCGCGACGCAGTCGCTGTCGACGTGACACGCGACGAGCGACGCCTTCGACGCCTCGTCCGTGGTGCTGGTGTTGTCCCCGACGTTCGCGCTGCAGGCGACGACGGCGGAGATGGCGGCGAGCGCGCCAAACGAGATGAAGTTCTTCAGCATGGGAAAGCTCCTGCCCGCACGTGCGAGCGGTCGAGTTCGGTTGAGGCCGCCTATCTAGCTGTCGGGCTGTGTGCGGTCAATTCCTACATGTCGAAATTCGACCGATAGGCTATTTTTCCGGGCGCCCCATCACTCATTTTTTCCGGGCGTCATCACGCATATCGAGGAGGCTCTCTTCATGACCACTTACGCCAAGCTTTCGATTTGCTCCTGCGCCGTCGCGCTCGCGGTCTCCGTCACGGGCTGCGCGTCGCGCGAGGTCGTTCGCGGCTCCGACGATCCGAGCATCGACGGGCGCGCAATGAGCACGAGCCTCGACAAGGACGACATGCAGCGCTCGCTGCACAAGCTCCTCAACAACCTGCGCGAGTCGCCCGTGATGCAGACGTGGCGCGCGCATCAAGCGCCGAAGGACGTCGTCGCGATCGCGCCGTTCATCAACACGACGAGCGAGCACATCGACTCGCAGCTCGACGTCATGCTCACGGAGACCGAGACGTGGCTCGTGCAATCGCACGTCGTGAGCCTCATCGATCGCGATCGTCAGCTCGAGATGATCCGCCAGGTCGAGGGCTCGCAGCACCCGGTGTTCGATCCGAAGCGCATCCCGCAGTACGGCAAGCAGCTCAACGCGAAGTACTACATCACGGGCAAAGTCGGCGCGGCCGACGAGCGCACCGAAGACGCCCGCCGCGTGCAGTACTTCATCTTCATGAAGGTCATCAACGTCGAGACGAGCGAGATCGAATGGCAGGAGAAGGCCGAGATCACCAAGATGGTTCGATGACGGCGATACGGCCTGTGATTTTTTCACAGGAAGGTCGGAAGGACGGAACACTCGGGATCGAAATCCCATTTCGACTTCCGATCTCCCGATCTTCCTGTTCAATCCCTCTCGTTCTCGTCGCCGCGCTCGCGTTCCTGTCGGGATGCGGCGGTCACACTGCGCGCACGCTCGCGATGCGTACGGCGCTCGACGAAGGCAATCCTCGCGGCGCGATCGCATCGCTCAACGAGGAGCTCAGCGTCAAAGCCGACACCGAGCTGCCCGCCGACATCCAAGGCGACAACGCCCTCCTCGTGCTCGATCGCGCGAGCATCCAGCAGTCGGTCGCGCAGTTCAAGGCGAGCAAGGCGGACTTCGAGGCCGCCGACAAAGCGATCGACATGCTCGACCTCGCGCACAACGCCGGCGATTCGATCGGCAAGTACGTCTTCAGCGATTCGTCCGGGCGCTACGTCGCGCCGCCGTACGAGAAACTCCTCATCAACACGCTGAACCTCCTCAACTACCTCGAGCTCAAAGATCTCAACGGCGCGCGCGTCGAGGCGCGGCGGCTCGCGGTCATGAAGAAGTACATCGTCGAGTCGCTCCACGAAGACGACAACGCGGTCATCGGCCTCGGCGGTGCGCTCGCGGGGTTCACGTTCGAGAAGAGCGGGGAGATCGACGAGGCGCTGCGTTGGTACGACGACGCGCTGGCGTTCAGCGGATTTCGCGCGCTACGCGGGCCGGTGCGCGGGCTCCTCGCGCAAGGCGGATACACGTCGCCGCGCTTGAAGTCGCTCCAGACCGATCAGCCGGCGCCCGAGCCCCTCGAGAAGACGGGTGAGGGGGAGATCCTCTTCGTCGTCGGCTATGGGCGCGTGCCGCACAAGATTTCGAATCGGCTGCCGATCGGGCTCGCGCTCACGTACGCGGCGGGGGCGATTCATCCGGACAACGTCGCGGCGGCGAATCGGCTCGCAGCGCAAGGGCTCGTCACGTGGATCAATTTTCCGTCGCTCGCCCCCGATCAAGGGAGCTGGACGATCCCGGCCTGCAGCCTCGACGGGCAGTTTCTCCAGCTCGAAGAGTCGGTGAACGTGTCGCGCGCGGTGCGCGTCGAGTGGCAGAAGATCGAAGGGCAGGTGATCGCCAGCGCGATCACGCGGCTCATCGCGCGGTACGCGGCCGGGGAAGCGGCGCGCGCGGTCGGAGGGAACGGCGCGCTCGGGCTCGTGCTGTCGCTCGGGACGCAGGCGACGCTGACGGCGCTCGATACGCCGGACACGCGAAGCTGGGAGACGTTGCCGGCGCGGATCGCGATCGCGCGCGTGCGCGTGCCTGCGGGGAAGCACTCGATCTTCATCGATGCGCGCGGCGTATCGCGCCGGCAGACGGTGGACGTGGAGCGTGGCGGGTGGGC
>JAYVXB010000356.1:0-17014 GCA_043785585.1 Deltaproteobacteria bacterium | reverse complement strand
TGCGTCTCGCGTCAGCTCTGGTGGGGGCATCAGATTCCGGCGTGGCACGGGCCGAACGGCGCGATCAAAGTCGCGCGCGAGAGGCCTGCGGAGTGCACCGAAGCGAACGGGTGGACGCAGGATCCCGACGTGCTCGACACGTGGTTCTCGTCGGCGCTCTGGCCGTTCTCGACGCTCGGCTGGCCCGCGCAGACGCCCGCGCTCGCGAAGTTCTACCCGACGAATCCCAAGCAAACGAGCGATCTCGAGACGGGCTACGACATCCTGTTCTTCTGGGTCGCGCGCATGATGATGTTCGGTATCCACTTCATGAAGGAGGTGCCGTTCCGGCGCGTCTTGCTCAGCGGTCTCATCGTCGACGAGACGGGCGAGAAGATGAGCAAGGTGAAGGGGAACGTGATCGATCCGCTCGATCTGATTCACGGCGCCACCTTCGCGGACATGGTGAAGAAGACGCTGCCGGGCGCGCCCGAAGCGGAGGCGATGACGAAATTCAAGAAGGCGTATCCGTCGGCCGCGAACATGGGCGCGGGCTTTCCGGCGTTCGGCACCGACGCGGTTCGTTTCACGCTCGCGACGTACCCGCCGACGAACAAGCGGATCGCGCTCGCGCCGAAGCGCATCGAGGGCAACCGCCACTTCTTGAACAAGATCTGGAACGCGACGCGCCTCGCGCTCGAGCTCCTCGATGGGTACGCGTGGACGGCCGAGACGACGGCGGCGCCGAAGGATCTCTACAACCGGTGGATCCTCTCGCGCCTCGCGGACGCGATCGCGACGTCGAAGGCAGGGCACGACGCCTTCCGCATCGACGAAGCAGCGAACGCGGCGTACCGCTTCTTCTGGACCGATCTGTGCGACTGGTACCTCGAGCTCGTGAAGCCGATCTTGCGCAAGCGCGAAGACGGGACGCACGCGCGGCCGGAGCTCGTCGCGGAAGCGAAAGCGACGCTCGCGCGCGTCCTCGAGACGTCGCTTCGACTGATGCATCCGCTGATGCCGTTCATCACCGAGGAGCTGTGGCATCGGCTGCCGCGACCGGCGGGAGGGCGCGAGTCGATCGCGTTCGGGCCGTTTCCGACGGGCGACGATGCGACCGTCGACGCAGACGCGGACGGGAAGATGGCGACGCTGCAAGCGGTGATCACCGCGGCGCGCACGATCCGCAGCGAGCACGGGATCAAGTACGCGGACGCGGTGCCGCTCGCGTTGCGATCCGCGAACGCGGACGTGCTCGCGTTCTTGAAGGAGCGCGCGGGCGCCTTCAGCTTCCTCGTGAACCCGAAGGGCGCGCCGACGTTCGAGGTGATCGGCGGAGCGCGCGAGCCGGGGACGACGGTCGCGGTCGTGCCGACGGCGCTCGGACCGATCGAGGTGCTCGTCGGATTGAAGGGGCTCGTGACGGCGGACGAAGAGCGCGCACGCATCGCGCGCGAGATGAAGAAGCTCGAGAAAGACATCGCGATGCTCGAGAAGAAGCTCGCGTCGCAGAGCTTCGTCGACCGCGCGCCGCCGGACGTCGTCGCCGAGTCGCGCGCGCAGCTCGAGTCGTTCAAGGACGCGAAGCTGCGGCTCGACGAGGCGAAGAAGCTGGCGGACGAGCTGTAGCGCCACGCCGACTCGGCTACGCTGACGACGTGGATGTCGTCCTCGACTTTCCGAACCCGATCGTTCCGGTGCGCCACGTGCGCAGCACCGTCATGCTCGGCTCCGTCCAATCGATCCGCGACGCCGGCCACTACGACGCCTACCTCGCCGCGCTCGATCCCGCGCAGCGCGATCCGCTGCTCGACGCCGTCGTCGGCATGTGGATGCCCCTCGAGGTCGCGCGCGCGCACTACGCCGCGTGCGACGCGCTCCGCCTGTCGCCGGAGTCGCAAGCGGAGCTCGGTCGCGCGACGTTCGAGAAGACGAAAGGGACGCTCCTCGGGACGAGCGTACGCATGGCGCAAAACGTGGGCGTGACGCCGTGGACGGTCCTTCCGTTCTTCCAGCGCTTCTGGCTCCGCGGCTACGATGGCGGCGGCGTGCGCATCGCGAAGGCCGGACCGAAGGAGGCGCTTCTCGACCTCGTGGAGAGCGAGCTGCTCGCGAGCACGTACCATCGAAACGCGCTGCGCGGCCTCGTCGGCGTGATCATCGGGATGTTCTGCCAGAAGGTGTACATGACCGAGCGCCCGCCGCGCCGAGCAAGCACGATTCACTTCCGCGTGCAGTGGGCGTGAGGCACTACACCAACGACCCGTCGTTGACGTAGCATCTCCGCGTGGCGTCGAAGAAAGAGATCCTCACGATCGCCGGCCGCGAGGTCGCGATCTCGAGCCCCGACAAACCGTATTTCCCGAAGGCCGGGCATTCGAAGCTCGACGTCGTCCGGTACTACGTCGCGATCGCCGAAGGCGCGCTGCGCGGCATTCGCGGACGGCCGATGGCGATGAAGCGGTACGTCGATGGCGCGGAGGGCGAGTTCTTCTTCCAGAAGCGCGCGCCGGAGAACCGGCCCGAGTGGACGGAGACCGTGACCCTCTCGTTTCCGTCCGGGCGTACCGCCGAGGAGATCGTCGTGCGCGACGCCGCGCAGCTCGCGTGGGTCGTGAACCTCGGGTGCATCGATCTCAATCCGCATCCGACGCGCGCGGACGATCTCGAGCATCCCGACGAGCTGCGGATCGATCTCGATCCGGTACCGGGCGTGGAGTGGTCGCAGATTCGCGACGTCGCGCTCGTGACGCGCGAGGCGCTCGATGCGGTCGGGCTCGTCGGATGGCCGAAGACGTCGGGGTCGCGCGGGATCCACATCAACGTGCGCATCGCGCGAAAATGGAGCTTCGGCGAAGTGCGTCGCGCCGCGCTCGCGATCGCGCGCGACGTCGAGCGGCGTGCGCCGACGATCGCGACGAGCAAGTGGTGGAAGGAGGAGCGTCACGGCGTCTTCCTCGACTACAACCAGAACGCGAAGGATCGCACCGTCGCGTCGGCGTACTCGGTGCGCCCGACGCCCGACGCCCGCGTGTCGGCGCCGCTGACGTGGGAAGAGCTCGCTGTCGCAAATCCGGCGGACTTCACGCTCGCGACTGTCCCTGCGCGCTTCGCGGCGATCGGAGATCCGGGCGCGGGGATCGACGACGCGATCGGCGATCTGACGGCGTTGCTCGAGCTGTCGGCGCGTCACGAAGCCGAGGGGCAAGGCGACGCGCCGTGGCCTCCGCACTACCAGAAGCAAGAGGGCGAGCCGGCGCGCGTGCAGCCGTCGAAAGCGAAGAAGCCCGGTACGGGAACGGGACGTCGACAGCCGTCCGCACCGCTCATCGAGATCGCGCGCGCGGCGAAGAAGGAAGACGCGCTCGCGGGGCTCGAGCGATGGAAGGCGCGTCATCCCGCGGTGGCGGCGCTTCTCACGGAGCCCGATGTCCTCGTCGACGCGATGCGTGGCCGTTCGACGACGTGGACGCGCGTGCGCGTGAACTTGCAGGGCGTTCCTGAAGCGGAGCGACCGCCGCAAGAGGCGCTCGATCCGGACTACGATCCGTGGGACGGGATGAAGCCACCGAAGCGCACGAAGGCCGCGCCCGAGTGACTGCGCGTCACTTCCCCGCCTTGAAGATCTCCGCGAGCTCGTACGCCGCCGTCTCTTCGAGCTGATCGTACCGGCAGTCCTCCGGAGTGCGGTCGGTGCGCCACCGCTTGAACGTCGTCGCGTGACGGAAGCGCGTGCCCTGCAAGTGATCGTACCCGACCTCGACGACGCGCTCGATCCGCAGCGGCTCCCACGAGAGATCCTTCCCGCGGTTCCATCGGCTCGTCGCGCCGGGCTTGCGCTGCCCTTCTGCTTCGTCGGCGCTCGCCCAGTCCTTCCACGGGTGGTCGTCGAGCGCGTTCTCGCGGAGCGGCGCGAGCTCTTCCACGAGCTCGGTGCGCCGCACGTCGGTGAACGAAGACGTCACACCGAGGTGATGGAGCTTCCCCTCCGCGTCATAGAGACCGAGGAGGAGCGATCCGATCTTCGTCTTCACGCCCTTGTACCAACGGAAGCCCGCGACGACGCAGTCGGCCGTCCGCGCGTGCTTGATCTTGAGCATCGCGCGCTTGCCCGGTTGGTAGGTCGCGGTCGGCGCCTTCGCCATGACACCGTCGAGGCCCGCGCCTTCGAAGCGCTCGAACCAATCCGCTGCGAGCGCGCGATCGGTCGTCGCGGGCGTGAGATGAATCGGCGGCGCGGCGTTCGCGAGCGCGGCCTCGAGGCGCGCGCGTCGCTCGCGCTGCGGCGTCGCGCGGAGATCCTCGTCGCCGATCGCGAGAAGATCGAAAAGGACGATGGACGCCGGCTTCTCCGACGCGAGCATCGCGACGCGCGACGCGGCAGGATGAATGCGAAGCAGAAGAGCGTCGAAGTCGAGCCCCTTCGCCCCCGCGATCACGATCTCTCCATCGAGCACGCACTTCGCCGGCAGGTGCTTCGCGAGCGGCGCGAGGAGCTCGGGGAAATACCGATTGAACGGCTTCTCGTCGCGGCTCTGCAGGATCACCTTGTCGCCGTCTTTGAAGACGAGCGTGCGAAAGCCGTCCCACTTCGGCTCGAAGATCCAATCGCCTTCGGGCAGGCCGTTCGACAGCTTGGCCAGCATGGGCGCAATCGGCGGTTCGAACGGGAGCGTCGTCGGCTCGAAGAGTGTCGCCATGGCGCCGGAGTCTACGCTCGCCGAAACGTTTTCGGATCGATCGAAAAGGGCTCACGGCCCCGAGAGCCGTCGCTGCGCGTTGCGGATGCTGACCGCCTCGGCGAGCTTCGGCGGCAACGTGTGGAACGGCGTGCCGCGCATCCAACGCGTCACCTGCGCGTCGAGGCCCGGCTGCTCGTCGACCTCGTCGGTGTCCCACGAGTCGCTCAGCGACTGCTCGCCACCGAGCATGCCTTTCATCCCGCACGCGAGCGGCCACGTCCGCGGCTTGTACGCGAACGGCGTGTAGTCGGGCGTCGACGTGAACAGATCGTACGGAATCGCCGCGTTCGCGATCGCGACGTTCCGGTACGGCTTGCCGAGGACGTTCGCGAAGAGCTTGTGCAGCGACGCGACGTCGATGTGCGTCTTCGACACGTACCCGCGCTTGGCCCACGGCGAGATCACGACGAGCGGCGCGCGGTGGCTGTCGATGTGCTCGCCGCCCTGCGACGGGTCGTCCTCGGTGATGACGATGAGCGACGAGGCCCACATCGGGCTGTGCGTGATCGCGTCGACGATCATCCCCGTGGCCTCGTCGTTCACCGCGCAGAACGTCTCGGGCAGCGGACGCGACGCCGACACGCCGAAGGTGTGATCGTTCGGCAGCGTCATGTAGACGAAGTTGCCGAGGTTGCAGAGGACCTTCGCGCGACCCGCCGTGTAGCAGGCCTTCTCGAGATCGTTGTAGCCGATGTTCTGGAACGGTCCGCCCGGGTAGTGCCCGTCGACAGCGGGCCGCATGGGATCGTCCTTCGTCGGCCCGCCGACGATCTCGCCGAGGAGATCGTAGACGACGCCGTTCTCGTGGAGCCAGTCGAAGAGCGATCCCTCCGCGGGTCGACCGACGTCGATGACGCCGCCGCCAGGAATCACCCGCACGCTCCGTCCGCCCCCGGAGATCGCCCACGTGCGCTCGTTGAAGTCGTTCGTGCGCCCCCACGTCGCCCAGACGTGGCCCTGCGTCGAGTAGATCGCGTCGGTGTAGTAGTTGTCGCTGATGGCGAACTGCCGCGCGAGCGTGCGGAGGTTCTGCCAGATGCCGTCCATCTCGCCCGCGCCGGTCTTGAGCAGGTAGTCGGGCTCGCCTTCGACGCCGGCGAAGTCGCCGAAGAGGCCGTCGAAGCCCTTGTTTTCTCGGACGATGAAGAAGACGTGCTGAAGGATCTTCGATGGGCCCGTCGTGTTCGTCGGCGGGATGGGGAAATCGTCGACGCCTTGTGGGCACGTGACCGTGGGCGCGCCTGCGAGCGTCGCGACCGACGTGTTCGTCGCGACCGTCGCGTCGCCGGTCGTGAGATCACCGGACTGCGGCCTCGCGATGTGCTGCACGCTCCCTCGCATGCGCGCGTCGATGTCGGCGTCGCCGATCGCCCAGTGCATCGGGCGCGGACCCGTGCCGCGGCCGCGGAGGTTCGCGACCACGAGCGACCCGTCCGGCAAGACGACGACGCCCGACGGCCACCATCCCGTGGGCAATCGACCGGCCGGCGTGATCGTCGGCGGCGTCGGCGCGAGATCGACGTCGTAGGCCGCGATCGCGTCGATGCCGCTCAGCGTGACGTACAGCCGTTTGGCCGTCGCATCGTACGCCACGGTCGAAGGCTCGGCGCCGTGGAGCGCTTGCCGCGTATCGATCGGGACGCTCGTGACGGTGCCCGTCGTGCGATCGACGAGCGACAGCGTGTCGCCGAGATCGTTCGCGATCGCCATCCATCGCGCATCGAGGAACGCGATCCCTTGCGGATCCTTGTCGGTCGCGAACCTCCGCGCGACCATCGGCGCCGCGCCGTTCGACACGTCGACCTCGACCACCGCGCGATCGGCCCACATCGAGACGTACGCGTACTTCGCCGTCGCGTCGTTCGGATCGAGCCACACGCCGAACGTCTCGCTCGCCCCGAGATCCACCTCACCGAGCTTCTGCCCGAACGTCGCCGAGCCCGACGCGACGTCGTAGACGAGGAGATGCTTCTCGGTCACGCCGGTCACGACGAGGCGCTTTCCGTCCGGCGACGCCGCGAGGCCCGAGGCGTACCAGCCGATCGCATTGCCGTTTCCGTCCTTCGACGGCGGCAGCTTGATCGATCGCGCGTCGTCCTTCGTCACGACTCCGGTCGCCGTGTCGAGCTTCATCGCCTGCACGATCCCGTCGGCCGTCGCGACGTAGAGGAGATCCGGCGCGACGAACGCGATCGCGCTGCTCAGCGTCGCGGGGTTCGCGAACTTCACGTAGCTCGCGACCGGCGACGCGCCCGGGGGCTTCGACGAATCGATGATGCGCACCGCGTGATCGACGGGGCCGGTGTCGACCGTCACGACGAGCGACGTCCCGGGGATCGCTGCCGCAAGCGACGTGAGTCCACCCGAGAGATCGGTCTCTTGAAACACCCAGTGCGATCCTGCCGGGCGAATGCGCCGACCGTCGGGGAGGATCGTCGTCGCGGGATCGGCTGTGTCCGGTCCCGCGTACTTCGCCGCTTCGCCCGAGGGCGCGGACGCGGTGCACTTGCCTTGCACCGGCGTGGGGTAAGTCCCGTTCCACGCGCCGCACGCCGTGTCGTGAGGGATCTTCGCCCAGTCACCGGTGCTCGGGCACGCGTAGGGTGTCGTCGACTCGGCGCACGGCATCGTGCAGTCGTACGCGCAGGATCGATCCTGCTTCGCGAAGTCGGCGGGATCGATCGCGGCGTCGTCACCTGCGTCGGGCGTGAGGCGCGCGTCGTCCGATCCGCCGCACGCGGCGCTGATGGAGAGGAGGAGCGCAGTCGAAAGGGCACGTCGGCGCATTTCGGCCGAGCGTATCTCTTCTTTGCGAACGTGGATGCCGAGCGTCGCCCGACGGGGTGGCGTTCTCCTTCGCTCCCTGCTCCAATCGCGCGCATGAGACGAGGACCGAACGACGATCTCGCGCTCGACGCCGCGCTCCGCGCCGGGCTCGACGCGCTCCGTCGCCTCCCGGACGTTCGCTACGCGGAGGTGCGCTTCGTCGACGAGACGAGCGAGCGGCTCCGCGTGCGCGACGGACGACCCGAGCAAGTCGCGACGAGCGGATCGCGCGGCGTCGGCGTGCGCGTCCTCGGCGCGCGAACGTGGGGGTTCGCGTGCACCGCCGACACGAGCGAAGCGGGCATCGTCGAAGCGGCGCTCACCGCGGCTCGGATCGCGCGCGCGTCGGCGGCGATCGTCACGCGGACAGTCCCCTTCCCCGAACGAAGCGCCTCGGTCGGCACGTACGCGACGCCGATCGCCGTCGATCCGTTCGCGATCCCGCTCGAGACGAAGCTCGCCGCGCTCGATGCGCCGGTACGCGCGCTTCGCAGCGGAGGCGCGAAGGTCCAGTCGGCGGAGGCGTGGATGGAATGGACGCGCGTCCACAAGCACCTCGTGACGACCGAGGGGACCGACACGAAGCAGTCGTTCACGTACGGCGCGTGCGGTATGCACGTATTCGCGGTGAACGACGCCGGCGACGCTCAGCGCCGCAGCTACCCGACGTGGCAAGGCGGCGACGGCTTCCAAGCCGGCTACGAGCGCATCGGCGCGCTCGATCTCACCGGCAACGCCGAGCGCACGCGCGACGAAGCGATCGCGCTCCTCTCCGCGCCCCCCTGCCCGACCGGCGCGCGCGATCTCATCCTCGAGTCGAGCCAAGTCGGCTTGCAAATCCACGAGTCGTGCGGCCACCCGACCGAGCTCGATCGCGCGATGGGGAGCGAGATCTCGCTCGCCGGAGGATCGTTCATGCAGCCCGATCTCCTCGGCAAGCTTCGCTACGGATCGGATCTCGTCACGCTCGTCGCCGACGCGACGACCGAGAGCGGCAACGGCACGTTCGGATGGGACGACGAAGGGATCGCCGCCGGCTCGCGCCCGCTCGTCGAGCGCGGGCAGTTCGTCGACTACCTCTCGAGCCGCGAGACCGCCGCTGCGCTCGGCCGCGCGTCGACCGGGACGATGCGCGCCGAGAGCTGGAACCGCACGCCGCTCATCCGCATGGTCAACGTCTCGCTCGATCCGCACGAGGGGACACTCGAAGACATCATCGCCGACACCAAAGACGGCGTGCTCATGGCGACCGACAAGAGCTGGAGCATCGACGATCTGCGTTTGAACTTTCAGTTCTCGTGCGAGATCGCCTGGGAGATCAAGAACGGCAAACGCACGCGCATGCTCCGCGATCCGTTCTACACGGGGATCACGCCGGAGTTCTGGCGGAGCTGCGACGCGATCGCCGGCAAGGACGAGTGGAAGCTCTGGGGGATCACGTCGTGCGGCAAGGGCGATCCGATGCAGATCATGCACGTCGGTCACGGCGCGTCGCCGGCGCGATTTCGGAACGTGTCGGTCGGGACGTCGGGGGCGGCGCGATGAGCTTCGATGCGGCGGCGTTGCTCGTGCTCTGCAAGGATGCGCTCTCGACCGCGGGCGAAGGCGAAGCGGAGATCTTCGCGCACGCGGCGGAGCGCGGGTTCGCGCGGTTCGCGTTCGGCGAGCTCGGACAGCACATGCAGCTCGTCGAGCCGCGCGCGACGGTGCGCGTAGCGCACGGGGCGCGTGTGGCCGAGGTCTCGACGACGCGGCTCGATCGCGACGCGCTGGTGCAGGCGATCCGAGAAGCGGCCGCTGCAGCGCGCCTTGTCCCGGAGACCGAGGGCTTCGCCGGTTTCACCGGGAGCGGCGAACCGACCGGCGCGTCACCTCCGCGCTTCGTGGATGCGACGGCGAGCGCGACGGCCGAAGAGCGCGTCGAGCGCCTCGCGCCGGTGCTCGCGTCGGTGCGCGACGCGGGGCTCGTCAGCGCGGGGTTCCTCGAGACGGCGCGCGCCGCGTCGTGCGTGGCGACGACGCGCGGCTGCGCGCGTTCGCACGACGGGACGACGGCGACGTTCAAGGTGTGGGCGCTCGAGACGCCCGGCGCGGGCGGCGCGGCCGGATACGGCGGACAGGTGCATCGCGACCTGCGCGCGCTCGATTTGCGCGCAGAGACTGATCGCGCGATCGGCGTATGCAAGCGATCGCGCGATCCGATCTCGCTCGACGCGGGATCGTACGACGTCGTGATGGAGCCCGAAGCGGTGAGCGAGCTCCTCGAGTGGCTCGCGTCGACGACGTTCGCGGCGCCGGAGGTCGAGCAAGGGACGAGCGCCGTCGCGGGGCGCGCGGGAGAGCGCGTCACAGGCGAAGCGATCACCATCGCGGAGGATCCGCTCGTCGACGGCGATTTCGGTCTCGCCGCGCCGTTCGATCGCGAAGGCGTGTGGCGGAGTCGCGTTCCGCTCATCGAGCGCGGCGTCGCGCGCGAGGTGCTCTTCGATCGCACGTACGCGGCGCGCATGCGCGCGCGCTCGACCGGCAGCAGCGTCCTCCCCGAGTTCGGCGCGTCCGGCGGCATCGGCGCGACGGCGCTCACCGTCAACGCAGGCACCGCGGCGAGCGTGGACGAGCTCATCGCCGGCGTCGATCGCGGCCTCTACGTCTGCCGCCTCCACTACGTGAACGGCCTCCTCGAGCCACGCCGCGCCGTCATGACCGGGCTCACGCGCGACGGATGCTTCCTCATCGAGAAAGGGAAGATCGCACGCGCCGTCGGGAACATGCGCTTCACCGACAGCTTCCTCGAAGGCCTCGCACGCTGCGATGGGATGACGCGCGCGCGCGCGGCGGTGCCCACGTGGTGGAGCGGCGGTGGAGCGTGCGTCGCGCCCGCGATTCGAATGCGCGCGTTCCGCTTCAACGGGAAGAGCCAGGAGCGACCGAAGCTCTGAGTCGCGCACGAATCCCGAACCCCTTCTCTCTCTCCCCGTTCCGCGGTAAGAGCGAATCCGCGATTTTCCCCGATATGCCGGAGGCTCCGGCACCGTCCAGCTTAAGACATGACCGACGACCAGCCCGATTCGGCGTCCCCGCCGCCCGACCCCACGCCCGCGCCGCCTCCGACGCCGCCGCGTGCCGAGGACAACGATCGCATTCGATCGCTCATCGCGCTGCGGCGCCGCCTCATCTTCGCGGCGATTGGGCTCGTCATCGTCAACCTCATCGTCACGACGACCGACGCCGCGGGCGGCGCGATCCTCGGCGTCTTGTGGGCCGCGGTCGCCGCGTGCTTCCTCGGTGCTCTCGCGGTGGGCCTCATGGAATCGTCGGCGCGGCGCGCGCTCACGAAGCCCGCGACGACCGACACCGACTCCGCCGACGTCGCAAAGGACATCGAAGACAAGCGCGACTCCGACGCTCCGCCGCTCCTCCACAAGGGGAACCCGATGCGCTGGCTGCGCGGCGGCCTGACGACGGGCGTCGGCGCGATCGGCGCGTTCCTCTTGATGGCGCACAACGGTCAGCTCCGCGTCGGCATTCCGATCGGCGCGGTCTTCTGCGCGATCGCCGCGTGGGGAGTCATGGACCTCCTCGGCACCTTCGACGATCCGGACGATCGCGTCGCCGGCAAGACGACGCTCGCCAAACTCGCGACGCCGCTGCTCGCGACGATCGTCGCCTTCGTCGTCTTCCTCGGCACGATCGGCCTCGCCGCGAGCGGCGTCGCGCTCCCGTCGATCGTCTGCGGCGCGCTCGTGACGCTCGCGTTCCTCGTCTTCGTCGCCGCCATCTTCAACTTCGGCGTCAAGCTCGGACCGTTCGCGCGCGACGAGCTCGGCGAAGAGCGTCCGCTCTATCGCCGCCACGGCTTCTGGGTCATCGCCGCCGCCGCCGCTCTCTACTTCCCGTTCATGGGCAGCTTCTCGCTCTGGGATCCGTGGGAGACGCACTACGGCGAGGTCGCCCGCGAGATCCTCGCGCGCGACGACTGGATTTCGCTGTGGTGGGCGCAAGACGGATGGTTCTGGTCGAAGCCGATCCTCGACTTCTGGATCCAGGCGCTCGCGATGGCGACGCTCGGCGTGCACTACCAGCCGGATCAGATGCTCGTCGGCACCGGGATGACGCCGAACCTGCACCCGGAGTGGGTCGTCCGCGCGCCGGTCGTGCTGCTCGTCATCGTCGCGATGTACGTCCTCTACAAAGGAGTCGCGAAGGCGTTCGGTCGCCGCGCGGGGCTCCTCGGCGCCCTCGTCCTCGCGACGATGCCCGACTGGTATTTCCTCGCGCACCAGACGATGACCGACATGCCGTTCGTCGCGTCGATGACGGCGGCGATGGGCCTCCTTCTCCTCGGCGTCCGCAGCGACGAAGAGGCGAAGTGCAAGGTCTACGAGGTCAAGGTCGGCGGCACCGCGTGGCGCCTCTCGGCGTGGCACATGGTGTTCGGCGCGATCCTCGTCTGCACGATCCCGCAGGTGCTCTACCTCTTCTCGCGCAACCTCGAGCTCGTGCTCCACGGCGGCGGCGCGCACGGACTTCGCCCGCACTGGGACGAGTTCAAGAGCGGCTCCGCGATCAACTGCGGACTCCCCGGCAACGAAGCGTGCGCGGTCGCGAGCGGCGCGAGCATCCCCAAGTCCGTCGGCCCGCACCCCACCGAGCTCGGCGGGCAGCTCCTCCGCACGTTCGGCGCGTTCGAGCCGTTCCTGCAAGCGATCCTGTGGAGCGCGGTCCTCGGCGCCGTCCTCTACATGAACTGGGGCGAGCGCCGCGTTCGCCGCCTCTTCTATCTCGCAGCCTGGTTTTTCGCGGCGCTCGCGACGATGGGCAAGGGACCTGCCGGCTTCGCGATCCCGATGATCTGCGCGTTCGCGTACGTCTGCACGAAGCGCCGGTGGATCGAGCTCACGCGCCTCGAGATCGTGAGCGGCCTGCTCATCATCTTGTGCGTCGCGATCCCTTGGTATGTCGCGATGTACGTGCGCCACGGCGCGCCGTTCACCGATCGCCTCATCTTCCACGACATGTTCAACCGTGCGTTCAACCACGTTCACGACACGAACGAGGGAGACGACACGTCGTTCCGCTTCTACATCTGGCAGCTCGGCTACGCGATCTTCCCCTGGACGGGGCTCGCGCCGCTCGGCCTCATCTACTGGATGCGCCGCGGCGACTCCGCCGATCAGCGCAAGGGCGACACGTCGATCTTCCTCGCGATGTGGTTCGTCTTCGCGTTCGCCCTCTTCTCGTTCATGGGGACGAAGTTCCATCACTACATCTTCCCGGCCGTGCCGCCGATCGCGATGCTCATCGGCGTCGTGCTCGACGACATGCTCGGCTCGCGAACGCTGTCGAGCAAAGGATCGCTCCCGGCGTACCTCGGCGGAATCGCCGCGGGCGTCGCGCTCACGGTGTTCGGCGTGGCGAAGCTGTGGCCGGGATCGATCTTCGGAACGAAGGCGGAAGGCGGGACGCTGAGCAATCCGTCGTACGCGCTCGGCGGCGCGCTCCTCGCGGTCGGCGTCGTGATGGTCCTCGCGTTCGTTTGGATGTTCCGGCAGAAAGAGGCGGCGCCTGCCGAAGAGACGCTGCCGATCCTGCCGGATACCGCGGACGGTCGGCGGCGCGCGCACGAGTCGATGATGATCGCGGGCGCGGTCGCGTCGGGCGCCGTGGTCCTCGCGCTCGTCGGTCGCGATCTGATCATCAAGCCGGACGGCGCCGATCAACCCGGCGCGATCCGTCTGCTCCAACTCTTCACGTACAACTACCGCCGGACGTGGCCCGACTCGCTCGATTTCAAGGCGGCGCTCACCGCGTTCGTGATCATCGCGATCGTCTTGTCGCTCGCGATGTCGTGGCAGTCCGTGCGTCGGCACGCGGTCGTGACGTTCGTCGCGTTCGGCTTCGTCTGGGCGCTCTGGGGTCTCGACGTCTACATGGTGAAGACGGCGCCGCACTGGGGACAGCACGAGGTCATCGAGGCGTACTACGCCGCGCGCCAGAGCAACGACGAGAAGCTCGTCGCGTACCAGATGAACTGGAAGGGCGAGAACTTCTACACGGGCAACCGCATCCCGGCGTTCGTCTCGAGCGGCGCAAACTTCACGACCTGGCTCAAGAAAGAAAAAGAGTCGGGCGCGCAGGTCATGTTCTTCGTCACCGAGCACAGCCGCGTCGGCGGGCTGAAGAGCGAGGTCGCGGGGAAGAACTACCGCGAGCTCACGACGAAAGAGATCTGCAACAAGTTCGTCCTCGTGCGCGCGGAACTCTAGCGCGCCTTTCGCGGCGTCGCCGGATTCGAGATTCACAGGAAGACGGGAAGACGGAAAGCGAGGCGGAGTTGGTTTTCCAACTCTCGCTTCCTCATGTCTTCCTGCCTCCCCGTCTTCCTGTGAATTTCACGCGCTTGACAAAACTGAATGAGCATTCATTCTTTTGGTGCAGCGCGTCGTACGCCGTCGTATGCACCACGCGGTGAGGGCCGGGATCAAGGCCGGACTCTCCCATCGGCCGGTCGCCTTCGGCGACGGCACGCGCCCGCGAGAAGGAGCACCCCCCGTGTCCAAGCCGATCCAAGCGATCAACCGTTACAAGGCCGATCTCCGCGAGCTCACGTTTCTCCTCTTCGAGCAGTTCAAGCTCGGAGACTTGCTGGGCAAGGCGCCGTTCGAGGCGTGGGGCGAGGAAGAGGTCCGCTCGTCGCTGACCGAGTGCTACCGCTGGTGCCGCGAGGTGCCCGGTCCGCTCAACGCGACGGCCGACGCGCAAGGGTGCCGCATCGAGAACGGGCGCGTCATCACGCCCGACGGATTCAAGGCCGCGTGGAAGAGCCTGTACGAGTCGGGATGGAAGTCGATCGCGGTGGATCCGCACTACGGCGGCGCAGGCGCTCCGCACTCGCTCCAGGTGATGGTCGAAGAGCTGCTCAGCGGCGCGAACACCGCGTTCGGCATGTACGCCGGGCTGGCGTACGGCGCGTCCGAGGTCATCGAGCACTTCGGCACGCAAGAGCAGCGCGATCTCTATTGTCCGCGAATGTTCGGCGGCGTCTGGGGCGGCACGATGTGCCTCACCGAGCCGCAAGCCGGCAGCGACGTCGGCGCGAGCAAGTCGACCGCGACGAAGAACGCCGACGGCACGTACTCGATCCGCGGCACGAAGATCTACATCTCGGGCGGCGACCACGATCTCGCCGAGAACATCGTCCACTTGGTCCTCGCGCGCGTCGACGGCGCTCCGGCCGGAACCAAGGGCCTCACGCTCTTCATCGTCCCGCGCATCCGCACCGACGCGACCGGCAAGCTCGGCGAAACGAACGACGTGTCCGTCGGAAACATCGAGCACAAGATGGGGATCAACGGCTCCGCGACGTGCGTCTTGAACTTCGGCGAGAACGGCAAGTGCATCGGCCTCCCCGTCGGCGGCGACGCCAAGCTCAATCAGGGCATGCCGCAGATGTTCAAGATGATGAACGGCGCGCGCATCGCCGTGGGCGTGCAAGGGCTCAGCGTTGCGTCGTCGGCGTTCTTGAACGCGCTCGACTACGCGAAGGACCGTAAGCAAGGCGCGAGCATCACGCACTGGAAAGACGCGACCGCGCCGCGCGTGTCGATCCTCGAGCACGCCGACGTGCGTCGCATGCTCCTCGACATGAAGTCGAAGGTCGAAGGCATCCGCGCGCTCGCGATCAAGCTCACGCACCACCAAGATTCGGTGCGCGCGCTCACGGGCAAAGACGAAGCCGCCGTCGCGTACCACCAAGGCCAGGTCGACCTGCTCGTCCCGCTCGTGAAGGCCTACGGCTCGGACCAGGGCTTCCGCATTTGCGAAACGGCGATCCAGACGTACGGCGGCGCCGGCTACACGCGTGACTACCCGGTCGAGCAGTACTGCCGCGACGCGAAGATCTTCTCGATCTACGAAGGCACGAACCACATCCAGGCGATGGACCTCGTCGGTCGCAAGCTCGGCCAGGCCGGCGGCGCGAACATGCAGGCGTTCATCGGCGACATCCAGAAGTTCGTCGCGGCGCAGAGTGCGCATCCGGTGATCGGCGCGTCGGTGAAGAAGCTCGGCAGCGCCGCCGAAGCGCTCGGCGGAAACGCGATGCGTCTCCTCGGCTGGTTCCAGTCGGGCCAGATGGGCCTCGTGCCGCTCTACGCGAACCGCTTCCTCGAGATGATGAGCGAGACGGCGGTGGCATGGCTGCTCCTCGAAGGCGCGGCCATCGCGCACGAGAAGGCGAAGACCGTCGCAGCGGGTCACCCCGACGAGGCGTTCTACGCCGGGAAGATCGCGGCCGGCTTGTACTATGCACGCAACGTCCTCCCGGGCGTCGAAGACAAGGCGCGCGTCCTCGCCGAAGAAGACAAAAGCGCCCTCGACATCCCGGACGCAGCGTTCGCAAGCGTCTAAGCTCGTCGGCATGCGCGACGAGACGACCGCCAAGTCGCCAAGGCGCCAAGCCCCGATCCAAAACCCTTGGCGGCTTTGCGCCTTGGCGGTTCTGTCCCTGTCCGCCGGTTGCGCGCCAAAGGTCGATACGCTGCGCGACGCGCTTGCGAGCGGCGACGTCGCGGCCGCATCGAACGTCGTCTCCGTCGCGAAGTGCGACAAGCCGTGCTTCAACGAGCTCGCGCGCGCATTCGGATCGAAGGGTGATTTCGATCCGATGAATCCCGACCAAGGCGCAGCGGCGGCGGTCGCGCTCGTGCTCGTGCGCGAGCGGCACGGCGAGTGGGCGCCCGGCGTCGAGAAATGGCGCATCGTCGCGCAGACGGCAAAGGGTCCTGGTGCCGATGCGATGCGGCTCGCCGTCGCGATGCGCTTGGCGGAGATCGCGCCGAAGATCGGCAAGGCGATCGATGACGATCGCGAAGCTTCGGCGATCGTGCGCGCGATCGGGACGGCGGTTCCGGGAGCGTGCGCCACGTACGCGGCGCTCCCCGAGGATCCCGCGGCGATCGAGAAGATGCCCCCTGCCGAGTCGCCCGATCACGCGCCGTGCGTGCAGCGCGACTTGATGCGCGAAGGCGGACCGGGCGCCGCGTACGGGTTCGGTGTCTGGCGTGCGCTCGAGGGCGCGATCGCGCTGTGGAAGGACGAGCGGCGCGCGCTCGGTGAGGGCGCTACGACGATGACGGGAAAGTCGAAGGACGCGATGACCGCGCACTTTGCGACGATCGACGCGGCGACGGCGAAGATCGCCACGAAGAAGGTCACGCTTCCGGCGAACGATTGGGCGCGAACGCACCCCTGATCCCGGAGTAGCGCCGGCGTCGCGCGCCGAATCGGACGTACGCGCATCGTCGCGTCGTCACGATCCATCACGACTTGATCCACGAACGGTCAAGCAAGCACCCGTGAAGCCCACCTATGTAGTTCGCGTTGCACGAGACGGCGAAGTCAGCCGGCCCCCGGAGCGCCGTCTCGCGCGCTCCCGGCCCCTTACCCAAGAAACCGAGGTTCGTAAC
>JAYVXB010000355.1:0-5597 GCA_043785585.1 Deltaproteobacteria bacterium | reverse complement strand
GTTCGATCGCCGCGAGCGCTCCCCTCCCTGCCTGCGCGAACGCGACGGCGCGGAGCGCGCGCTCGAGCGACGTCCCTGCGGCCTCGACCGCGAGCCCGACGGCGGGATCGTGCAACGCCATCGGGCCCGTCACGTCCAGCACCGCGACGAGGACGCCGTACGCGTCGACGATCGGTTTCGCGTAACAGAAGATGCCGCGATTTCTGACTTCGAAGTGCGCGCCGCCGAGGACGGCAATCGATTGTCGCTCCGCGATCGCCGTGCCGATCGCGTTCGTGCCCCGCGCGTCCTCGCTCCACTTCGCGCCTTCGACGAGGCGCGTGCTCAGCGCGGGATTGTCCGCAGTCTTTCCGCCACGCGAGACCAGGATGACGCCGTCGCTGTCCGCGACGATCGCGACGAGCGAATGCTCTGCGAGCTCCATCGCGATCGGTTCGAACAACGCGCGCTCTTCGCGGAAGACGTCGTCGAGCAGGCCGCGTCGTTCTCGCAAATCGGAGCGCGATGTCCCCTTCGGATAGGCGTCCGCGTCGGCGCGCGCGCCGAGACGCGCCGATCGCTCCCATCGCTCGAGCACCGGATGGCGCGCGCGGTCGACGTGCGCGGCGCGCTCCGCGTCGAAGGTGCGCGCGAGATCGACCGGCGGCTCGTCGAGGATCAGCACGTAACGAAGTGTTCCACGCGTCCGATGTTGCGTCATCGCGCAACCCGTGCGCGCGTGTCGATACCGCGCTGCGACATGACTGTCTCGTTTCGCTACACGTCGACCGCGTCATGCATCGATGCGCGTCGCGCACTCAGGCTGCGCCACCGCGAGAGCCGCGGAGGACGCGTGACGCGGTCCGGGCTCGGATGTTGCTCAAGGCGATGCACCACGAAGGAGACGCCCATGATCTACGCACCGCCCAATCAGAAAGACTCGAAGGTCACGTTCCGCGCGCGTTACGGGAATTTCATCGGTGGGCAGTGGAAGGAGCCCGTCAACGGGAAGTACTTCGAGGACATCTCGCCGGTGAACGGCCGACCGTTCTGCGAGATCCCGCGCTCGACCGCCGAGGACATCGAGAAGGCGCTCGACGCCGCGCACGCCGCGAAGGAGAGCTGGGGACGGACGTCCGCAGGCGAGCGCGCGAACATCCTCAACAAGATCGCCGATCGCATGGAGGCGAACCTCGAGATGCTCGCGGTCGCAGAGACGTGGGACAACGGCAAGCCCGTTCGCGAGACGCTCGCGGCCGACCTTCCCCTCGCGATCGATCACTTTCGCTATTTCGCCGGCTGCATTCGCGCGCAAGAAGGGATGCTGAGTCAACTCGACGACAACACCACCGCGTACCACTTCCACGAGCCGCTCGGCGTCGTCGCGCAGATCATTCCGTGGAACTTCCCGATCCTGATGGCGACGTGGAAGCTCGCGCCCGCGCTCGCCGCCGGCAACTGCGTGGTCCTCAAGCCGGCCGAGCAGACGCCCGCGTCGATCCTCGTGCTGATGGAGCTCATCGGCGATCTCCTCCCGCCGGGCGTCGTCAACATCGTCAACGGCTTCGGCGTCGAGGCCGGCAAGCCGCTCGCGTCGAGCAACCGCGTCGCGAAGGTCGCGTTCACGGGCGAGACGACGACGGGTCGCCTCATCATGCAATACGCATCCGAGAACCTCATCCCCGTGACACTCGAGCTCGGCGGCAAATCGCCGAACGTCTTCTTCGACGACGTGCTCGACACACGCGACGCGTTCCTCGAGAAGGCGCTCGAAGGCTTCACGATGTTCGCGCTGAACCAGGGCGAGGTGTGCACGTGCCCGTCGCGCGCGCTCGTCCATCAGAAGATCCACGCGCAGTTCATCGAGCTCGCCGTCGAGCGCGTGAAGAAGCACGCCGTGCCGGGAAATCCGCTCGATACAGCGACGACGGTCGGGGCGCAGGCGTCGAAGGATCAGCTCGAGAAGACGCTGAGCTACCTCGACATCGGGAAGCAGGAGGGCGCGAAGATCCTCTGCGGCGGCGAGCAGGCGAAGCTTCCCGGCGATCTCGCCGGTGGCTACTACGTGATGCCGACGGTGTTCGCGGGCCACAACAAGATGCGCGTCTTCCAGGAAGAGATCTTCGGGCCGGTGGTGTCGACGACGTCGTTCAAAGACTTCGACGACGCGATCGCGATCGCGAACGACACGCTCTACGGGCTCGGCGCCGGCGTGTGGTCGCGGGACGGCAACGTGGCGTACCGCGCGGGTCGCGCAATCAAGGCGGGCCGCGTGTGGACCAACTGCTACCACCACTATCCGGCGCACGCGGCGTTCGGTGGCTACAAGCAGTCGGGCATCGGACGCGAGAACCACAAGATGATGCTGAGCCACTACCAGCAGACGAAGAACCTCCTCGTCAGCTACGACGAGAAGCCGATGGGCTTCTTTTGAGAGCACGGCGATGAAACCGAACGTGCCGCGCGTCCTCCTCACGGAGGCCGCGGCATCGCTCATTGCTCGCTTGCGAGCGGCGCACGGTCCGCTGATGTTTCATCAGTCGGGGGGTTGCTGTGACGGCAGCGCACCGATGTGCTTCGCGCTCGGCGAGTTTCGCGTCGGCGCGCAAGACGTGAAGCTCGGCGCGATCGACGACTGTCCATTTTACATGAGCGCGTCGCAGTTCGAGTACTGGAAGCACACCGAGCTCACCATCGACGTCGTCGAGGGGAGGGGAGCGGGGTTCTCTCTCGAGGCGCCGGAGGGGCTGCGCTTCCTCACGCGCTCGCGCGTCTTCACGGCGGAGGAGCTGGATGCGCTCGAGCAGGAAGGCCCGCCGCCACGGGGCTGACGGGCGCGGCTCACCATTTTCGTGCGAACGGATCGTCTCCGAGCATCGCGGCGATCGGCGCGAGCAAGTCGCGGACGAAGTGCGACACGCGCTCGACGTCGTCGCCGGCGATGCGCGCGATCGCGCCGTCGTCAGCGAGAGCGCTCGCGGCACACAAGAGCGGCGCGCGCCGATCGAGCGGCAAGGACGCACCGAGCAGACGGTCGACGATCGGCCGCGCGCGCGGCCCGATCGCGACCACCGTCGCGACCGAATTGCATCTTCCCATGCGCGCATCGAGCTCGCCGTGCGACGGGTCGAGCAGCAGGGCGTCGCGGACCACATCGCGCCCCGCGCGCGTCACCCGCGACGCCGTCTCGTAACGCGCCAGCTCCCACCTCTCGCCGTGCGCGGCACGACCGCACGTCATCGCGTCGACGAGCACGAGAGACGCGTCGTCCGCGAGTCGCACGGCGTTGCGCTGCGCGTAGCGCGCGCCGCCGAAGCAGGCGACGGGATCCGGGACGACGACGAGGAGCGCGCGCGCGCCGACGTCGGCGTCGAGGCTCTGCCGCGACCCGCGCTCCGAGCGGTACACCTTCGTGGATGCTTGCGTCCCGAGCAGCGCGCCCGCTTCGTCGTCGACCCGAACGTCGAGCGCGATCGCGTCGCCGTCGACGAGCCCTCCGCCGAACGTCGCGACGAACACCCAGGCCGCGTCGCCGTGGTTGTTCGGCGTGAGCAGCTTGAGCGGGCTCGACGCGCGTGCTGTGTGAAGAACGGTGCGATCTCCCGCGCGCGTGAAGCGAAGCGATCCCGTGCCCGCGACGGCGCGCGTCACTTCGTCGATCGCGACCGCCGCCTCGCTCACGGGCGCGCTGCGATCGCCGCGCGCGCCACCTCGACGTCGTCGAAGTGTCGCGTGACGTGCCCGATGATCTGTTCGCTCTCGTGGCCTTTGCCGGCGACGATGATGACGTCGTCGGGCCCGGCGCGCTTCACCGCGAGCGCAATCGCCGCCTCGCGATCGATCTCGAAGACGACGTCGCGCTTGCCCTTGATGCCTTTTCGAATCGCGCCCGCGATCGCGCCGGCATCTTCGCTTCGCGGGTTGTCGCTCGTCAGTACGATCGCGTCGGCCTTCGACGCTGCTTCGCCCATCGGTGCGCGCTTGTTCTTGTCGCGGTTGCCGCCGGCACCGAAGACGACGACGAGCTTCCCCTTCGTCCCGTCGCAGAGCGTGCGTCCGATCGCGAGCGTGCGCGCGAGTGCGTCCGGCGTGTGCGCGTAGTCGACGACGACGTACGGCCGCTCGTGCACCACCTCGAAGCGCCCGCGCGGCGGAGCGACGGCTTCGAGCGCGGCGACCGCGTCCTTCGTCGGCACGCCCGCCGCGACGCCTCCGAGCAGCGCGGCCATCGCGTTCTCCGCGTACACGTCGCCGATCGCGCGGATCGTCATCGACGACGGCACGTCGCCGAGCGCCTTCAACGTGTCGCTCGCCTCGAGCGCGATCGTCGTCCCCGTCCACGCGATATCGATCCGCGTCGCGCGCAAGTCGAGCGGTCCCGTCGGCTCGCCGCGGCTCGGAACTCCGTAACGGAGCACGCGCACGCCCTCGGGGATCACTTCGGCGAGGAGCTCGCTCGACGGATCGCACGCGTTCAACACCGCCGTCCCACCCGGAGGCAAGTGCACGAACAGCTGCGCCTTGCTCGCGAGGTAGTGCTCGGGCGTGCCGTGCGCGTCGAGGTGATCGTGCGTGAGGTTCGTGAAGACGCCGACCTTGCACGGCCACGCCTTCGCGAAGCCACGCGCGAGCGCCTCGCTCGTCAGCTCGATCGACGCGAACTTCCCGCCGCGGTCGAAGCCCGCCTTCATCGTCGCGACGAAGCCCTCCCAGGTCTTCTCGACTTCGAGCGGCTCGTCATCGAGAAACGAGCCGAGCGTCGTCGCCTGCGCAACCGGAGTCGCGACGCGCGCAAGCGTTGCCGCCAGCCAGCGCGTCGTCGATGTCTTTCCGTTCGTCCCCGTCACTCCCACCGTCGTCAGCTGCTTGCTCCATGCGGGGGGCGACGGGAGCTCTGCTGTCATGCCGCGAGTCTACTTCCTCGGGCCGCCGCCGCCGACTCCGCCTTCGGCCGCCGGGAACAGCGCCGCGTTGATGCACGCCGCGAGGCCCGCGCTCTTGCACGCCGCGCCGCCCTCGGCGGAGCAGTACGTGAGCGCCTGTTGCCGGCCGGCCGCGTTGAGGCTCGAGACGAGCGGCGCGCACGCCGCCGCCGTCGTGCCGCAACTCGCAGCGAGCTGCGCGCAGGCCGTCGTCGCATTCGGGTCGGAGCACGACGCAGCCATCGCCGTCGAGCCGCAGCCGACCGCCGCTTGCGCCGAGCACGCGTCCTTCGCGGCGATCGTGCACGCGACGGCTTGCGCCGCGACCTTCGGCTGCAGGTACTGCGCGTACGCGGAGCAGCGCTTCGCGGCCCAGCTGCAGGTCTTGTCCGCCATCGTGCTGCAATCGCCGGCGGTTGCCGCGCCGGTGTCGAGGCACGCGGAGGCAGGCGCGGGCGCCGCGCCGCCATCGACGGCAGCGGGAGGGGGCGTGGGCGGAGTGTCGAGGCCGCCGATGCCGCGGACGTTTTTCAGGCCGCGACCGACGGGCCGAGCGTTGGGATCGCCCGTGGGGGCCGCCGTCGCGCCGGGGGCCGCGCTTCCGCCTGCGGCGACTGCCGAGCCCGCGGGGTTCGCCGGGGTATCAGGCTCGTTCACCTTGAGGACGCAAGCAGCTCCGCTAGCGGCGAGCGTGCC
>JAYVXB010000354.1:0-5597 GCA_043785585.1 Deltaproteobacteria bacterium | reverse complement strand
CTTCGCGTCGAGGACGCGCTTCCGGCGCGCTACGTCGGAACGCGCGAGAGACCGCTCGTGCTCTCGGTCGCGCGCGAAGAGGCGCACCTCGGCGGCGTGCTCCTCGACATCACCGACGGCCAGCAGCGGATGCTCGTCGGATTGGCGCGCGCCGAGCAGCGCATCGTGCACGTCAAAGAGCTCGGTCAGATCACCGCGCCGGGAGCGGCGCACGTCGACAAGGCTGTGAGGAAGGCGCGCGGAGACCTCGACGCGCGCGTTGTCGCGAGCTTTGCGCGTGCGGGGGAGGAGCTGCCGGCGGCGTGGAGGGAGCTCGTCGTGCAAGTGGGGAGGAAGGGGTATCGGTTGGCGGTGGGGGTGATCGTGCGGTGAGGGTTCGGTCGCGATCGCGGTGGGGTCGCAGTCGCGGTGTAGGTCGCAGTCGCGGTGGAGGTCGGGCCCGCGGCACTTTGAGTGTGACCGCAAGCGCGCACGCGCCGCCCTTCATCGCGCATCGTTTTCGCGCGGCCGATGTCGCCAACGTGGAGGCGATTGAGCGGTCAGTAGGCGAAAAGGGTGTCGTAGTGGGCTCGGCGCGCGAAACCGCGCGGCGAGAAGTTTACGTAACGACCCAACCACGCATTCGTCGTCTCGCCTGTCGTGTCGTACACTTTGACCGCTTGCAAAGCGTGCTCGTTCGCCGCCGCGCTCGGGGGAGCGACGCGCGCGCTCGGGGCGCGTCAGTCGACGGCGTCGTCGTCGAGGTCGGTGGGGTCGCGGGCGCGAGCGGCGCGCGGGGCTTCGGTCGGGATGGCGAGGCGCTTGAGGATCTCACGGACGGCGTCGGGCTGGGTGATGCTGCCGAGGATGCGGAGGCGACCTCGACACGACGGGCAGTCGAGCACGTCCACTTCGAACGTCCGCATGAGGAGCGTGGCCCAGTCGAGGCGCGATGAGATCGCGACGAGGGCGCCGTCGAGCAGGCGGCTCCAGTGGCGGACGCTCATCACATTGGGCGCGAGGAAATCGGTGTGGAGTTTAGCCGGCGCGTCGGCGACGGGCGCGGAACCGGTGACGATCGACGGCGCGGCGTGCGCGCGCGAATCGAGCGACAACGGCGCGGGACGCGGGTCGAGCTGCGGCGGCGCGACGTGCGGAGTCGGACCGGTCGTCGCGACGGGCGCACGCCGCGCGGCGCCCGGTGGTGAAGCGTGCGACTGGCGTGGTGCCGCTTCGATGGCGTTGTCTTCAACGACGCTCGCCGCGCCCCGTCGCCGTGGTTTGCAGGGGAGCGGCGCGCGCGGCTTGGGAACGATCTCGCGTCGCCACGTGGCGCGCGGCGCGACGACTCCGTGGTAGCGCACGAGCGGATACCTGGGCGGCGGGATGAGGGCGGCGAGGCGCGCGAGGAGCTCGACGGGCGTCATCACGCGTTGTTTGGCGCGACCGTCGCGGAGTTTCTTGATCCGATACGCGATGCGGCCGCCGGGCAATAGGCGCATGCGGCTGAGCGCGAAGGGCGGGCGCGCGGCGTAACGAAAGAGGCGCTCCCGTCCGAGATCGTCGTCGGCGTCGAAGCGGACGCTCGCTTCGAGATTGAAGCCCTCGACGTCGACGGCGTCGCGCGAACCGCGCGCAGCGCGCGGTGGCTCGGGCGCGGCGGTCTCGCCAGCGCTCGCGTCGACGCCCTCGTCGGCGAGCTTACTCACAGTGCCGCGCGCGAGTGCAGCGGCGACGCACGCTTCGAGCGGGCCGCGCTCGCGGTGCGGCGTGCCGTCGTCGTCGACGTGGCCGTGGCGTGCGAGCCACGCGACCGCGCGGCGATGTACGCGTCCCGCGACGGACTCGAGCTCGGCGCGCGTCGGTGCGGGCGCCTCGTGAAACACGAGCACGCCATTCGCGTCGCGCGCGAAGACGCCGTCGAGCACGGTGACGTGGAAGTGGACGTGCAGGTTCAAGCTGCTGCCGAAGCGCTGGACGAAAGTAACCGCGCCGCCTTGCGAGGCGTCGATCCCCTCGCGCCGCGCGCACGCGCGGTAGCGCACGGCGAGCGCATCCGCGAAGAAGCGCGAGAGCGCGGAGAGCACCTTCGCGTCGAACGCCGCGAGGCCGCGCAGCTCGAACGGGAGCGAGAGGACCCACTGGCGCACGGCGACTGCCGGGACGACGCGATCCACGAGCTGCGCCGCGGTGTTGCACATGCGCCTGCCCGAGCAGCTCGGGCAAACGCCGCGCGCTTTGCAGGAGAACGCGACGAGCAGATCGTGCCCTCACGCGTCGCATCGTGCACGCACGAAGCCGTAGGCGAAGACGCCGCATCGGAGGTACCCGCGCAGCTCGCGCTCGACGTAGCGCGGGAGCTGCGCTTCGTATGTCTCGCGCGCGTGTCCGAGGAACGTCGCGAGGTGCGCACGGACGACGCCGTAGAGGACGGTCTCCGTCGGGCGACGTGGGCGGTACGCGGCGGCGAGCAAGGCCGCGCGTCATTGCCCGCAACGTGCCAGCTCCTACGCGATGGGATCTCGCGCGCTTACGACGCGCCTCGCCTGTCCGGGACAGCAAACGACGCGTCCCGGGACACCGACCCTCAAACGCCGCGCTGCGCGCCGCCAAGCGTGTCGTCCTTTTCGGCTCCCTCGCGACGGGCGCGCCTCCGCACCAGGCCACCGACGTCGCCTTCGCGATCGCGTCGTCGATCTCTCGCGCGCGGCATCCGACGCGCGTGCGAGGCGATGCGTCCGCTCGCTCTCGCGTTCGAGATCGAGCGCTGGTACAGCGCCGCCGAGGCGGTGCTCGAGAGGATCGTGCGCGCGTTCGACGCGTGGCTGCGCGCTCCGACGCCGGCCGCGTGAACGGCCGGGCGCTCAAACCCCGACGGGTATGACGATCGACCGCCCCCCGTCACCCGCCCTACGCCGCGCGCACGCCGCCCAACGCCCTCCGGTTCGAGCGCCTACCCGATCCCGTTGCCGCTCCAACTCGATCCGGTACCCCGTCCAACCTGATCCGGTAGGCGCGCCCACGTCACCGCGTTGCCCGCCCTAGCGATCCGGTACCCCGTCCTACGAAAACGGTAGGCCGGCCTACCGTTTCGAGCTCACCGGGAAACGCGCTTCGACGAGCGTCCGCGCACTTACCCCCCAAACCGTACCCTCACCGTACCCATTCGCCCTGTCGCGCGACCCCCGAATGGGTACGCCGCGGGTACGGATCGCGGGCGCGAAAGACGGCATTGTTCTCTTCGTTGCGGCGCAGTCAGCGAGCGACGGCGCTTCGAAGGATGGTCCTCCGAGGCGCCCGAGCTCACCGCAGCACGTCACGAAGGTTTCCTCCAATGGCTACTGGGAAGAAGTCGAAGAAGAGTGAGTCGTCGTTTCTCCATCTCCTTTCTCATCATGTCGGCCAGTCCAAAAAGCTCGTCGACGCGGCGCACGTGGCGCTCGGCGATATCGGGCCGAGCTACACGGGCGGCGACAAGAATCGCCAACCGAAGGCCCCGCCCTCCCTCGCGAGCGTCATCCCGACGATCGCGGAGCTGGTCGTGACCTCCGGCGCGGTCGTGCCGATGCACTCGGTCGACACGATGAAGCAGAACCTCGAGACGGTGAACATGCTCGAGCCGCTCCGCATCGCTGCGCAGGCCTTCCTCAAGAAGGTCGAAGACGCGCAGTTTCATGCGGGCGGCGAGGCGTGGGGATCGGCCACGGCGTTCTACACGGTGCTCCGCCGTGTGGAAGGCAAGGACGGTCAGCTCGCGGAGGGCCTCAAGCCTCTCGCTGTCTTCTTCCAGAAGCGCAGCGGCAAGAAGCACGCTGCGCCGACGAAGACCGCACCGAGCGGCAGCGCATCGACGGTGGCCCCCGCGACGAGCGTGGGCGCGCCGGTGGTCACGCCGGCGACGCATGCGTGAGCGCTCCGCGTTCGGAGAGCTCATGAAGCGTCGACTCAAAACCGAATAGCAGCACCACCTCGATCGCCATTGGCGACCGAGCTTTGGACCGCGGGAGATTTCCTGAGGTCGGCCCCCCGCAGCGCTTCTCGAAGGAGAGGATGGTGCGGGGGGCTTTTTTTTGAATCGTCGTGACGGCAGCGGTTGGGGCGAGCGAAGATGTCCCGCGCCGTTGCCCATCCTGCCCGACGTGAAGGCCGCGTGAAGCCGAAGCTCGACGAGAACCTCCCGGCGATCGCCACACTCCTCTTGCTGCCGCTCGTCGCATGCGGCGCGCTCGCCGCGTCGCCGAGCGCGCTCACGATCGCGCCGGTCGCCTCGGCGTCGTCGTCCGAACCGATCGCCGCGACACCCGCGCCCTCGGCGAGCACGCGACCGCGAACGCACCGCTTCCGCATGCCGTCCGGCTCGATGATTCCGACGCTGCACGTCGGCCAGCTCTTCGCGACCGACGTCCTCGCGCCGTCGGACGTCCTTCGTCGCGGTGACGTCATCGTCTTCTTGTTCCCCGAGCATCCCGAGCAACGCTTCGTGAAGCGCATCGCGGCGCTCGACGGCGATCGCTTCGAGATGCTCGACGCGCGACCGCACATCAACGGATGGCCCGTGCCGCGCTGCCTCGTCGGACGCTACGGCTACGACGACGCGGAGGACCCGAGCGTTCATCACGAGGGCGATCTCTTCGTGGAGTTCCTCGACGCTGCGACGTACTTCGTCTTCATCGAGGCGGGGCTCGCGATGGACTTCGGCCAAGGTCCGTGGACCGTCAGCGCGGGCGAGACGTGGGTCCTCGGCGACAACCGCAACAGCAGCCACGACTCGCGCATGTGGTACGGCGGTCGCGGCGGCGGCGTGCCGCGCGCGATGGTGAAGGAGCGGATGCGTGTGCCGGAGACGCTCACGCTGCCGAGCGACGCGGACCCGGCGCTGAAGGCGAAGCTCGATGCATGCTTGGCGAATCGACCGAAGAGCACGCCGCCTGGGAGATCGAAATGATGGCGAAGTGGTTGGTTTTGGTAACGGCTGTCGGCGTTGCGTCGACGATCGCGTGTGGCGCCACGCAACCCCCGTCGACCTCCGTCCCGACCCCGACCCCGACCCCGACCGCGACCGCGACCTCGACCCCCGATCCCGTCCTCGGCAACGGCGCCCACCTCATCACCTCGCCCTGCGTCGTCCACGCCGGAAGCGCGCATCGCTCGTCCCACAAAGACAGCCGCGCCGACGCCAGCGTGACGAGCATGTCGTGCAACTTCGGCGCGGAGTGCTTCGTCGTCGCCGGCCAGCCGCACGCGGGCGATGGCTTCGTGAGCGTGACGTGCGAAGACACCGCGTGTCGCTGCGAATGGACGACGCCGACCGCGCCGGCGCCGCTGCGCGAGCCGTTCACACTCGCCAAGGCGCCCGACGATTCCGCCGCGTGCAAGCGCTTGCTCGTCGAGCGCTGCATGAAGGGCGTGCCGCTGCAGTCCGGCTAAATCAGCGCCCGCAAATGTCGATCAAGGCTCGCGAGAGGACCGCCAAGGCGCAAAGACGCCAAGGGGTTGCGGATGAGAAGTGCGAGCACCGCGAGGTGCGCATCTCGAACCGCTCGAGCGTCACCCCGAACCTCCTCTCTTGGCGTCTCTGCGTCTTGGCGGTCAAATCCCCATCAGGTGTGTTCGTTGTT
>JAYVXB010000353.1:0-5598 GCA_043785585.1 Deltaproteobacteria bacterium | reverse complement strand
GGTTGAACTCGTCCATGTTCGCCGCCTCGTTGACGAAGTCGAGCTCCTCGCGGAGGTTTGCCTCGAAGTCGTCGACGATGTCGACGGGGTTCGCGAGCTCGCCGTGCGGCAGCATCGCGAAGACCTTCGCGACGCCGTGCAGGATGCGAAGGTCCGCGGCGATCCGATCCGAGATGTGCGGGCGCTGAACCTTGACGACGACGTCGGAGCCGTCCTTCAAGCGCGCGGCGTGTACCTGCG
Organism: Deltaproteobacteria bacterium; assembly: GCA_043785585.1. Classification (GTDB taxonomy): domain Bacteria; phylum Myxococcota_A; class Polyangia; order Polyangiales; family Polyangiaceae; genus JBBQXV01. The sequence continues at coordinate 5,358 of JAYVXB010000353.1, read as the reverse complement.
CGATCGACGCGGACGCGAGCGGCTCGGGATCGAGCGACGCGAACACCTCCGCCGGATCGCGCCCGAGCTCTTCGCGGAGCGTCGACTCGACGTCGCGAAACGGAAACGGCTTCACGCGATCGAGGCACCCTTGAAACTCGTGGCAGTACGGCTCGGGGAAGAGCCCCTGACTCGATGCCACGAGCTGCCCGAGCTTCACGTACGTCGGCCCGAGCTCTTCGAACGCTTGGCGCACGATGATCGGCGCAGCGTTTTTCTTGCCGCGCACGCGCGCGACCAACATCCGCCACGCCGACTTGATCGCCACCGCGATGGTGACCGCGAGCCTGCGCGCCGTGCGCGACGCGAGCAGCGTCACGACCGATGCGGCGCCGACCATCGCGAGCCACGCGAGCGGCGACACGCGCACCATCGCGAACCCCGACGCGACCGCGAGCGGCGCCGCGTTCACCGACGCTGCGATCGGCAGCGGCTCGGCTCCGCTCGCGAAACAAGGTCGACAACGTACGCGCGGCGCGGCACGCGCGTCGGCGACCAAGTGCACGCGCGCTCCGCGCGTCATTCCGTGGGCGCATGCGTCGCAAGCCGCGGGACGCGCGAGCGTGACCTCGACGAACAACGCTTCGATGACCGGCATCGGCTCTTGCATGAATCACGATGTATCACGCGCCCGCAACAAAGTGAATCACGATGTGACACAAGGCGTCAGCGGCCGAGTAACCGCTTCAGACGCGGGGCGATTTCCGCCACTGCGCCCTCGCCCTTTATCGATCCTTCGAGGTGACGCCCCGACGATCGACCGTCGGGGCCGGGGATCGCGAAGAGCGGAAGGTACTGCGAGACGTAGCCCGCCTTCGCGAGGCGGTCGCCGTCGCGATCGAAGTCGAGCTCGATCAGCGTGAGCCCCGCCAGCGCGTCGTCGAGCTCGCCGCGCGCGACCGCCGCGTGAAATCTCTGGCAGGGCTCGCACCACGTCGCGCCGACGTACACCACGAGATCGCGACGCTCCTTCTTTGCGACGGCGAGCTCGCGTCGCACCGTCGCGGCGAGATCGTCGGCGGGCGCTTGAATGAATCGAACGCCTTTGGGCGCGGCGGCCGAAGGTGACGACGCGGCGGGGTCCGGCGATGCCTTCGACGCAGGAGGCTCCTCTTGCATGCGGCACGCGGATGCGAGCGCGAACAAGACGACGAGAGATGCTCGTGTTCGCATCGCGCGGTCAGCGTGTCGCGAGGATGGCGATGCCGATTCCTGCGGCGAGGAGCGCCAGCGTGATCGCGAGGATCGGAATGGGACGCGCCGCCGGGGGCACGGTCTGGACTGCGGGGACATGGTCGAGTGACGCTGGTGGACGCACCGTCGTCTGTTCGCGATCGTCGCCCAGCGAGAGCCGACCGCTCACACGCTCCGCCACCTCCAGCGTCACGCTCGCTTCCTCCATCGCGCGCAGCTTCGCACGCATCGCGCGCGCGGTTTGGTAGCGCGCGTCGGGCTTCTTGCGCAGCGCCTTCAGGCAAATCCGTTCGAGCTCTTCGTCGACATCCTGGACGAGCGCCGACGGCTTGGGCGCAGGCGACTCGATGTGCTTCAGCATCACTTGCAGCGGCGTCACTGCCTCGAACGGCAGCCGCTTCGTCAGCATCTGGAAGAGCACGACGCCGACCGCGTAGATGTCCGTGCGCGCGTCGGTCTTCTGACCGAGCGCCTGCTCCGGCGCCATGTAGAGCGGCGTGCCGACGGTCATCCCGTGCTTGGTGAGCGTCGTCGTGTTCGACGTCGTCGCGCGCATCTCGGAGACCTTCGCGAGATCGTTCCCCCCCTCTTCCTCGTCGTCCTCGACGAGCTTCGCGACACCGAAATCGCACACCTTCACGAGCTCGTGCTCCGCGCCGTCGTCGTCTTTCGATCGCAGGAGCATGATGTTCTCGGGCTTGAGATCGCGGTGCACGATCCCCATCTCGTGCGCGACCGCGAGCGCAGCGAGGACCTGCGCGAGGATCGCCGAGATCCGCTCGGGCGACAGCGGCCACTCATCGGCAATCACCTCGGCGAGCGTGCGTCCGTCGACGTACTCCATCGCCATGTAGAGAATGCCGTCGGGCTCCTGGCCGAAGTCGAGGACGCGCATCGAGTTCGGATGATCGAGCTTGAACGCGGTGCTCGCTTCGCGCTTGAACCGCTTGGCGTACTTTGGATCCGTCGAGCCGTGGACGCGCATGATCTTCAGCGCGACCGAACGCTTCAACGCGAGGTGGCGCGCGCGATAGACCGTCCCCATCGAACCGCTGCCGAGGAAGGCTTCGATGAGGAACTTGTCGGCGATCGTCCGTCCGACGAGCGGGTCGACGGCGGCGTCTTCCATCCGTGCGAGCATAGCCTCGCCTTGCCGTCGCTGCACGGACGCCCTACGTCTCGACGAGCCGGAAATGAACGAGATGGACGACGAACGAAAAGTGCCGGGAGGCAGGCTCGGGCGCTTCGCTCGTCTCGCCGCCGTGGGGGTTCGCACGGGCGCGGGGATGCTCGTCGACCGCGACGGGACGAGCACGGCGAAGAGCGCGGCGGCGGTGCTCGGGACGTTGCGTGGCCTCGCGGCGAAGGTCGGACAGATGGCGAGCTACGTCGACGGCGTCGTGCCCGAGGCGCATCGCGAAGCGTACGAGACGTCGATGAAGGCGCTGCGGGCGAGCGCTCCGAAGTCGTCGCCCGCGTCGATCCGCGCGGCCGTCGAAGAAGAGCTCGGCGCGCCGATCGACAAAGTGTTCGCGCGTTGGGACGACGTGCCGATCGCGAGCGCGTCGATCGGACAGGTGCATGGTGCACAGACTCCGGATGGCCTCGAGGTCGCGGTGAAGGTGCAGCATCCGGGGATCATCCAGGCGGTCGAGAGCGATCTCGCGAACGCGGGGATCCTCGAAGGCTTCGTCGGCGTCCTCGGTGGCAAGCGCTTCGAGACGAAGAAGATGCTCGAGGTGGTCCGCACGCGCTTCCGCGAAGAGCTCGACTACGAGCTCGAGGCGCGGCGCCTGCAACTCTTTGCGCAGCTCCACGCGGGCGACGAGACCGTGCGCATTCCCGCATTCATCGCGTCGCATTCGAGCAAGCGCGTCCTCACGACCGAGCTCGTGCGCGGTCTCGACTTCGACGAGGCGTGCGCGGCGTCGCCCGACGAGCGTCGCGCGTGGGCCCACACCATGTGGCGATTCGTCTTCAAAGGGACGCTCGTCGGCGGAATGCTCAACGCGGATCCGCATCCGGGGAACTACATCTTCCACGACGGTGGCGCCGTGACGTTCCTCGACTACGGCTGCATCCAAGAGATGGACGACTCGCGACGCACGCGCGCGCGCGAGGTGCACTTCGCCGCGCTCGCACGCGACGAGGCGCGGTTTCGTCGGGCGGTGGCGGACATGGTCGCGTCGAAGCCGGGCGCGCTCCAAGACGCCGCGCTCGAGTACACGCGACGTTGCTTCGAGCCGCTCTTCGCGTCGCCGCATCGCATCGAGCGCCCGTACGCGGCGAGCCTCGTCGACGGAATGAAAGAGATGAGCCACGTCGCGCGCAAAGTGAAGGAGCACGAATTTTTCACGATGCCGCCCGACATGCTCTTCGTGAACCGCCTGCAGTTCGGCTTCTACTCGGTGCTCGCGCGCCTCGACGTCGAGGGCGACTACGCGGCGGTCGAGCGCGAGTTCCTCGGCGCGACGGCGTAGGCCGACGGCGCAGGTCGTCTCGTCATTGGCAGTCGTCGTTCGGCGGCACGGGCGCGCCGACGCACGGGTTGCCGCCGTCGGGACGCGCGGCGAAGTTCTTTCTGTCTGTGGCGATCGCGGTGTCGAAGCGGGCGCCGATGGAGACCGCGTTGCATCCTGCGTCGGTTCCGTCGCTACGTTCGAGCGCCATGATGTCGCGCGCCGGGCACGCCGTGTTCTTGACCTGTCCGTAGACCGTCGCCGACTGACAGAGGTACGTGCCGAGGAGCGGGTGGTAGACCGTCTGCACGCCCGCCAACAGATCGCGCGTCGACCATCGTCCGGCGAACGTGCCATTCGACAAGCGGTAGACGCCCGGAGACGCTTCGACGATGTCGGCGACGACGACGCCGTCGTGGAGCGAGATGGTGAGGTAGCTCGCATAGAACGGCAGCGACAACGCGAGCGAGTCGAGACGCGCGACGACCTTGCCTCCGGTGACGTACGCGGCCTGATCGATGATGTTCGAGGTGTCGTACGTGAGCGTGTTCCAGTACGCGCCATCGCGGATCCACGTGTCGGCGAGATCGAACCGCGGCGCGGTGAGTCCGCCGTCGGCGCCGCGCACGCCGATGATCGGGAACCATTCGACGAAGACATCGGGATCGTCGGGCATCCCGTTCCATCCGCTGACGCGAATGGCGATGCCGTACGCGCCGGCGACGAGAGCTTGGTTCAGCTTGTCTTGTTTGATCGTGTCGCCGACCATCCCCAAGTATTTCAGGAGACCGTAGCCGCCGTTGTCGGTGCCTCCATTGAGGCCGTCCTTGTCGGCGACGTAGGTTTGAAAGTCGCTCGATCCAAGCGTCGCGCCGCACGAGTTCGCGCCTGCGGTGACGGTGCAGAAGCGATCGAGGTCGAAGCCGGGCGGCGTGAGGTTTGCGCCGGCGTCTTCGCCGAGGCCGAAGTCGATGAAGCGCACGGCGGCCACGAACGACGTGCCGCCGCCGCTCCCGCCGTCCGGATGATCTGGCCATCGCGTGTGCTTGCACTGCGGGCCCGTGTCGGGCGTCGCGTCCGCGACCGAGTCGGGCGCAGCGTCGGTACCCCCCTCGACGATCGTGCTCGCGTCGACGCCGACATGAAGCTCCTCGAAGCCGAGGACGCCAACGCACGCAGCCGTCGCGAGCGCACCGACGCCGACGAACGCCATCGCGATCGCCACCCTCATCGGCTTGCCCTTCAAAACGATCCTCGTACGCCCGCGCCCGACGCCGTCAGGTAGACCGCGCTTCCACTCGAGATCGCAACGGCTCCAATCACGAAGAGCACCGTCGCGACGTTCGCCGTCGTGTAGGCGTGACGGCTCTGATCGACCGCGGCTTGTGGGCATCCGTCCGGTGGGCGAGCGCACATGCTTCGTGCGTCGCCGTAGCCCCCTTTCGCGATGAGCCCGAGGAGCGCGCCGACGCCGACCATCACCGCACCGGCGCCCCCGATCGCGAGCCCCGCCGTGCGCTGCGTCGTCCAGAACGTCGGAGCCCCGCGCGGAACGACCGGCGGTCGCTCCGGTTCGATGGGCGGTGGCACGACGGCGGCGCTCGACGTCGCAGGCGGCGGCGGTGGCTCGACGGGCGTGTCCTCGAGCGGCGTCACGACGACGCTC
>JAYVXB010000352.1:0-17049 GCA_043785585.1 Deltaproteobacteria bacterium | reverse complement strand
AAGGCGCCCTTCCCTTCGCGGACCTTCTCGACGACGACCGAGCCTTCGACGCCCGCGTTCTTCGCGATTTGACGGAGCGGCTCTTCGATCGCGCGACGCACGACCTTCACGCCGTGCTCCTGACCCGCCGGCACCTTCAAGCCGTCGAGCGCGTTGGCCGCGCGCAGAAGCGCGACGCCGCCGCCCGGCACGATCCCCTCTTCGACCGCCGCGCGCGTCGCATGAAGCGCGTCTTCCACGCGCGCCTTTTTCTCTTTCATCTCGGTCTCGGTGTGCGCGCCGACCTTCACCACCGCGACGCCGCCCGCGAGCTTCGCGAGACGCTCCTGGAGCTTCTCTTTGTCGTAGTCGCTCGTCGTCGTCTCGATCTGCTTGCGGATCGTCTCGACGCGCGCCTTGATGACCTTCGCGTCGCCCGCGCCGTCGACGATCGTCGTGTTGTCCTTGTCGATCGACACGCGCTTGGCGCGGCCGAGCTGCTTGACCGTGAGCGAGTCGAGCTTGATCCCGAGATCGTCCGAGGCGACCTCGCCGTTCGTCAGCACGGAGATGTCCTTGAGCATCTCCTTGCGGCGATCGCCGAAGCCCGGCGCCTTGACCGCGCACACCTTTAGCAGGCCGCGGAGCTTGTTCACGACGAGCGTCGCGAGCGCCTCGCCCTCGATGTCCTCGGCGATGATGAGCAGCGGCTTGCCGTCGCGCGCGATCGTCTCGAGGATCGGCAGGATGTCCTGCATCGAAGAGACCTTCTTCTCGCTGATGAGGATGTACGGATCCTCGAGCTCGACGGTCATCTTCTCGGGGTTCGTCACGAAGTACGGCGAGAGATACCCGCGGTCGAACTGCATGCCTTCGACGACCTCGAGCTCGGAGTCCATCCCCTTGGCCTCTTCGACCGTGATGACGCCTTCCTTGCCGACCTTCTCCATGGCCTCGGCGAGCATGTTGCCAATGGCGGTGTCGCCGTTGGCGCTGATGGTCCCGATCTGCGCGATGGTCGCCTTGTCCTTCGACGGGACGGCCTGCTTCTTCACTTCCGCGACGATCGCCTCGACCGCGGCGTCGATGCCGCGCTTGAGGTCCATCGGGTTGTGTCCGGCTTCGACCAGCATGAGGCCGTGCGTGTAGATCGCTTGCGCGAGCACGGTGGCCGTCGTGGTGCCGTCGCCGGCCTTGTCGCTGGTCTTGCTCGCGACTTCGCGCACCATCTGCGCGCCCATGTTCTGGAACTTGCCCTGGAGCTCGATCTCTTTCGCGACCGTGACGCCGTCCTTCGTGACGACGGGCGCGCCGTAGCTCTTCTCGATCACGACGTTGCGACCCTTGGGGCCGAGCGTGACCTTCACTGCGTTGGCGAGGCTGTTCACGCCGTCGAGGATCATGGAACGTGCGTTGCGGCTGTAGACGATCTGCTTTGCGCTCATGGTGTCTCCTTGCTCCCTTTCAGCTCACGACCGCGAGGACGTCGTCTTCGCGAAGCATCACCAACTCTTCGCCGTCGATCTTCACTTCGCTGCCCGTGTACTTGCCAAAGAGGACCTTGTCGCCGACCTTCACGTCGAGCGGACGCTGCTTGCCGTCCTTCAGGATCTTCCCGTTGCCGACCGCGACGACGGTCCCCTCGACCGGCTTCTCTTTCGCGGTGTCCGGGATGATGATCCCTCCCTTGGTCTTCTCTTCTTCTTTGGTGCGTTTGACGACGAGGCGGTCTGCCAGCGGGCGGATCTTCATGGCGGTGGGCTCCTGCTCGGACTTGGTGAATCGACGAAACGGGCGAAACGAGAATTGGCACTCAGCGATGGCGAGTGCCAGCGCGGGCGAAGGTAAGCGCACGCCGGCCCACGTCAAGGGCCATTCGGCGCGAAATCGCCCGCAGGATCGCGAACGTGGGGCCACGCGCTGGCGCTCGAGCGTAAGAGCAAGTACATCCGCGCCGTGCGTCTGCTTGACTTTGGATCGTGCCTGACTAGTGTTCGCGCTCCCGCGCGTCCGAAAGGCACGCACGGCTGAGTCTTTTCTACGCTTTCGGTTGCCCTCACCTTGGGGGATCGTCTAACGGCAGGACGCCAGTTTCTGGCACTGGCTATCAAGGTTCGAATCCTTGTCCCCCAGCCACATCGCGTCGCCAGGCGCGCGCTTTTTCTCACCACGACTTCTCTCTTCGATTCGCTTTCGCCGTCTTCGTTTCGTTTTGCTTTCGTTTTGCTTTCGTCTTGCTTGGATTTGTGAGCCGCCTGAGAACGGTTCGCTGCATGGCCCCATCGTCTAGCGGTTAGGACACTGGCCTCTCACGTCGGTAACATGGGTTCAATTCCCATTGGGGTCACCATTGCTCGAGTGCCGCCGTCGTCGGCACTCTCTTCGCGCTTCGCGTCGCCAATCGTCATCGGCCTGCGTGGACTCGCCCTCGCGGCTCGTCCACGTCGGATCCATTCCTTCGCGGGCTAAGGTGGTCCTATGGCCGAGCCGCCCAAGGAGAGCCGAGTCGTTCGTTTCCTCGCGGGGCTTGCGTGGGTCTATCTCGCGGGGCTCGCGGTCGTAGCGATCGTCATCGCGGTCGTCGGTGAAGACTGGTGGATCGGGACGGTGCTCCTCTACGTTCCGCGGCTGCCGCTTCTGCTTCCGCTGCTCGTTTGCGCGCCGCTCGCCTTCCGGAAACGGAGGCGCGTCGCGTTCGCGATCCAATCCGCGGTCGCCGCCGCCGTCGTGTTGGTGTTGTCAGGGCCGCACGTGTCGTTCGTGCACGCCGCGGGCGGGCCGACGGTGCGCGTCTTCAGCTACAACGTCTGGTACGGCAGGCGCGGCGGGGTCGATCCGCTCGTGCGTGAGGTCGACGCTGCGAGTGCCGGGATCATCGTGATGCAGGCGATGAATCACAAAATAGCGACGAGCCTGCGCGAGCACTTGGGCGCCGGGTGGTCGTTTCACTCGACCAGCGAATTTTTTCTTGCGACGCGCTATCCGATCGTGAGCGTCGGCGATCAAAAGGATGGCGAGAGGTTTCTCCAGTACACGCTCGACACGCCGCTCGGCATCCTCGACGTCTTCAACATGCATCCGTACTCGCCGCGCGCGGGGCTCTTCGCGCTGCGCCACCTGTCGAAGAAGAAGCTCCTCACGGACGGTGCGTCGGACGAAGCGGTCGACACCGTCGAGAACAACGCGCAACGACGTGAGCAACAAGTGGCTGGGCTCGGCGTCGCCGCGGCCGCCGCGAAGCATCCGGTGGTGATCGCCGGCGACAGCAACCTGCCGGAGTGGTCTTCGCTCTACCGCAAGCACTTGGCGCGATGGCAGGACGGCTTCACGCAGGCGGGCACCGGCTTCGGGTACACGTTTCCCGCGAACCGGGTGCCGTGGATGCGCATCGATCGCGTCCTCGCGGGGCCGGAGCTCAGGTTCACGTCGTTCACCGTCGGCGGGCGCGGCGGATCGGACCACTGCCCCATTTGGGCCGATCTCGAGAAGCGCTGAGCGACGCGGGCGGAGATAGAATGCGCGTGATGACTCGCTCTTCCCTCCTTTTCGCGTTGGTTGCGGTTTGCATCGTCGCGGCGTGCGACGACAACAAGGCCGCACCTCCGTCATCCGCCGCGCCTTCGACGTCCGCTTCGGTCGCAGCGTCCGCGCCGTCGTCCGCTCCGGCGCCGACCACCACGGCGCCTGCGTCTTCTGCGCCGTCGACGTCGCCGACGGAGATCACCGCGCAGCATGTGCTCGTCGCGTACAAGGGGGCGAAGCGCGCTCCGGCCGGCGTCGCGCGATCGAAAGCCGACGCGAAGACGCGCGCCGAGGAGGTCGTCGCGAAAGCGAACGCGGGCGAGGATTTCACGTCGCTCGTGAAGACGTACTCGGACGATCCGGAGTCGCTCTCGCGTCTCGGCAGCTTGGGAAAATTCGGGCGCGACAAGTTCGACAAGGCGTTCAGCGACGCGGCGTTCGGGCTTCGCGTCGGCGCGATCAGCGGCGCGGTCGAGACGCCGTTCGGGTTTCACGTCATCAAGCGCAACCAGTGAGTCGTCGCGCGCGTCGGCCCAACCAGAGCGCGAACGCGACGACGAGGCCCGCGAACGCGCTTCCATCGTGCGTCGCATCGGCGACTCCGCAGCCGCATCCCTTGCTGGCGATCGTCACAGTCTCGGGCGGCAAATTCTCGAGGACGACGACGTCGAACGTCTTCGCAGCCGCGCCCGCGTCGCCCGAGCGAATCGCGACGAGGCGGTATCTCCCGAGCCGCGACGGAGTCCACTGCATGACGCCATCGGCCGAGATCGACACGCCTTCGGGGCCAATCGCCGCCCACGCCGCGCCCGCTTCGGACTGCGCGTCGGAGAGGGTCACCGCGAACGGCTGCCCGATGACGCCCTGACGAGCGAGGGGGGCGGCGAGCGGATCGGCCGTGTCGGTGCACGCCGATGTGTCGGCCTTCGGAACGAGGCGCTCGATCGCCTTTTGGATCGTCCACCACGTCGGCTGGTTCACGAGGAGCCAGTTGCACGCGGCGCGCGACCGAAGCCCGCTCGCCGACTTCGCGTCGCCGAGGCGCTCCGCGCGGTCGCCCGAGATCGCGTCGATTGCGATCGAGGCGATCGCCGACGTGACGCGCGCGTGCGCGTCGAGCTCGTCCGACAGCGCTTGATCGTCGAGATCGCGCCGCAAGTCGACGTCGACGATCGCGAGGCGCGCGAGGCGTGTCGCGAGATCCAGCGCGACGCTCGGCGTGCGCGTCGACGACAGGTACGCGTCGATGGCGCTCGTCAACGCAGGCGACGCGTAGTCGCTCGGCCAGATGGTGTCGTGGTGAACGAGCTCCGCGAAGAACGTACCGAGCGCGTTCGGCGGTGCGTCGGCGTCAGCCAAGAGGAGCGCGAGCGACGCCTGCGTGAGCGGCCGCCCCTCCGTGCGCGCGGTCGCGTACGCCGCGGGATCCTGCGCGAGCTCCGCGTAGCTCGTCATCGCGGGGATCGACGCGAGCGCGTGACGCATCGGATTCGAGACCAGGCCGCCGCCGTCGGGCAAGAGCGATTCACGGCCGACGATCGGTCGGGTGTAGAGCGAGCGAAAGAGTGCGACGTCATTGACCGGGTAGTTGTCCCAGACCCACAGATCTTTCGGTCCCCTCCCCGCCAGTGCGACGAACGCGGTGCCGTCGGAGAGCTTCAGCTCGCGCGAGAAGACGCCGTCGCCCGTCCACGCGATCGCGACGCCGGCGGGGAGCGCGGACAGCGCCGAGACGTACGCGGCGTCGCCCGCGCCGAGGTTCGCCGCGAGGCCGGAGTAGACCGTCGGGACGAACCAGAGGCGCGCCGCCGGGTCGCGCATGGTCATCGACGCGAGCAGCTTGGTCGCGAGCACGGCGTGCGCTTGGCCGAGCGCGGCGTCGTGCGGATGCGCGGTCGCATCGAGATCGTCCATGAGGAGCGCAGCGTCGCGGATCGATCCGCCCGCCGCCATCGCGGCGATCTTCGCGAGGAGGGCGTCGACGTCGGACGGCTTCGCGGGATCGATGTCCTGGCCGGGCGAGATCGCGTAGACGACGTTCACGCCGACGCCGCGTCCGAGATCGGCGAGGCTCTTGAAGTGCGCGAGCGCCGCGGCGTCGTAAGCGTCGCGCCACTTGTCGCGATGCATCGCGTCGTTCTTCGGCGCGTAGATGTACGTGTCGAGGCCGAGCGCGCCCATCGCGCGGACGATCTTTTCGCGCTCGCCCCACGTCCACGGGCGGCCGTAGAAGCCCTCGATGACGCCGTGGATCGCCGTCGACGGCGGGCGCGAGAGCGCGGCGCCGTTGCACGTGACCGAGACGGTCATCGGAGCGGCGTCCGATCCGAGCGGCGTGACGGTGTACGCGTACGTCGCAGGGCGCGCGTCGAAGCGAACCGACGCGTCGGTGATCGCGCTGCCGTCGAAGCGACGCCGCGTGAAGCTCAGGGCGCCGCCGGTCGGGAGCGCGCGCGTGACCTTCACGGCGAGGAGCGCGTTCGTCGCCACGCCGAGGTGAACGCCGTCCGCGTCGCACGTCGCGGTCGGTGCCCCCGCGAGCGTCCCGCCGGGCGACGCGTTCGCGCGAATGGCGACGATCTTGGTCCCGCCCGGCGCACGAATGCGGAGCATCCGAAGCGGCGCGCCGTTCACGAAGGTCAGCGTGACGCCGCTCGCGTCGCGCGCGATCGTCGCAGTGGTGGGCGCGAGCGAGGCGGCGTCGATCCCCGTGTCGATTTCGATGACGGCGTCCGCCGGCACGAGGTCGACGCGGAGCTCGGGGAGGACGAAGGGCGCGACGCCCCATCCCGACCAATCGAACGTGAGCGCGCCGATCGCCGCAGGATCCGCCGGGACGATCCACGCGGTCGTCGCGTCGCCGTCGCGGACCGCGCCGGGCCCCGCTTCGAGCTCGGAGAAACCGATCGTCGACGTGGTGAAGCGCGGAGCGACGTCGATCGTCGCGAACGCAGCGACGTCGATCGGCTCGGCTCGCGCGGACGCCGTGAACAGCAGGAGCGCTGTCGTAGTCGCGACGGCCGTCGATCTTCGCATCGTCATCGAGACTCCTCCCGCGCTCGCCGGCGCTCACGCCCCGCGGCGCGCCGCGATCGCCCACTCGTAGACCTCGGCGTAGCGCGACGCTGCGACGCCCCATCCGAAGCTCTTCTTCATCGCGCGCCGCTGCATCGCGCGAAACGCCGCCGGCTTCTCGCGGTACGTGTCGACCGCCCACTTCACGGTCGCGACGAGCGACGCGGCGTAGAGGTCGTGCAGCTTGAACCCGCTCCCCTCGCCCGTCGCTTCGTCGAAGCTCTCGACGGTGTCGTCGAGCCCGCCCGTCGCGCGGACGATCGGCAACGTGCCGTAGCGCTGGCTGTACATTTGGTTCAACCCGCAAGGCTCGAAGCGCGACGGCATCAAGAACAAATCGCTCCCGGCCTCGATCCGATGCGACAGCGCTTCGTGAAAACCGATCCACGCGCGGAAACGATCGCCCCCCGCCTCCGAGAGCGCTTTCAGCCGCGCCTCGGTCGTGGGATCGCCCGACCCGAGGACGACCAGCTGCGTGTCGAGATCGAGAATCTGCGGAATCGCGTCGGCGATGACGTCCGTCCCCTTTTGCGAGACGAGGCGCGTGATGACCCCGAGGAGCGGAACGTCGGGGCGCTCGGCGAGGCCCATCTCGCGTTGGAGCGCGCGCTTGCACGACGCCTTGCCGGAGAGATCGTCCACGTCGAAGGGCGCGACGAGCGCGGGATCGGTGCGCGGGTCCCAGGCATCGTCGTCGATGCCGTTCAAGATGCCGACGAGATCGCCGCCGCGAAAACGAAGGAGCCCATCGAGCCCCGCGCCCCCTTCGGGCGTTCGGATCTCCTCCGCGTACGTGGGCGACACCGCGACGAGCTTGGTCGCGTGGTAGAGGCCGCCCTTCAGCGGGCTGACCGCGCCGAAGTCCTCGAGCCCATCGACGCGCATCTCGCTCGATGGAATCTGCGTCGCCGCGAGCTCGCCCGCGGGGTACTTCGCCTGGTGCGCGACGTTGTGGATCGTCAGCACCGTCGCGGCCTTCGCCATCGGGCCGTTCGCTTCGACGGTGTCGAGGTACACGGGCACGAGCGCCGTCGGCCAGTCGTGGACGTGCACCACGTCGGGGAACCAGCGGAGGTGCTTGCACAGCTGGATCGCGCCGCGCGCGAGGAACGCGAAGCGCGCGAGGTTGTCGAGCGACGCGCCGCCCGGCGGATCGTAGACGTACGGACGACCGAAGAGCTGCGCGTGATCGAGGAAGTAGATCGGCACGTCGGTGCCCGGCAGGCGCGTCTCGAAGACCGCCGCCCACGCCTCGCCTCCGCCGAGCGGAACGCCGAGCGGCGCATCGTGGCGCTTCATGCGATCGGTCGTGAGAAAACCGTAGCGCGGGAGGACGATCCGAACGTCGTGCCCGAGCGCGCGGAGCGCCGCCGGGAGCGCGCCGACGACGTCTCCGAGGCCGCCCGCCTTCACGAACGGCGCGCACTCGGAGGCGGCGAAGAGGATCGATCGTCGGAGCGGCACGCGGACGATGAGAGAGCATGCGTGCGCGGCGAGCGCCAGTCTCGTTTCGCGGCCCTTCGCGTCAAAGAGCGCGTCGTTCGAGCTTCGGCACCGCGCGCTTGAACATCTTGGTGTAGGCGCGATCGGCGGCCGCGCGGATCTCGTCCGGCGTTCGCGCGCCGATCCGAACGAGCGCGTCCGCGAGGCCGTCGCGATCGAAGATCCCTTCCGCGAGCCACACCGCTTGCGCCGACGAATCGAGCTCGCGCTCGAGCGCCGCGAGGAGCACCGCCGCGCCGCGCCGCGCCCACGCCGCGTAGTCCGGCGACATCGCGTACGTCGCGATCCGCGTGAGCTCCGCGAAGACGAACGGCTGCGGACGCGCGAGGAGCGCGAGCCTCGCCGCGAGCGTCGCGCGCGACAACGCCGACGCGCCCGCGATCTCTTTTAGCTCGGGCGGGCTCTCGAGCGATTTGTCTTTGTACGCATGCAAGTAACCGACGAACTCTTCCTCTTGAAGCAGCGCGTACACGTCGACGACGCGGGCGACCGCGCGAACGTAGTCGGGCGAACCGAGGCGATCGTCGAGCTTCATCACCTGCTTCGCGGTGAGATCTCCGATCGCGCGGATGTCGTCCGCCCAACGCGGCACGAGCTTCAGCTTGCGCCCGCCGCGCCCCTCCCAACGCATCTCGGCGAGGACGACGTCGCGCCGGCTGACGAGCTCGGCGATCTCCACCGCCATCGTGTCGCTGATGAGCCCCGCTTTGGAGATCTCCGCGCGCACCCGCGAGGTGAGCGCCTTCTGCGCCTTCGGCACCGTCGACGCGGCGCTCGCGTCGAACGTCCCGGAGCCGAGCGCGAGCACCGCGTCCCCGCCGAGCGCGGGGAGCACTTGCCTCAGCACCTCGCCCTCGAGATCGTCGAGCGAGATGATGATCGAGCGACCTTCGCCGCTCTTGTACGCGCCGCCGCCCGACGTGAAATTCAGCTCGTCGAGGCGGCTTCCCCAGAACACCGTCGACGTATCGCCGTCGACCGTGACCTCGACCTGTCGCTTCGCGTAGTAGCCGAGCACCCAGATCGCGACGCCGTTGGCGCGACCGACGATGTACGCGTCGAGGCACGCGGGCACCTTCCGCTTCGCGAGCTTCAAGTTGAGAACCGACAGCGAAGCGTCGAGGCTCTTCGTCTCGGCTTCGATGGCTTCGGGCGCGACGTTCGCGATGTTCGCGGCGTGGAGCAGCACGTCGCCGAGCTCGAGCGCCGCTTCGTCGCCGATCTGCGCTTTTACGTCGGCGGCGAGGATCGCGTCGCGGTTCTTCTGCAAGCGCGCGAGGCCGGTCGGCGTCTGCTGCTTGGCGATCGCGACGACGTAGCTCGTGAGCGGCTCACCGAGCGCGGTCGCGAGCGGGGTCTTGCGAAAACGCTCCTCCATCGTCGGCCGGAAGAAGAGCGCCACCGTCGTGACGCTCGCCAGCACGATCGCGAGGAGCAGCGACGCGGTGACGGGCCAGAACGTCTTCCCTTGGCGCGGGTAGCCTCGCGACGCCGCGCCGTACGCAGCGGCTACGGCGGCGACGTCGTTCGGATCGATCCCAGCGAGGCGTCCTGCGCGATCGAGGAACGCCACGCGGAGGTGATGCGCTTCGCCGTCACGTTCCGGCGCGAAGTGGGTCGCCGAGGCCGCGCGCCGTACGGCGGCGCGGACGCTCGAACGCACCGCGCCGCGAAGCAGGGGATCGTAGCGAGTCGCGCCCGCCGTGGCGGTCTCAAGCATCCCGATCTCGACGCCGCGAGCGAGGCAATGGAGCGAAGCGTCTCTCAGCATCGACGCGCGAGCATACGCGCGGACGGGGCCGCTTCTCCCCTCTCAATGCGCGGCGCGGCGTTCGAGCACGGCGCCGCCGAGCGTTGCGATCGCGACGCCCGCGACGAGGCCCCCGAGCAATCCCGCCGCTTCGCCGAGGAAGAGCGGCGCGCAGCGGATCGCCGCGACCGACACGACGCCGAGCGCCATTCCGCACGCCGCCTCGACCCGACGCGCCGTCGACTCGCCCGCGAGCCGCGGCAAGAGAAACGCGAGGGCGAGCCCGATGATCGCACCGGTCGCGACGCACGCTTGCGGCATCGTGCACGATGTCGCGGCCTCGAGGACCGTCTGCACTTCGTTCGCGCAGCACGGGCGCAAGAAGGACAGCGGCACGAGCAACGTCGCCGCGCCCGCCATCACGCCGCGCCGCGCGCCGAGCCCGAGCGCCCCGCCGCGCCACTCCGCGAACGCCAACGCGACGAGCGTCGCCAGCGCCCACGGCACCGCGCGCGCACCGACGAGCGCGAAGCCGATCGCCCCGACGGTCGCCGCCGCCATCGCCGCGCGCGCGACCGACGTGCGAAGACGCCCGAGCTCGTAGCCGCGCCGCGCCGCGGAGAGCGCGATCGCGTCGACATCACTCGCCATGGGGACCTCCTAGGAGCAGCCGGAGCCGCGCGTAGATGCGTGAGACGCGCTTGCGAAACGCGGGCGGCGCGATCGGCGGGCGCGGCGCGAGGCCGAGGACCGCCTCGATGGCGTCGATCGCTTCCCCGTCGAGCGTCGCGATCGCCTGATCGAGCGCGCGTCGAAGCTCGCGATCGAGGAGCGCCCGCTCGGGATCGCCCGTGGCCGCGACGCGATCGATCTCGCCTTCGCCGGCGTCGCGTCGCGCGCACGTCGTGCGCGCCCGCGCCTGCGCGCGCGCCTCGTTCGCGACGACCGCATAAAACCAAGGCAAGACCGCCCTCCCCGCCTCGAAGTCGCTCGCGCGCGCGAAGAGCTTCACCATCGACGACTGCGCCGCCTCGACCGCGCGATCGTCGCCGAGGCGCGCCCGCGCCAGCCGCAACGCGCGAGGATGCAGCGCGCGAAACAGCGGATCGAACGCGGCGCGATCGCCGTCCGCGAGGCGCGCCATCCACGCGTCGAGATCGGCCTCGCTGGGATCGGTTCGAAGCGGCAGCGCCATTCAACAGCCGCATTGTTCTAGCGCGAGCGCGCCCGGGTGTGACCGACGAACACGATTTACGGGGTCACGCTGACGTTGACCGTCTCGCTCAGCGTCGCCGTCGGATCGGAGACGGGCGATGCGACGATCGAGAGCGGGCCGGCGTGCGCGGCCGACGTGTCGAGGATGACGCGGACTTTCTCAGAGGTGTTCCACCCCGCGCACGCGCCGAGCGCGACGGTCGCGCTCCCCGCCGAGACGCCGCTCGTCTCCTTCATCGCGAGCGCGTACTTCCACGAGCCTGCGCTCGGCGCGTAGAGGCGGACCGTCACGTAGATGTGTTGCCCCCCCTGTGGACCGTGGTTCAGCGGCAGCGCGTCACCGTCGAGCAACGCTTGAAACGGCCCCGTGACGTCGCGGCCGAGCACCACGGTCGCTTTTCCGTCGGCGGGAGGCGGCGTGCTCGCGGCGCACGTGTCCGTCTGCGGCGCGACGGGCGTTCCGCCGCTAGGGCCGCAGCCGCCGCGCGCGCCGAGCGACGCAAGCGCGAGGATCGCGAGCGCGACCTGCGAAGCGCGCGCGATCCGAGTCATCGCCGGCCCGCTCAGTCTTCTTCGCCCTTGCGCTTCTTGACCTCGACGTTCGCCGCGCGCGCGAGCTCGCGGTGCACGCGACCGACGCGCTCGACTTGCCCCTTCGCCGGGAAGCGCTCGTAGAACCCCTCGGAGCGGAACGTCCGCGCGAGCTCGCCCCACGGCGCGAGCCGCTTCTCCCACCGCTTGACCCGCCCATCGACCGGCTCCGCGTCCTCGCGCGCCAGATCCGCGCACACGCGCAGCATCGCCTTCAGCGTCACCGGCCGCGTCACCTGGTACCCCGCGTGCCCCCACGCCGTGCCCCACGCCGGCGTCGCCGCCTTGAAGAAGTCGCGGACCTGCTCGTAGACACGCTGCGCCTCGCGCTGCGGATTCCCCGCGGTCACGCGCTTGCCAATCGCCTTCCAATCGGCCTGCACCCAACGATGGATCTCGTTGAAGAGCTCGGCCTGCAAGATCCATTTCTCTTGTTTGCTGCGTCCGCCGAGGCGGTTGATCTTGTACCTCAGCGGGCTGTCGCCCTCGCTGTAGAGGCGATCGACGACGCGCGCCGAGAGCTTCTTGTCCGGCGCGGCCCAGCTCACCTTCTCGTAGAGATCGACGAGGTGGCTCTTGTTGATGCGCGTCGGCGTCGAGTTGATGATGACGAACATCTCGGTCGCGAAGTCTTCGCTCTTCCCGTCGAAGATGATGCACGGGACGTTCATCGTCTTCGCATCGTCGGGCCGCTTGTGGCGGAAGAAGTGGAGCGCCGCGAGGCGGTGCTGGCCATCGATGATGAGGTACTTGCCGCGCGGCTCGTCGAGCTGCCCGACGTTGTCGAAGCCACGTACCGGATCGAAGCGGAGCTTCTCGGCCGTGAAGAGGAGCACCGTGCCGGGGATCGGCGGCTGGCTGACGGCGGTCTCGTAGAAGTTCTGGATCGCGGCGACCTTTGCCTTGGACAGCTGGCGCTGGAACGCCTGATCGGTCGCCTCGATCTTCGCGATGAACTTCCCGACCTCGTCCTCGCTCTCGACCTCGTCGGCGGCGATGTTGTCGCCCTCGCCGTAGAAGCGGCTGATGAAGCGGACCTTGTGGAGCAGATCCTCCGCCGGGTACGCCGCGAAATAGAAGACGCCGTCCTTCTGCCGAATCTGCGTCGCAAGCATGGACTCTCCTCAGATCAGGATCACTTCTCGTCGTCGTGCGCCGGGTGCCCTTCGGTGTCGAACCGCTCGAGCGCCGCGAGCATCTCGGGCGTCGGCTTGAGGATCTGCGTCTTGCCGTCGGGACCGCTCATCGCCCATCCCCACGAGCCGTCCTCGAGATCCGCGCGCTGCACGTCGCCACGCTCTTCGGCGTGGAGAAGCATGTGCGCCATCTGCTCCGGCGACATGCGCGCCGGACCGATTTTTCCCAGGCGCCGCTGAGCGGCGGCGGCGAGGGCGTTGCTCTTTTTCTTCTTCGCGGCCACCTCGACGACATACCACAGCTCCGGCCGGCGAATCAGCGTCCGAAGCGCACGACGATCCCGAGCCACCCGCGCGCGAGGTAGAGCAGGTTGATCGCGACGTAGATCCAGAAAAAGAGGTCGAGCCTGCCGGCGAGCGCGAAGATCCAGATGTGGCTCGGGTAGTGGTTCAAGAAGCGCAGAAACGTGGTCGCGAGCGACGCGAGCTTGCCGACGATCGACTTGGGCTTCTCGGCGACGACCGTCTCGTAGTGCGCCTCGACGCTCGACTCGCGGCCGGAGAGCTCGGGGCGGCGGATGAAGTTCGTCAGCGAGATCGCCGACGCGAGGACGACGGCGCCGACGATCCCGGCGAGGAGGAACGCGGGGCTTCCGGCGGGCCACGTCACGATCGCGATCGGCGTGGACGTCGAGAGCGCGAGCCCGCCCATCCGGTAGAGGCGCACCGCGAGCACCGACGCGAGGAGGACGGCCTTCAGCTCGTCGGTGAAGAAATCGAAGAGGTGCCCTTCCTTCGATGCGATTTTCTTGTGGCGCGCGAGCATCCCGTCGACGCAATCGAGGCAGTAGCTGAGCTCGAGGACCGCGATCGCGATGAGCCCGCCTTCGTACGTCGGGAGCGCGACGAGCAGCGCCGCGGCGACGACGAAGATGGCGAGGTTCAGCAGCGTGACTTGGTTCGGCGAGACGCGCGACGGGGCGACGAGCGCGACGACTTGCGCCGCGATCGGGCGCATCAAGTAGACGTTGAAGAGGAGATCGTGCTTTTTGCGTGTCTCCTTGTAGATCCGCCATCCGGTGCCGAGCATGCGTGCAGGGGCATCCTAGTCACCGCCGCGCGTTGACGCGAGCGCTCTGCGAGGCGTACGCCTTCCGTGTGCCGCGACGAACGCGGGCCACACGCCACGGGGGCCTCCGATGACCGAGATGAAGAAGTACGCGCACGGGCAATTCTGCTGGGTCGATCTCGGCACGACCGATCCGGTCGCCGCGAAGACGTTCTATGGCGCGCTCTTCGGCTGGACCGCCGTCGACATGCCCGCCGGCGACGCAGGCACGTACACGCGCCTCTACAAAGGCGACAAGGACATCGGCGCGCTCTACGAGCAGAAGCAGCCCGGCGCCCCCTCCGCGTGGACGTCGTACGCGGCCGTCACGAACGTGAACGCCTCCGCGGCGAAGGCGAAGGATCTCGGCGCGACCGTGAAGATGGAGCCGTTCGACGTGACGGACGCCGGCCGCATGGCGGTGCTCCAAGATCCGACGGGCGCGGTCTTCGCGATCTGGGAGGGGAAGAAGCACATCGGCGCCGCCGTCATGAACGAGCCGAACGCGCTCTGCTGGCAAGAGCTGCAGACGCGCAAGGTCGACGCGGCCGTCGGGTTCTATTCGAAGCTCTTCGGGTGGAGCGCGAAGCGATCGAAGGCGGGCGCGCACGAGTACTTCGAGCTGTTTCGTTCGGACGAAGAAGCGGCGGGCGGGATGATGGAGATCCAGAAGGCGTGGGGCGACGTGCCGCCGCATTGGCTCGCGTACTTCGCCGTCGACGACTGCAACGCGCAGGCGGAGAAGGCGAAAGCGCTCGGCGCGACGCTGCTGGTGCCGCCGACGGACATCCCCGGCGTGGGGCGCTTCGCGATCGTTCAGGATCCGCAGGGGGCGGTGTTCTCGATCATCAAGATGAAGCCGTAGCGACGGCGCGCCGAGGCGCGGGATTCTTACGATACGAGGTCGTGTCGGCGGGCCTCGAGGGCCGGCGTTCGCGGCCCCATGTCCGCCATCCACCGCGCCAGCCACGGGAAGAGCCGCGTCGTCACGTAGAACCGCGGATAGATGATCCGCGCCTTCCGTCGTTCGACGGCGATGCGGACGCGCCGCGCGAGCGTCGCGGTGTTCCCCTCCGGCATCAGCCCCACGACCCCCTTCCGCCCGCCGAACACCTCGTAGGCGTGGTCGGCCATCGCGGTCTTCACCGGACCTGGATAGACCGTCACCACGTGCACCCCGGTGCCTCGCAGCTCGCCGCGCAGCGACTCCGAGAACGCCGCGAGCCCCGCCTTGGACGCGCCGTACCACGATTGCATCGGCGTCGGCGCGAGCGCGACGACGGACGCGACGTCGACGATGACTCCGCTCTTTCGCGCGAGCATCGCCGGGAGCAAGGAGCGCGTGATCTTCAGCGGCGTGATCAAGTTGAGGTGCAAGAGGCGCACGGCGCCGTCGACGTCGGAGGTCGCGGTCGCGCCTGTGTTCTCCGTCCCTGCGTTGTTCACGAGCACGTCGATCGGCCCGTGCGTCGCCTCGGCTTCGGCGATCCAATCGGTCGCGCGATCGCTGTCGGAGAGATCCTGGATGCGCACGTGCGGCGCGCCGCCGATCTCGTTCGCGAGCGCCTCGAGCATCTCGCGCCTTCGCGCGACGAGGGTGAGCTTCGCGCCCGCACGCGCCCATTCGCGTGCCATGGCCTCACCGATACCAGACGATGCTCCTGTAATCGCGACGTGCATGCGTCCTCTGATGCAAACGATACGCGGATGGTCGCGCATCCGTTACATTGCACCCCATGCGCGCGCTCGTCACCGGCGGAGCCGGGTTCATCGGATCCCACATCTCGGAACGCCTCCTCGCCGAGGAGCACGCCGTTCGCGTCTTCGACAATTTCTCGTCGGGCAAACGCGCGAACCTCGTTCCGCTCGGCGGGCGCGCCGAGATCGTCGAGGCGGACGTGCGCGACGCCGCTGCGCTCGAAAAGGCCATGGAAGGGTGCGACGTCGTCTTCCACGAGGCGGCGGTCGTGTCGGTCCCCTACTCCGTCGCGCACCCGCAAGAGACGCACGACGTGAACATCCAGGGCACGCTCAACGTGCTCCAAGCGGCGCGCGCGCGCGGAGTGAAGCGCGTCGTCTTCGCGTGCTCGGCGGCGGTGTACGGCGACGCGGCCGCGGTGCCGAACGTCGAGACGATGCCGCCCGCGCCGATGAGCCCGTACGGCGTCGAGAAGATCACCGGCGAGTATTACTTGCAGACGTGGAGCAAGCTCTACGGCGTCGACACCGTGTCGCTCAGGTACTTCAACGTCTTCGGGCCGCGGCAGGATCCGACGTCGGCGTACTCGGGCGTCATCAGCATCTTCGTCGATCGCGCGCTGAAGAACGAGCGCCCGACGATCTTCGGCGACGGCGAGCAGTACCGCGATTTCGTCTACGTCGACAACGTCGTCGACGCGAACATCCGCGCGGCGACGGCGCCCGCGTCCAAGGTCTCCGGACGCGCGTACAACGTCGCGTGCGGCGGCAAGACGACGCTGAAGCAGCTCCTCGCGACGATCGAAGGCATCGTCGGGACGAAGCTCGGCGCGACGTTCGCCGCGGGGCGCGCGGGCGACATCCGCGAGTCGGTCGCGGACATCTCGCGCATCCGCCAAGAGCTCGGCTACGAGCCGCGTGTCGGGCTCGAAGAGGGCCTGCGAAGGCTCATCGAGCACGTCCGCGCCGCGAAGTAATTTCGCTGCGGAGTCGACGCCGCGCCGTTCCGCGGATAAATCCCAAGCAGCACCCACGCACGGGTGGCGAAACTGGCAGACGCAGCGGATTTAGGTTCCGCCGCCGAAAGGCGTACGGGTTCAACTCCCGTCCCGTGCACTTCCCTGGACTACTTGACCTTGCCCGCCCAAGGCGCGCACGCCGGACACCACCAGTGACGGAGCGCCCGCGAGCGCCCCGCGCGCGCCTGCTCGTACCAGCGGAGCTCGCTCAGCGCGGTCGCGGCTTCGTCGACGTTCGCGCCAGGGACGGTGTGCGTCGCGGCGGTGCACGCCGAGCGCTTGTCGCATGTCACGGTCCAGCTCTTCCCGTCGGCGATCAGCATCGCGCCATCTCTACATGGAGTTCGACGGGACGACCAACGATGAACGCGTCGCGTCGCCGGATCGCCGATCCGACGGACGCTCGGCGCGCGAACTGGGGCGCGTCCGCGCCTTCTTTGGTATGCCTAGCCG
>JAYVXB010000351.1:0-5606 GCA_043785585.1 Deltaproteobacteria bacterium | reverse complement strand
CGCGGCTCGACCAACGCGAAGCATGCGCGAGCTTGTAGCCACCCTGGCCGCCGAAGAGATCCTGAAAGAACGACGTCGCGTCGGCGTCCTCCATGCCGCGCTCTTGCGTCGGGGGCAGGATGCGCCCGGCCGTCTGCGCGAAGCTCGTGTCGATGCGGTAGCGCCACGCCCAGGCTTGGCTCACGACGATCCAGCGAGGCGCGCGTACGGCCGTTCGTCCGTACGTATCGCGGAGCTCTTCTACGCCGGGTAGCGGGTTTCTGCGTTCCGGCGGCTCGGGACCAACGCGGACCGTGCGCGCCTGAGGCGGCATGCGTGGAAGATACACGTTGAGCCCGTGCACCTCGATCACGTCGCCGCGCGCGACGTTCGCGCCGAGCCAAGCCTCGACGTCGTACCTGGGATCGAGGAGGAGCATCGCGTCGACCTCGACGCACCGGAACGTCCCCCAACCGAGCGCCACGATCGTCGCAGCGATCAACGCACGGCGAGGCCACGCCCCTGTTGCAGCGGTGAGCATCGCGTCGAGCGCGACGCCGCCGTAGATCGACAGCAGCATCGCTTGCGGCATCGCGAATCGGTGCTCGACCCGGCGCGCCGCGAGGTTGAAGAACAGAGTGAACGACGCTGCGCAGAGGAGTGGAACGAGCGCAGCGACTCTCTTCGCGCCTCGTGTTCGACGCACGCTCAGCACGATCCCCGCGGCGAAGAGGGGCGCGAACGCCCACGGGAAGTGCTCGCCGAAGCTGGTTGCCGCGTCGACGAGCGCTCGGGAGCGACCGTGCCAGTCGGGAGAGTACTGCGCGAAGTCCTGGCTCGCGCTCCCGAGAAGAAACGCGACGCGCGCGCGAAACCCCGTTGGATTGAAGACCGCGCCATCCACGACGAGCAGGACGGCCACGCCGATCACGGCGGCCTTCGCCGCGGCGACGAGGATCGGGCGCGCGTCGCGGCGAGCGGTCGCATCGGTCGCGAGCCACGCGGCGATCGTCGCGGGCGCTGCGAACACGAAGAGCGCATACGCCTGGTCCTTCGTCGCGATCGCGAGCGCGGCGAGCACGGCTGCCGTGCGCAGTCGCTTCGGCTCTCCTCGCGCGACGCTCCTCACGAGCGCGAGGATCGCGAACGATGCCCAGAACAGATACGGCACGTCGAGGTTCGTCGTGTGCGCGTAGTACGTGAGCGGAACGTTGAGACCACACACGAGCGCCGCGAGCCAGCCCGCGCGTTTGCCGTGGATCTCTTCGACCATGCGCGCGACCGCGTACGCGATGGCGAGCGACATCGCGACGCTCACGACGCGCGCGACGAGCGCCATCCCCGTCATGTACGGCACCTCGATGAACTCTGCGACGACGTCCGAAGCCGCGAGGTGCGGCGCGCGCACCAGCGCGACGATCGTGATCGGCGACGTGAGCACCGCGAGGATCGCGAGATGGAGCGGCGGGTACGTGGTGAAGTGACCGGGTGTGAACGTCTCCATCAGGCCCGGCAGAAAATCGCGCGGCGCGACGCCGTCGTTGTCCCAACCGTCGGACGCCGGGAGCCCCCATCCGATTCCAATCGTGCGAACGACGGCGAGACCGACGAGGATCCAGAAGAGTGGCGAGCGAGCGCGCTCACGGAGGATCGAGCGCCACGAACCGCGGATCCGCTTCACGAGAGGCGCGATGCTAGCACTCGGAGATTGTTCGGTCAGTTTACGAGGCGAAGCGTGAAGTCGATGCGGCGTCCGATGGGGAGCGCGAAGAACGCCTTGCAGAGGGTGCCTTCGCACGAGCCGGTGCCGGTGAGCGCAAAGCGACTCCCGTGGTACTCGTCTTCGTGCGTGTCGGCCGTGACGACGGCGGTGATGCGCAGGTGAGTGCGTGCCGCGCGAGCGGTGAACGCGCGACCGCCGATCAGCCCGATCGTTCGGAGGATTCCGGCGCGGAGGGCAGCCGACGGTGCTCCGCGGATCTCGACGTCCTTGCCGAGCTGGCCCGCGTCGTCGATCTCGAGCGTCAGGTCGGCATCGCCAGCGGCACCGAGCGCGGTCGTGCCCCACTGCGCGTCTGCGCTCGCGGCTTGCGGGAGCGATTGCGTGAACGTCTTCAAGAGATCGACGGCGTAGCGCACGCCGACGGCGCCGAAGAGAGAGGGCGGTGGAGGGGAGGAGCCGCTCGCGGAGGTGGAGGCGGAGGAGGAAGGGGACGCGGAAGGGGCGGGACGCGAAGAGGCGGTCGGGGTCGCGGTCGCGGTCGGGGTCGCGGTCGCGGTCGCGGTCGCGGTCGCGGTCGCGGTCGCGGTCGCGGTCGCGGTCGCGGTCGCGGTCGCGGTCGCGGTCGCGGTCGCGGTCGGAATCGGTTCGGCGGCGACGAGGTCGGGTGCGGAGGACGGATCGCCAGGCGCCACTTCCGCAGGGACCTCGAAGCTGTCTCCGACGAGCGCTGACGAGCCCGACGGCTCCGGCGAGGGGAGGGCGGGTGGCGGCGAGGCCGCAGCTCGACCGCCTCGCCACAGCAGCGCCGCCGCCGCGAGGTGAATCAGCAGCGACGCGACGAGGACGATGGGAGTAGAGAGCGATCGCACGGAGTCGAGTCGAGTTTGGCACCCCTCGGAGCGTCCGTCTTGGGTACGGCGTCCGCGGACAGGCGCGACAACGCACAACGTCACTCAGAGATGAGTTGCGCCATGCCTCCCGATAGCGCATTACACACGGATAGGCGCGGGCGTCCCCGCGCCCACCGAGAGTACATGAACACATCACGCATCGCCGGCGTCGTCCTCCCGCTCTTCTCGCTCCGCACCCGAAACGACTGGGGAATAGGTCAAATCACGGATCTTCCGCGGTGCGCGGCGTGGCTCCGCGGCGCGGGGCATCGCCTGCTTCAAATCCTTCCGCCGCACGAGCTCTCTCCCGGCGAGACGAGCCCGTACGGTGCGCTGACTGCGTTCGGCCTCGACCCGATCTACCTCGGGGTCGATGCGATTCCCGATCTCGACGACGCCGGTGTCGTTGCGGCGCTCGGTGAGGACGGCGCGCGAGAGCTCGAACGTCTTCGCGCGCTGCCGCACGTCGACTACCGGGGCGTGCGTGCGCTCAAGCAGCGCGTCCTCGCGGTCTGTTTCGATCGCTTCCGCGAGCGCGAGTGGGCAAAGACGACGCCGCGCGCGCGTTCGCTCGCCGCGTTCATCGAGAAGGAGCGCGAGTGGCTCGACGATCTCGCGCTCTACTCGGCGCTTCGCGAGACGCACCAAGGCTACGGCTGGGAGACATGGCCGGAGGACGAGCGCGAGCGCGCGCCGATCGCGCTCGAGAATGCGCGCAAAGCGGGCGCCGCGCGGCTGCTCGAGGTCGCGTACACGCAGTGGCTTCTCCTCGAGCAGTGGGGACGCGCTCGCGAAGAGATGCGCGCGCTCGGCGTCGAGCTGATGGGCGATCTCCCGTTCGTCGTGTGCGCCGAGAGCGCCGACGTCTGGGCGCGCGCGTCGCAGTTTCAGCGCCACATGTCGCTTGGCGCGCCTCCCGATGGCTTCTCGCCCGACGGCCAAGACTGGGGGCTGCCTCCGTACAACTGGCTCGCGATGGACGCGGACGATCTCGCGTGGGTCCGCGCGCGCACGCGCCACGCAGCACGACTCTACGATCGCTTTCGCCTCGATCACGTCGTCGGATATTTCCGCCAGTGGGTGAAGAACCGCGCAGCGGGAGATCGCGGGCGCTTCGATCCCGAAGGCACCGACGCGCAGCGCGCGCGGGGTCGCCGCGTCCTCGGCGCGATCGTCGAGGAGGCCAGCGGCTCGAAGGTGATCGCCGAAGATCTCGGCGTCATTCCGCCGTTCGTTCGCGAGACGCTCGGCGAGCTCGGCACGCCTGGTTACCGTGTCATCCCGTGGGAGAAGGACGATCAACATCGCTTCCGCGATCCCTCGGCGTTTCCGGCATCGAGCGTCGCGACATGGAGCACCCATGACACGCAGCCGGTCACCGCGTGGTGGGACGAATTCAACGCCGACGAGCGCGGCGAGCTCTCTCGCGCCGCGGGCGTCGCCGACAACGCGAGCGACGACGAGCGATCACTCGCGCTCCTGCGCCTCCTCTTCCGTTCCGGATCCGACACGACGCTCGTCCTCGCGCAAGAGCTCCTCGGCGATCGCGAGCGCATCAACACACCCGGCACCGTCGGCGCCGACAACTGGACATACCGCCTACCCAAGACGATCGAGGAGCTCGAGCGCGATGCGCGGATCGCCGTGCGCTTCGAAAAAATCCGTCGCTTCGTCGAAGAGAGCGGACGCTAGCCGCGCCTGATAGCCTCGTCGGGTGCGACCCGGTCGCTTCCATCCTCTCGGCGCCACGTTCGACGGCGAAGGGGTCAACTTTGCGCTCTTCTCCGAGCATGCGGACCTGGTCGAGCTCTGTCTCTTCGACGATCGCGGCGTCGAGACGCGCCACACGCTCACGCATGTTACGCATCACGTCTGGCACGGCTACATCGTCGGCATTCGCCCCGGGCAGCGCTACGGGTACCGCGTGCACGGCCCATACGCGCCGGAGCGCGGCGACCGGTTCAACCCGAACAAGCTGCTCGTCGATCCGTACGCGCGCGCGCTGAGCGGTCGGGTCGACCCCACCGCGGCGCTCGCGGGCTTCGCGCCTGGCGACGACTCCCGCGCGGATCCTCGCGACGACGGAGCGGGCGTCCCGAAGAGCGTCGTCGTCGACGATCCGTTCGACTGGGAAGACGACGTCGCGCCCGACGTGCCGTGGGACGAGACCGTCGTCTACGAGCTGCACGTCGGAGGCTTCACGCGCAGGCACCCGGGCGTGCCGGAGATCGCGCGCGGCACGTTCGCGGGTCTGGGCTCATCGGCGGCCATCGAGCACTTGAAGTGGCTCGGAGTGACTGCTGTGGAGCTCCTGCCGGTGCACGAGCGCATGGACGAGCAGGCCGTGGTGGCGCGCGGGCTCACGAACTACTGGGGCTACAGCACGCTCGCGTTCTTCGCGCCCGACCAGCGCTTCGCGTCCGTCCCCGGCGCGCAGGTGCGTGAGTTCAAGCAGATGGTGAAGGCGCTGCATCGCGCGGGGATCGAAGTGATCCTCGATGTGGTCTACAACCATTCGTGCGAAGGCGATCACACCGGGCCGACGATCTCGCTCCGCGGCGTCGACAACCGAACGTACTACCAGCTGAAGCGCGGCGACCTCCGCCTCTACGACGACTACAGCGGTTGCGGGAACAGCTTGAACGTCGGCCACGCGCAGACGCTCATGCTCATCATGGACAGCCTTCGCTATTGGGCGACCGAGATGAGGGTCGACGGCTTCCGCTTCGATCTCGCGTCGGCGCTCGGACGCGAGGCCACGAACGTCGATCGGCTCGCGACGTTCTTCGACATCGTTCACCAAGACCCGATCCTCTCGCGCATCAAGCTCATCGCCGAGCCGTGGGACCTCGGACCCGACGGGTACCAAGTCGGTAACTTTCCGATCCTCTGGTCCGAGTGGAACGGACGCTTTCGCGACACCGTGCGCCGCTTCTGGACGAGCGATCGGCGCACGATTCCGGATCTCGGCTACCGCCTCACGGGCTCGAGCGATCTCTTCGGCGACGACGGCC
>JAYVXB010000350.1:0-5622 GCA_043785585.1 Deltaproteobacteria bacterium | reverse complement strand
GCGTGCCGTCCGCGCCACCGTCCGCACCGACGATCACGTCGACGAAGTTGCCGTCGCTCGTCACGCCCGCGTCCGCGTCCGGGATCAGCGTCCCTTCGATGTCGAGACCGCACGCGGCGAACACAGCGCATCCGGCCGCAAACCCCACGAAGGACAACGCACGCACGGCAGAAGACACAATTCCTATTGTGCACGTCCGCGGGCGACACCGCCAACGTCCTGGAGCGGCGCCACCGTGGTAGCCTGCCGGCCATGAGCGCTCGTGTGGGTGCGTTCCTTCGAAGTGTGCTCATCGGTTTTGCCTGCGCCGCGGCGTGCGCGGCGTGCTCGCCGCCCGCCGAGTGCACGACGCTTCTCGAGGCGCGCGACCAAGACAGCCGAACGATCGACGCGATCGCCCCCTACGGCGACGCGGTCGACGCCAAGCAATCCGCGGACACCGCACGCGCGTTCCGCGACGCCGCCACGAAGCTCAAGGCGAACACCACGCGCATCGACGCCCTCTCTCCGGGCGACCACACGATCGCGCGCTTCGCGAAGACGTACACGGCGAGCTCCAAGCAGATCACGGCGTCGCTCGAAGAATTCGCAGCGCGCTACGAGAAGCTCGGCTTTGCGCAGGAGAAGTTCGTCAACGCGAACGATCGCGTGGCGGCGACGCGCGCGAAGATGGCCACCGCGTGCCACGTGACGCCGGCGCCCAACGGATGCGACGGCGTCAAGCCGCTCCTGACGCAAGCGATCGTCGACGAGGTCGTGCGAAAGCAAATCATCCGCGACCTCGACACGGTGAAGCTCGATCCGTCGCTCGTCGCGACGCGCACCGAGATGATCCTTGCGCTCAAAGACATGGACGTCGCGCGCAAAGAGCTCGACGCGCTCGGGCTCGTAGCCAAGCCCGTCCTCGCGACGACGCCCCTCACGCAAGCGGGGCGCGACATCGAGCAGCAGTGCGGGCGTAAGTGACATCGGTCGGCCAAAGGCCAGGCCGAAGTCATCCTGAGGCGACGCCGAAGGATCTCAGAGGCAGTCACCCCATGCCGAACGTCGCGCGCGCCGCGGCGTGCTCGGGTGTCTGCGCGCCCGATTCGTCGCGCACGACGTACGGGGGCTCGAAGACCGCGGGAGCGTGCGGAGCGTCTTCGACGCGACGGCAGCAGAAGAGCGAGAAGAGCGGAGCCGCGCCGCGCTTCGGCACGACGTCGCGCGACGTGACGACCGCGAGCTTCGCTTCTTCGCATGCGCGTTCGGCGCGCTCGCGCTGCACGCTCGGAAAACAAAAGACGAAGCGCGCGCCCGTCGACATCGCGTCGCGCGCGGCGCGGCAATAGTCGCGCACGTCGCCGCGAAGCTCGAAGCGCGCATGCGCCTTCTGCGGATCCGCCGGAACGATCCCGTCCTTCACGTCGAAGTACGGCGGGCTCCCCGTGACGAGATCGAACGACTCGCCGGTGAGCCGCACCTCGCGCAGATCGCCGTGAATCGTTCGCACGCGCGACGCGAGCCCGTTCATCGCGACGTTCCTTTCGAGGAGCGCGAAGCTCACCTCTTGCGCTTCGATCGCCGTCAGCGTCGCGCGCGGCGATCGCCACAGCACGAGGAGCCCGACCGAGCCGATCCCGCTCCCGAGATCGAGAATGCGCTCGGGATCGGGCGCGTGCTCCGCGGCGTACCAGCCGGTGAGAAGATCGTCGGTCGAGTGGCGATGACCGCGTTTGCGCTGCGCGATTTTCCAGTCGCGCGTGAGTCCGTCGATGGTGAGAGCGTCTTCGTCGGCGCGCATCACACGTCGCCGAGGTACCGCGCGATCGACGACACCTGACCGAGCCGCAACCCCGCGCGACCGGACGCCCACCGCGGCGCGTCCGCGACGCCCGATCGCGCGACGAACTCTTCGAGCGTGCCGACCTTCCCCTTCGCGAAGACGCGCGCGACCTGCCGGAGATCGAGCCGCGCCTCCGGCAAGTGCCCGCCCGCGGACGCGAAGAGCGCCGTCGCGTAGCGCCCCCACGAGCAGACGACGTCCGTGTCGCGCACGAACGCGCGCCACCGCGCGAGGAGCTCGTCGCGTGTCTCGCCCGTCGCGAGCCGCGCTTCGTCGAGACCGACGTACGCTGGCGTCCGCGGGGCGACCGGATTCTTCGGCGCGACGACGACGTCGAAGGTCTCGCCCGTGCCGAGGCGGCGCGCGACCCAATGCACGAGCTCGTCTTGGTACACCGTGCCTCGCTGGCGCGCGCAATAGGGCCAGGCGTTCGCTTCGCCTGCGACGCAGACGAGATCGTTCGCGCGCTCGCGGAGAATCGCCGGCACTTGCGGGCGACGCGGCGTCTTCGGCGCGCGCTTGTGACGGAGGCGACCGCCTTGAAAGCGCTCGGCGCACGCGAGCTGCGCGTCGACCATCGCGCGAAACGGCGCGAGCAGCGCACGGAAGCGGTCGGGATCGCCTTCGAGCGCGCCGAGCACGTGGACGAGCGCTTCGATCGTCGAGACGCACGTCTCGTTCGGCTCGCGTCGGATGCGGTACTCGCTCGGCGACGCCGGCGTGAACGCGTAGCGCGGCAGCGCGGCGAGCTCGGGGTTCTCGCGCACGACCTTCTTCGTCTGCCACCACGTCCCGTCGACGACGACGAGCGTCACGGGGCCCTTCGGCGGATCGCGCGCGACGTCGATCGCGCCTTCGCCCGGATAGAGGAGCACCGCGGGTCGCGTCGGATCCGACAGCGCGCGCGCGAGCGTCGCCGAGCCGCGCCAGCGAACGCCGACGTGGATCTCGGAGTTCGGCAAGCAGAGCGACGCCATTCGCGCCGTCCCGATGGGGACATCGCGCTCGCGGGGGTGCTGGAGCAAGACGACGCGCGTGGCCGTGTCGATCGGCGTGATGTGCGCGCAGTAGCAGACGATCTCGGGCCGCCGGCATCGCGCGCAGACGGCGCGAGGCTCGAACGCGCGCGCAGGATCGATGGCGGCGGACGTCGTCACGCGCCTCTCCTAGCACGCTATCGCTGTCATCCTGAGCGAAGCGGAGGATCCCCTCGCATCCGGGTGGCACGCGCGACGTCGCCCTTCCTCTATACTGCGGTGCGATGACGCCAGCAGAGTGGAAGGTCTTCTACGCGCGCGAACGCGCGGAGCTCGGCGACGTAGGCCTTCGCGCTCTCTTCGCGCGCGCCCCTGAGATCACCTGCCCGCCACGAGGCGCTGTCGTCTTCCCGCACACGCGCCTTCGCGAATCCGGGCACCTCGTCGCGGCGGCGGCACGCGCGGCCGTACGCGCGCACACCGACGAAGTGCTCGCGATCGGCGTGCTCCACGCCGCACCCGGCGCCGCGCGGCGCATCCACGGCGACGGCGCGCCCGACGACCAGCGGCGATGGACCGAAGAGTTCTCGCTCGACAGCTTCACGGCGCTCATCGACGTCGCCGCGCGCGACGAAGGCGTGCGACCGCCGCGCGTCGTCGCACGCTTTCCGTTTCTCGTCGGCGACACGCCGGACGATCTCGCGGGCATCGATGAGCTCCGCGCGATCGCCGCGCGCGGCGCGTTCGTGGTCGCGACGACCGATCCGCTCCACCACGGCATCGGCTACGGCACCCCGCGCGACGCATGCCATCCCATCGACGACGTCGCGTTCGCGCGGGCCACCATCGAAGCGGGCTTCGCGCTGCTCGCACGCCGCGCGTACGCCGACTTCGCGCGCCACGCCGCCGCGACGCAGAGCGACTTCCGCGACGCCGGACCGACGCTCGCCGCCGTCCTCGAAGGCGCGCTCACCTTCGACATCCGCGCGATCGAGCTCGTCGACTACGCCGAGACGCTCGCCGCGTCGCATCCGACGTGGGTAGCCGCGCCGCTGACGGTCGTCGAGGCGCGGAGCTAGCGCGCCGTTCGCGATCGTCCGCGAGGCCTCGTTCGCGTCACCATCGAACCCTCACGCAACGATCTCGCTCACCGCAGCCGCCTCTTCCTTTGCGCGCGGCGGCGGACACGGGATCGTCGAGTGAACCACGTTCGGGTCGCGCTGCGTCGGAGGGATCTCCTCGTCGTCCGCGTCGGCCGCGTTCATCGCCTCGGTCACGCATCGCACGAATACTTGGACGTTCATGTCTCGCTCCTCCCCAGGATCACGCACTTCAGCAAGACGAGTGCCGTCCCCGACGCATCTACAAAAGCGCGGCGGCGCGCGCCAACGTCGAGCCGACTCGCTCGTTCGTCAACGCACGCCGCGTTGCACCGCAACGTCTCAGAACTGCGCGGCCTCGGTCGACTCTTCGAGAGCGAGCGTCGACGTCTTTCCCGCCGAGATCACCTCGGCGACCTGATCGAAGTACCCGGTGCCGACCTCGCGCTGATGGCGCGTCGCCGTGTAACCGTCCTTCTCCGCCGAGAACTCTGCCTGCTGGAGCTCGGAGTACGCCGCCATCCCGCGGTCCTTGTACTTGCGTGCGAGCTCGTACATCCCGTAGTTGAGCGCGTGGAATCCCGCGAGCGTGACGAACTGGAATTTGTAGCCCATCGCGCCGAGCTCTCGCTGAAACTTCGCGATCGTCGCGTCGTCCAAGTGCTTCTTCCAGTTGAACGACGGCGAGCAGTTGTACGCGAGCAGCTTGTTCGGGAACTTCGCGTGGATCCCTTCGGCGAACTGCTTGGCCTGCTTCAAGTCCGGCGTCGACGTCTCGCACCACACGAGGTCCGCGTACGGAGCGTACGCGAGTCCGCGCGCGATGGCCGTCTCGACGCCGCTCTTGATCTTGAAGAAGCCTTCGCCGGTGCGCGAGCCCTTCTCGATGAACGGATGATCGCGCTCGTCGATGTCGCTCGTGAGGAGCTTGGCGGAGTCCGCGTCGGTGCGCGCGACGACGAGCGTCGGCACGTCGCACACGTCGGCCGCGAGGCGCGCCGCGACGAGCGTGCGAATGAACTGGCTCGTCGGGACGAGGACCTTCCCGCCCATGTGGCCGCACTTTTTCTCCGACGCGAGCTGGTCCTCGAAGTGAACGCCCGCGGCGCCTGCCTCGATCATCGCCTTCATCAACTCGAACGCGTTGAGCGGACCGCCGAAGCCGGCCTCGGCGTCCGCCATGATCGGCGCGAGCCAGTGGTGGTTGCGCTTGCCCTCGGCGTGCTCGATCTGGTCCGCACGAAGGAGCGCCGCGTTGATCTTCTTCACGACGTTCGGGACGCTGTCGACCGGGTAGAGGCTCTGGTCCGGGTACATCTGCCCGGCGCTGTTCGCGTCCGCCGCGACTTGCCAACCCGAGAGGTAGATCGCCTTGAGCCCCGCGCGCACTTGCTGCACCGCCATGTTGCCGGTCAGCGCGCCGAGCGCCGCGACGAAGTCCTCCGTATGAAGGAGCTCCCACAGACGCTGCGCGCCGAGCGTCGCGATCGTGTGCTCGATCTTGACCGATCCGCGCAAGCGCTCGACGTCGGCCTTCGCGTAGGGACGAAGAATCCCTTCGAAGCGTCGCGCATGCAGGCGTTCGTTCGCGGAGTTGTGGTCGATCTTGATCGCGGCGAGAGAGGACATGTCGAATCTCCTGGGTCGGTCGGTGAAGGTGAAATCAAGCAGCGGGCGGCTCGCTCGCGAGGAGCGCGTCGTACGCGGAGAGCGTGAGAAA
>JAYVXB010000349.1:0-17106 GCA_043785585.1 Deltaproteobacteria bacterium | reverse complement strand
TTCGCCAGCTCGTCGACGGCATGCACACCATGTCGAAGAGCGAGAACATCATCGGCGAGCCGCTCCATGCCAAGGACGCGACGCTCATTCCGATCCATCGCTTGAAGATCGGATTCGCGGCGGGCACCGCGACGGGAAACGCGCAGGCGTCGTCACGCCAAGGTCAATCGGGTGGGCGGGGCGCCGGCGGCACCGTGCAGCTCGATCCGATCGCCGTCATCGCGGTCGGTGCGGACGGCATTCCGCGCGTGCTCGCGGTCGACGGCGAGACCGAAGGTGGATTGCAGAAGCTGATGGACCAGCTCCCCGAGCTGATGCTGCGCGCGGCGAAAGGGATCGGCGAGCGCGTGACGGCGCAGTCGCTGGGCGGAGGCGGCGCGGGTGCCGACAAGACGCTCGGGGAGAAGAAGTGATCGCGGGCGAAAGCCTGCGATCATCCTGAGCGGCGCCGCCGCGACGGATCGACGGTGTCGTTCTCGTTCGAGCCGATCGGCGTCGTGCATTCGCCGTTCGTGGAGCGCGTGAGCGCGCCGCGCCAACCGAGCGCCGCGGAGGGCGTGGTTGCGACGATCGAGCTCTTCGCGGGGCACGACTTCGAGCACGCGCTCGAGGATCTCGATGCGTGGACGTACCTCTGGGTGCTCTTCGTCTTTCATCGCAACGTCGAAGAAGGGCGCGGCTGGCGTCCCAAGGTGCTTCCGCCGCGGAGCACGGAGAAGAAAGGCGTCTTCGCGACGCGCTCGCCGCATCGTCCCAATCCGATCGGGATGAGCGTGGTGAAGCTCGTCGCGATCGAAGGGCTCGTCCTCCGCGTGACGAACGTCGACATCCTCGACGGCTCGCCGGTCCTGGACTTGAAGCCGTACGTCGCGTACGCGGACGCCTACCCGGAAGAGCGCGCCGGCTGGCTCGAGTCGCGCGATCCGGCGCCCGCGTTCACGATCGAGTGGAGCGCGCTCGCGAAGGAGCAGACGACGTGGCTCGCGTCGCGTGGCGTCGACATCGCGTCCGAGATCGAGCGCCTGCTCGCGCTCGGGCCACAGCCGCATCCCTATCGTCGCATTGGCAAGGACGGCGATCGCCTGCGCCTCGCGTTCAAGGAGTGGCGCGTTTTGTTTCGCGTCGACGGGTCGCGCGTCGCGATCGAAGAGCTGAAGAGCGGATACCGCGCGAAGCAGCTCGCGAGTGACGCGGCGCTCGGCGTGCACCGCGAGTTCGTCGCGCGGTTCTAAATCAGCGCGCACGAGTCTCGATCACGGCTCGCGAGAGGACCGCCAAGGCGCAAAGACGCCAAGGGGTTGGGGATGAGAACTGCGGGCACCGCGGTGCGCATCTCGAACCCGCTCGAGCGTCACCCCGAACCTCCTCTCTTGGCGTCTCTACGTCTTGGCGGTCAAATCCCCATCAGGTGTGTTCGTTGTTCGACATTCGCGCTCGCTGGTTTAGGTGCAAGCGTTGCGCGGGCGCGCAGACGGTGCATGTCGGCGCGCCCGACGACGCGAGGGGACGCCGGTGCACGCGCCACCCCACGCGCGGCGGCCGACGGCGCGCGGTCTGCTAGGATGTCGTCATGGCACGTGCGCGCTCCGCGAGATCTCCGATGCGTCGTCGGCTCGGCCGAAGCGTCGCGGCGCTCGCGTTCTTCGCGTTCCTCGCGGCCACGCTCGTCGCCGAGCATCGCTACTTCCATTGCGCCTCCATGGACGAGAGCAGCCTCTCGTCGTGCTGCCCGCCCGGCGCGCACGCGGTTCCCGCGGGCGACGTGCCCACGATCGACGACGACCGCTGCTGCGAGACGAAGCACTTTGCGGCGCTCGGGACGGGTTTCGCGACGTCGTCGCGCGCGCTCTCGCACACGACGTTCGTGGCGCTCGCGGCAGATCGGTTGCAAGCGGCGCGGCCGCGTCCGACCGCGTGGGCACCCGGCGCACGCGAGACGCGCGCAGGTCCGCCTGCGCCTCGGCCACGCGACTACCGTCTCCGACTGATGATCTCGCTGACATGAGACGGCGCGCGCACCTACGCGCGCGGCCCGAGTCCCATCGTCCGCACACCACGCGACGCGCATGCGCCGTGGGTGCTCGCCGTCTCATGCGAGGTCGTCATGTTCACCAGGTCGTACCGCGCGAGGTCCCTCGGCCTCGTGCTCGCCGCGCTCCCCTGCGTCGCGCTCGTCTCGGCACACGCGCGCGCCGAAGCTCCGCCCGGCGCCGACGAGTCGCTCGCACGCAATCCCGATCGCGCGACCTTCATCCGCCTCGCGCTCGCGCGAAACCCCGGTCTCAAGGCGCAAGCCGATCGCGTGCGCGCGATGCGCGCGATGGCGACGGCCGAAGGGCGCCTCCCGGATCCCGAGGTGATGTTTCAGATGTGGCAGGTGCCGTTCGCGCGGCCGCTCGCGTTCGGCGACTCGCAGATGATCATGGCGGGCGTCACGCAGGCGTTTCCCGCGCCGGGATCGCTCGCGGCGCGCTCCGAGGCGCGCGGGTACGCGGCCACGGCCGAAGAGGCGATGCTCGCCGACCGCGCGCGCGATCTCGTTCGCGACGTTCAGCACGCGTACACGGATCTCATCGAAGCCACGTCGCGGCATCGAACGCACCTCGACCACCGCGGCGTCGCGCTCCGGATCGTCGCGGCGGCCGAAGCGCGCCAGTCCGCAGGCGGGACGCTCGACGACGTCATGCAGGCGCAGCTCGACCTCGCGCGGCTCGACGCCGATCTCGCGACCGAGGCTGCGTCGATCGCGCGCGCGCGTGTCCGCTTGAACGGGTTTCTCGCGCGACCGTTCGAGGCGCCGATCGGGACGCCGGACGCGGGCGAGCCGATGACCGTCACGATGACGCCGGACGCGCTGTTGGATCTCGCGCGTCGCACACGTCCGGACCTTCGCGTCGCCGCCGCGCGCGCATCGACGGAGCGCGCCGCGCTCGACGCCGCGAGGAGCGAGGCGCGCTATCCCGCGTTCGCGGTCGGTGCGTACTACTTCGCGCCGACGACGCTCATGCCGGCGAACGGGTACGGCGTTTCCGCGTCGATGTCGCTCCCGTGGCTGTGGGGCGGCGCCGCGCCTCGTCGCGACGCACAGACGGCCGCAGCGAGTGCGGCGCAGTACGACGTCGCCGATGCGCAGCTGCGAATCGGCGTCGACGTCGGCACCGCGCTGGCATCCGCGCGCGCCGCGACCGAGCGCCTGCGCGCGCTTCGCGACACCGCGTTGCCGGCCGCGAGACGCGCGCGTGAAACGACGCTCGCGACGTACCCGTCGGGCCGAGGCGATCTGCTCGGGCTGCTCCGCGCACAACGCGCGGTCGTCGATACGGAGATGGACATCGTGATGGCGCGCGCGACGCTCGAGCACGCGCTCGCCGATCTCGATTGGGCGGTCGGGACGATCGTGCCGCGCTCGCCACTCGCATCCAACGCAGGAGGAACGCCATGAGCTCCGAGACGCAAACGACCGAAGCGCCCGAAGCGCCCGAGCCGCCGCCGCGCGGAGTGAAGGGAATGGCGATCCTCCGTTGGGCGCTCGTCGCCATCTCGGCGCTCGCCGCGATGTGGACCTGGTCCGCCTACGTGAGCGGGCAGCACCTCCACGGGGCGTCGTCGT
This sequence comes from Deltaproteobacteria bacterium, assembly GCA_043785585.1. Taxonomy (GTDB): domain Bacteria; phylum Myxococcota_A; class Polyangia; order Polyangiales; family Polyangiaceae; genus JBBQXV01. Next base: position 13,496 of record JAYVXB010000349.1, on the reverse strand, counting down.
CGACCGCGGCGAAGACCAGGTACCAGTGCCCGATGCATCCGCAGATCGTCTCCGACGAGCCGGGCGAATGCCCGATCTGCCACATGGCCCTCGTGCCGATCGCGCCGGAGCGCACAGTTCCGAGCGCACCGTCGTCGAGCGTGCCGAGCACACCGAGCGCTTCGGCTTCGAATCCGCACGCCGGTCACATGGCGCCGATCCCCGGTGCCGCGTCCTCGCATCCGCCAGCCGGCCGCGTCATGCCTTCGCCGAGCGCCATTGCCTCCGCAGGGACGATCCCTCTCGGCACGACGCCGATCGCGCTCACGTTCGATCGCGTGCAATCGATCGGCATGCGCACCAGCATCGCCGAAGAGCGCGATACCGGCGGCTCGGTGCGCGTGACGGCGACCGTCGCTGCGCCCGAGCAAGGGATGTCGGAGGTCCACGTGCGCTCGGCCGGCTTCGTCGAACGCATCAACGTCCGCGAGACGGGCGTTCGCGTCGGCGCCGGTCAGGAGATGCTCGGCGTCTACAGCCCCGACGTCTTCTCCGCGCAGAGCGAGCTCCTCGCCGCGAAGAGCTTCGGCGAAGCGGGCGTTCGCTCCGTCGAAGCCGCGCGCCGAAAGCTCGACCTCCTCGGCATGTCCGCGCGAGCGATCGACGACGTCGTCGCGAGCGGGAAGCCGGCGCGTGTCGTCTCGATCGTCGCGCCGTCGGGCGGCTTCGTGTCGAAGAAGAGCGTCGTGCTCGGTTCGTACGTGACGCCGGAGATGACGCTCTACGAGATCGTCGATCTCTCGCGCGTCTACGTCGTCGCGGAAGTGTTTCAGCGCGACATCGCCAACGTCCGCGTCGGGACCGAAGGGAAGTTCACGTCGTCGGTGCATCCGGACAAGACGCTCGTCGGCAAGATCGATCTCGTCTACCCGCAGGTCGCGGTGGAGGCGCGTACGACTCGCGTGCGGATGCAGCTCGAGAACAAGAAGCTCGATCTCCGCCCCGGCGAGTACGGCACCGTCGAGCTCGCGCTCCCCACGCGCAAATCGGTCGTCGTCCCGCGCGACGCGATCGTCGACACCGGCCGCGTCCAATACGTCTTCGTCGACGACGGCGCCGGACACCTGACGCCGCGCACCGTCGCGATCGGCGGCGAGACCGGCGACGCGATCGAGATCCTCGCTGGGATCTCGGCGGGTGACCGAGTCGTCACCAGCGCGACGTTCCTCGTCGATTCGGAGAGCCGTCTGCAAGCTTCGCTCGGCCAAGCGAGCAGTGGCGTAGTGGCGCCAAGCCACACGCACGGAAAGTAGTCATGATCGGAAAGGTCATCGAGCTCTGCGCGCGCCATCGCTGGCTCGTCATCCTCGCGTACCTGATGGTCACGGTCGGATCGGTACAAGCGCTGCGCGCGGTGAAGCTCGACGCGGTGCCCGATCTGTCCGATCCGCAGGTCATCATTTTCACCGAGTGGATGGGGCGCTCGCCGACGATCGTCGAAGACCAGGTCACGTACCCGATCGCGAGCCGCCTCCTCGCCGCCCCGAAGGTCGCGGCGGTGCGCGGCTACTCGATGTTCGGGATGTCGTTCATCTACGTCGTGTTCGAGGAAGGGACCGACGTCTACTGGGCGCGCTCGCGCGTGCTCGAGTACATGAGCGCTCTGTCGGGGCGCTTGCCACCCGGCGTGACGCCGACGATCGGGCCCGACGCGACCGCCGTCGGTTGGGTCTACGAGTACGCGCTCGTCGATCGATCCGGAAAGCACGATCTCGCCGAGCTGCGCGCGCTCCAAGATTACACGCTGCGCTACGCGCTCGAGAGCGTGCCGGGCATCGCGCAGGTCGCGAGCGTCGGCGGTTACGAGAAGCAGTTCCAAGTGACCGTCGATCCCGACAAGCTCCGCGCGTACGGCATCGCGCTCGACGAGGTCGCGAACGCCGTGCGCAAATCGAACGCGGAGGTCGGCGGGCGGATCCTCGAGATGAGCGGTCGCGAGTACTTCATCCGCGGGCGGGGCTACTTGGAGAACCTGGCGCAGCTCGAGCAGGTCGCGATCCGCGCCGACGCGCAGGGGACGCCGGTGCGCGTCGGCGACGTGGCGCGCGTGCAGTTCGGCCCCGACATCCGGCGCGGCCTCGCGGAGCTCGACGGCCAAGGCGAGACGGTCGGCGCGATCGTGATGTCGCGCTACGGGGAGAACGCGCTCGAGGTGATCGATCGCGTCAAGACGAAGCTCGACGAGCTGAGGACGGCGCTGCCGCCAGGCGTCGAGGTGGTGACCACGTACGATCGCTCGTCGCTCATCGAGCGCTCGATTTCGACGCTGAAGCGCACGCTGATCGAAGAAGGGATCACCGTCGGCCTGGTCATTCTCATTTTCTTGCTGCACGTGCGGAGCGCGGCGCTCCCGATCGTGAGCATGCCGCTCGCCGTGCTGATCTCGTTCGTGCCGATGTACGCGTTCGGCATCCCGTCGACGATCATGAGCCTCGGCGGAATCGCGATCGCGATCGGCGCGACGGTCGACGCCGAGATCGTGATGATCGAGGCGTGCCACAAGAAGCTCGAGCACGCGCCGCCGAACCTCTCCTTCGCGGAGCGCTCGAAGCTCCTTCACGAGGCCGCGAAGGAAGTCACGCCCGCGATCTTCTTCTCGCTCCTCATCATCGCCGTCTCGTTCCTCCCGATCTTCGGACTCAACGGCCAGGCCGGCCGCCTCTTCAAACCGCTCGCGTTCACCAAGACGTTCGTCATGCTCGCGGCGGCGATCCTGAGCATCACGCTCGCGCCCGCGCTGCGCGACATGCTGTTGACCGGACGCGTGCGCAAGGAGGCAAATCATCCCGTCTCGCGCGCGATCATCCGCGTGTACGCACCGTTCGTGTACGTCGCGCTTCGCCGTCCGCTCACGACGCTCGCGATCGGCGCCTTCGCGATGGCATCGGCGATCCCGCTCTTCATGAAGCTCGGGAGCGAGTTCATGCCGATGCTCAACGAGGGCGACATCCTCTACATGCCGACGACGTTTCCGAACATCTCGATCGAGGAGGCGAAGCGGCAGCTCGAGCTGCAGGACCGCGCGCTGTCGCGCTTCCCCGAGGTGACGCGCGTCTTCGGGAAGGTCGGTCGCGCGGAGACGCCGACCGATCCCGCGCCGCTCTCGATGGTGGAGACCGTGGTGCAGCTCAAGCCGCCGGAGCAGTGGCCGACGACGCATCACCATCGCTGGTACAGCGGGTGGGCGCCGAAGTGGACGCGCGGCGCGCTCGGACGCTTCTGGCCGGAGGAAGAGCCGGAGACGTGGGACGAGCTCATCGCGAAGATGAACGCGGTGCTACAGCAACCCGGCTGGACGAACGCCTTCACGATGCCGATCAAGGCGCGCGTCGACATGCTCTCCACGGGCGTGCGCACGCCGGTCGGCGTCAAGGTGTTCGGATCGGACCTCGCCGCGATCGAGCAGGCGGGGGCGAAGCTCGAGGCGGTCTTGCGCGCCGTGCCGGGCACGCGGAGCGTCCTCTACGAGCGATCGCTCGGCGGTACGTACATCGACGTCGTGCCGAAGCGCGAGGCGATGGCGCGTTTCGGGCTTCGCATCGACGATCTCGACATGGTCGTCGAGGGGGCGGTCGGCGGCGAGCCGATCACGGTGACCGTCGACGGGCGGCGACGCTACACCGTGAACGTTCGCTACAAAGAGGACTTCCGTTCGTCGCCGGAGAAGCTACGCGAGGTGCTCGTGCCGCTGCGCGGCGCCGGAATGCAGGGCGCGAATTCGGTCCCGCTCGGCGAGATCGCCGACGTGCTCGTCACCGAGGGCCCGCCGATGCTCCGCGACGAGGCCGGGATGCTCGTCGGCTACGTCTACGTCGACACCGAAGCGTGGCGTGATCAGGGCGGCTACGTCGACGACGCGAAGGCCGCCGTTGCCGCGGCGCTCGCGCGCGGGGACCTCCCGATGGCGAGCGGGATGTACTTGAAGTGGACCGGACAGTACGAGCTGCTCGAGCAGATGCGCGATCGGATGAAGATCCTCATCCCCGTCGCGCTGCTCGTCATCGCGCTCTTGCTCTACTTGCAGTTCAAGCACATGACGGAGGTCGCGATCGTCTTTCTCTCGATCCCGTTCGCGCTCGTCGGGAGCGTGTGGCTCCTCTATCTCCTCGACTACCGTCTATCGACCGCGGTGTGGGTCGGGATCATCGCGCTCGTCGGCCTCGCCGCGCAGACTGGCGTCGTGATGATCGTGTACATCGATCATGCGTTCTACAAACGCGTGCGCGAGGGCCGCCTCCGGAACCTCGACGACATCATCGCCGCGCATACCGAAGGGACGGTGCAGCGCGTGCGGCCGAAGCTCATGACGGTGGCGACGATGCTCATCGGGCTCGTGCCTCTCTTGTGGGCGACGGGGAGCGGCGCCGACGTGATGAAGCGGGTCGCGGCGCCGATGGTCGGCGGCCTCTTGTCGAGCGCGTTCCTCACGCTCGAGATGATTCCGGTCATCTACACGTACTGGCGCTACGCGCAGCTCAAACGCGCACTGCGGACGGGCAAGCCGCTCGCGGAAGTGTGCGGGCTCTACCCCGCGTAGACTTCGTCTTGCTCGATGCGGCTGAGCACCCAGTCGAACTCGCCGCTCGTGACCTTTGCTTTGCAGTAGTTGCAGACGCCGGCCATGTTCACGACGAGCGGCGCGCCGCAGTTCGGGCAGGCGTTGTCGGTGCGCGACGGACCTTTTCGCGCGGCGCCGCGGATGAGCGTCCAGTACTCGGTGTAGCGGCGCTCGCGGCTCTTGCTGCCCGAGACGACGCGCCCGTCGCGATCGGCGATCGTGTAGTCGAGCCCGGCCGCGCGCACGCGCACCGTCACGGCATCGTAGAACGCGTCCGACTCCACGCGCGCGAGCTCGATCCCCTCGATGCGCGCGTTGTCGTTCATGTTGCGGAGGCCTTGCGACACGTACGCGTTGACCCAGTAGCTCTGCATCTGGAAGAGGTTGTCGCTGAGGTACGCGCGCATCTTCGCGAGGTCACGCGCGGACCACGCGACTTGGAACTCGCCGAAGACGAGCCCGAGCCTTTGCTGAAAGGCGTGCCACGTGAAGGCCGGATCGCGCTGCTGCAGCTCGACGAACCGCTGCTGCGCGTCGGGCGCGACGATCGTCGGGAGGTCCGTGCCCTCTTCTTGGACGTCGCTCGTGAGGAGCGGTGGGCGCGTCTCTTGGCGGAGGACTTGTGCGTCGCGGACGATCCAGTCGAGCTCGCCGGTCGCGACGACGCGCTTGCAGTGCGTGCACGTCCCGGCGATGACGGCCGTGAGAGGCGCGCCGCATCCGGGGCAATCGAGGACGCGAGCACGAGCGGGTTTGCGCGAGCGCGCGGTGTGCTTGCGAGCGAGCGTCCAGCGCTCGACGACGTAGAGGCTCGTCTCGGCGTTGCCGTCGAAGATCGCGACGTTCGACTCGAGCTCGACATCGAGGCGGACCTCGGGTGACGCGGCGTCGAGCCCGCCCGCGTCGACGTAGCGCATCGCGCCGATGATCACGGCGCGCGTCGGCGTTGGACGCGTCGACTGCATGCGCGCGAGGACGTCCGGGGAGAGGTACGCGGAGAGAAGCGCGATCTGCCCGCGCCCGAGCGCGTAGCGCGTCTCGGCGTAGAGCGCGTAGAGAAAGTCTTCGAAGAGGACGAGCGAGAAGTCGGGATCGAACTGGCGAACCGCGGCGAGCCGCGTGCGCACGTCGGCGGCGACGGGGCGCGCGGCGACGGGCGGCGTCCATTGCTGTTGTTGGTACTGCGCCTGATCGGCGGCGGTGCTCCAGTCGTCGCCTTGGCTCTTTCCGCGGACCGCCTTGAAGATGAACGCGCCGATGAAAATGGCGATCACGAGGAGCTTCACCGGCCACGGGAGGAGCTCGAAGAAGACACCGATGATGAAGCCGAAAAGCCCGTCGCCGCCACCGCTGCTCCCACCGCCGCCTCGGCTGCCGCCACCACCGCCGCCACCACCGCCACCACCGCTGAACGATCCGCCGCCACCAGGACGCGCCATCGCGATCGTCGCCGCGAGGACCACGACGGCGAGCACGACGAGGACGATCAGCGCGACCCTGCGCTTCCGGTTCATGAGATCACCGGTTCGTTCGGCAGCTCGTCCACGTCGTCGGGCTGCACCGGGAGAGCGGCGGCGAGCGGCGGCGCGATGGTGACGAGCGCCGCGAGGAACGCATCGAGATCCGCGCGGCGCACCGACGCTTCGATCGCGGCGACCGCACGCGGCCACTCCGCGCCGAGCTCCGCCGGCTTCACCGCGCGGTCCGGGACGATCTCGACCTTTCGTTCGAAGGTCGACACGAGCACGAGGATCCCCGTGCGGCCGGTCGTGCGCGCGATCCCCATGTCGTAGAACGCCGCGCGCGCCGCCGTCCGCACGCTCTCGTTCATTAGGCGCCGCGACACGAGGAGGCGACGCATCGGCGGCGTGTTCGCGCAGACGAGGGCGCCGACGACGAACGCGATCGCGACGTCGACCGGGATCATCTCGGTGGCGAACGGCTGCGGATGGAAGAGAACGAAAAGGAGCGCGCCGAACGCGAGCACGGCGCCGAACGCGAGGTCGACGTGGCGGTAGTGGCCCGAGCGGCGTCGAACCGCGACGACGATCTCCGCGGCCGTCTGCTTTTCGATCGCCTCGATCGCGCTCGCGACGCGTTTCTTCGCGTCGGGCAGGAAGAAGTCGCGCGCCGCCATGTCTCAGACCAGCGGCATCATGCGAAGGCGCACGAACGAGCGCGCCATCCGCGAGCGGTGCGCGAACGCCGCGAGGGCACGCCGCGCGCGTGGCTCGACGCGCGTCGAGGTCCGGAGGCGACGTTCGAGCACGCGCGCGATCGCGACGACGGGCGCGAGCGCGATCCGGAGCGCGACGCCGGCCTTCATAGCGCCGCCCCTTCCGCCGATCGCCGCAGCACGATGGGCTTCAAGTCGACGCGGCACGTCCCACCGCCATGCTTCGGGATCGTCTTCGAGAGCTGGTACCTGAGCCCGAACGCCGCGCTGATCCCGGACTGAAACTGCCCGAAGATCCCGCAGTGCGCGCCGTTCCAACCGGGCGCGGTGTACCAGGGGCATGCGTTCCCCTCGAGCCATCCGGTGGGATCGTTCGCGCGCCCTTCGCCCCAGTGATCCGGGTTCACGCGGAAGACGTACTCGCTCATCCGAAGCATCTCGATCGCGAGCTCCGGATTCGGCGCGCCGCCGAGCGGGAGATCGTACGCGCGCGCGACGCGACGCGCGAAGCGCTCGCCGGCGGCAAAGCAGATCTCGCCGAGGATTGGACGCGCGCGCGGGAGGTGATCCGGCAGACGATCGGTGAGCGCGATGAGGAGCTCGCCGAGGTGCGTCGTCACTTCCTCCCAACGCGCGTTCGCGTCGAAGGGCGCCATGAGAAGCTCGGCGCGCGCGTGATCGCGCAACGTGCGAGGCGCGCCGCCGACCGCGTCGAAGATCCACGCGGAGTCGGGCTTGCTTGCGACGCGGTAGAGGCCGCCGAAGAGGAGGGCGACGGCGCGCGGTTCGGCGTTGCGATCGGGGAGGCGAGGGTTCGCGCGGCGGAGGAGGTCGTAGCGACGGTGGAACATCGGGACGCTGATCCGCGACAAGATCGCGCGCGCGTCCTCGCGACCCCCGAGGTGCGAAGCGAGGTCGCGCTCGAGGACGCGGTTCCAATCGCACATGCCTTCGGCCGCGAACCACCAGCGGAGGCGGACCGGGAGGAGCTCGCGTCGGAACAGCGTGCGAACGGTATGGCTGAAGAGGTCGGCCATGAACGGGAGCGTAGCGGAGGTTCTTCGCGCGGTCGCGGTCGACGGAGCACGCCCGTGTCGATCATCCGATCGCGGACGACAAGGCCGCTCGAAGCCTCGGCACGGCGATGTCGATGAACGCGCGCACCTTGGCGCTCGATGCGCTCGCGGCGGGGTAGACGACGTGCACCGGCAGCGGCCGTGGTTCGAACGCAGCGAGCAGGCGAACGAGGCGTCCATCGCGAAGCTCGCTCTCGATTTGGTACGAGAGAACGCACGTCACGCCGCGTCCGTCGAGCGCGGAGCCGATCGCCGCGTCGGCGCTGTTGACGATGAGCCGCGGTTTCGTCTTCACGTGCGTCGCGTTGCCTCCCGGCTTGGCCGCGAACGTCCACACGTCGCTCGGCGTCAGCTGCGAGAACGAAATGCAATCGTGCGTCGCGAGGTCCGACGGCTCCTTCGGTCGTCGTCGTCGTGCGACGTACGCGCGGCTCGCGCAGACGACCCGACGGACCTCCCCCACCTTCGCGGCGACGAGCGACGAGTCGGGCATGTGCGCGATTCGCACGGCGACGTCGACCCCCTCGTCGATCAGGTTCACGAGACGATCGAGCAGCAGCAGGCGCACGTGCACGTCTTCGTGCGCGTCGAGGAAAGCGTCCGCGAGCGGGCGCACGTGCATGCGTCCAAAGGTGGCCGGCGCCGTGACGGTGAGGACCCCGCGCGGTACGGCGCGCTCGCCGGCGGCGAGTTGGTCCGCGTCGGCGAGATCGGCGAGGATCCGGCGGCACGCCGTGAGATAGCGGTCGCCCGAATCGGTGAGCTTGGTCACCCGCGTCGTGCGCCGGAAGAGCTGTGAGCCGGTGCGCTCTTCGAGGAACGCGACGGCGCGCGTGATCGACGCGGGCGAGCGGCCGAGCCGTCGAGCGGCCGCGGAAAACCCACCTGCGTCGGCGGTAGCGACGAAGGCGATCATCGCGTCGATTCGGTCCACGGCGATCATTGCATATCACGCAACGATGTCTTTCAGCGTTCGGCCATTCTCACGTGAGCTGCAAAGACGCATTGTCCTTCTCGAGCCCGGACGAACCGAGCTCGCAAAAGGAGACCGACCATGAATCGCATCGCCGCCATCGATCCTGCCACCGCGACGGGGACCACGAAGGAGCTGCTCGACGCCGTGAAGAAGGGGCTCGGCGTCGTGCCGAATCTGTTTCGTGTGACCGCGCAGTCGCCCGCCGCGCTCGAGGGGATGGTCAGCCTCAACGGCGCCATCCACAAAGGAACGCTCGACGCCAAGACGCGTGAGGCCATCGCGCTCGCGACCGCAGAGGTCGATGGCTGCGACTACTGCTTGTCCGCGCACACCTACCTCGGAAAGCGCGCCGGGTTGAGCGACTCGGACCTCGCCGAGGCACGCGAGGGGCGCGCGTCGGACCCCAAGGTCGCCGCCGGCGCCAGGTTCGCGCGAGTCGTCGTCGAGAAGCGCGGCCACGTGCGTGACGCCGACGTCGCCGACGTTCGTCGCGCCGGCTTCAGCGACGCCGAGGTCATCGAGCTCATCGCCAACGTCGCGTGGTCGGTGTTCACGAACTTCGTGAACGTGGTCTCGGGCACGGAGATCGATTTCGAGCCCGTCGTCCACCATCACCCGCGCTGAGGAGAGCGTCATGCCCAAGCACATCGCGAGCGACGTCGCGTTCACGCCCAACGTCAAAGCCGCACAGGAGCAACGGGGCTCGCGCGCGATGTACCAACGCATGGAAGAGGGCGACGGCTGGGAGACGACCGTCACGCCCGAGCTCGCGGAGTACATCGCGGAGCGCGACAGCTTCTATCTCGCGACCGCGAGCGCGGACGGCCAGCCGTACATCCAGCATCGCGGAGGGCCGAAAGGATTTCTCCGCGTGATGGACGAGACGACGCTCGCGTTCGTCGACTTTGCGGGGAATCGGCAATACATCACCGCCGGTAACCTCGCGGAGAACGACCGCGCGTTCCTCTTCCTGATGGACTACGAGCGGCGCCGCCGGATCAAGATCTGGGGGCGCGCGCGCGTCGTCGAAGGGGACGACGCGCTCATCGCGAAGCTCATGCCGGCGGGCGCGAAGGCGCGTGGCGAGCGCGTGATCGTGCTCGAGATCGTCGCGTGGGACGTCAACTGCCCGCAGCACATTCCACAGAAGGTCGACGCGATGGATGTGCGCGCGACGGTGGAGTCCTTGAAGAAGAGGATCGCGACGCTCGAAGCCGAGAACGCAGCGTTGAAATCGGGCGTCGACGGCCGCGGCTAGCGCGGGGGATATTGCGGAGGAGGAGGCGGCGGATACGGCCCTTGCGCGTACCCGGGCGGTGGCGGTGGCGGCCCGCCTCCTCCGTACGGCGCATACGGATTCACCCGCGCCTGCTCGCTCGGCAACGTCACCGCGGCCTTGACCGGTATGGGCTCGCCGCCGCGCGCCACGAACCGCTCGTAGATCTGCCATCGCAAATGCAGCTGGCCCAGCTGCACGATCGCCGACGCGATGAACGCGCCGACGTAGCACGCGAGGATACCGACGAGGATCATTGCGAACGACAACAGTCCGAACACGAACGCCGACCCGATCACGCCGAGCCACGTCGCGCCCATGTACGTCATCAGCTTGCGCGGCTGCATCGCCGGTCCCAGCTCTTCGACGAGATCGGCGCGCGTGTAGACGGCGGTCGTCAGGATCGCCATGAACGGCGCCATCAAGAACGAGACGCCCGCGATGATGCCCCACACGACGAAGATGACGGTCGGATCGCCGCGGCGCCCCGCGAGGCTGGCGGACACGCCGCCGATCATCGACCCGAAGACGATGAGCACCGTGAACGGGAGCGAGACGAGCACGCGCATGACGAACGGCTGCACGCCGCGCGAGAGGTAGTGCGTGAAGTCGGAGAACTCGAGAGTCGGGATCGACGTCGGGTGGCGGCGCACGAGGCGCTGCATGATCTCGGCGTGCCATCCGCCGAGCGCGATCGGTCCCGCGACCGGGATGAACGCGAGGAGGCTCGAGACGAGGATGTTCATCCACGGCTTCTCGGCCCGAAAACAGAACTTGATCGCGTCACCGAAACGGATCGGTCCGCCGGGCGGCGGCGGCGCGTCGGCGGATGGCGCGGCGTACGGCTCGAAGGACGGCTGCTGCATCGGCGCGCATCCTAGTATGGACGGACTTCGTACACGTCGACGGCGTGAGAAAAGTAAGTAAGCTCGCGCGCCGTGCTCCACCCGAGGTGGCCATTCGCGCTTGGTGGCGCTCTCTTTGCCGCGATGTCGCTCGCGTCGGGAGCCGCTTGCGATCCGCGTCCGCGCCCGTTTCCGGCGGACCCGAACGGCAGCGACCCGCCCGACGGCGGCGGCGCGATCGGCAAGCTCTACGCGAACGATCCGTCGATGGCCGTATGGCAGCAGTACGGCGTGCCCGATCGCGTCGTGCTCGGGTACACCGACGAATCGGGCCTCTTCGACGCCGACGAACAGACGCAGCGCCTCGTCCCCAAGGCGCGCCGTAGCGCGAACGGCGTGTCGTACTCGAGCGACTACGGCAAGACGTGGACGCGCGTCGGCACGATCCCGCCCGCGCCCGCGACGTGCGCGTCGCCGCCGTGTGCGATCGCTCTCGCCGGCGCCCCCGCGCTCTCCGAGAACGAGAGCGTGAAGACCGTCGACTACGTCAGCCTCGCGTACACGCGCGACGACGTCGCCGCGCCCGACGCGATCGCGACGATGTCGACGCTCGATCTCGTCCACTGGAGCGAGCCGCGCGTCGCGATCTACATCCCCGGTCGCCCGCCGAGCCGTCCGTCGTTCTCGCGTCGCGCCAGCACGTCGGTCGTCGCGTTCACCGATCGCGTGAAGGGCGAGCTCTTCGTCGCGACCGCCGAGCAAGATCCGCCCGTCTTCAAGATCGAGACGCCGTCCGTCGGTCGCCTCGCCGACGACGACGTCTACAAAGATCGCCCGCTCGTGCGCCTCACGTCGAACGCGGAGGGTCACATCGCGTACATCATCCCGCGCTCCGAGGATGGCGCGACGTTCGATCTCCGCATCATCCACATCTGGCGCACCGTCGACATCAACGGCACGTCGACCCCGTGGAACGGGTCGACGATCTTCGTGATGAACAAGATCACGATCGATCCGACGTTGCCGGGCGCGCTCGGGCGCGCGTGGCGCGACGCGTACCCGTTTACGTTCGAGGTCGGCGATCGCGGCAACCACTTCTACCTCGCGTACCGACAGCGCTCGACGTCGACGGGGCAGAGCGAAATCTATTTCTTCGATTGCGACGCGCGCGACGGAGGCAACTGCGCGATCGAGGACGCGGGGCAGCTCACGCCGGGGTGGCGCGTCCGGCACTTCCCGCCGACGTCGTACACGGGCGGGCAGTTCATGCCGATCGTCGCCGCGGATCGCTACAGCACGGCGGCGTCGCTCGCGTGGTTTCAAGAGACCGAGCCGGGGAGCGGTAGCTTCACGCTCATGGGTCTCTCGACGAAAGACAGCGGCGATCACCTGACCGCGCCGCGCGATCTGCGCGCCGGGCAGGGTGGCGCGTGGTCGCCGTGTCCGACGGCGTCCACGATCGCGGCGGGTGTGCACTCGTACGGCGAGCACAGCGCGTCGATCGTCGCGCCTTGGGATCCGATGGTCTCGGCCGAGCCGACGTTCGTCACGGCGCATGCGGACTCGTCGTACGGATGCAAAGACACGGGCGAGCTCACGTTCGATCAGCACATCGGGGTGACCTCGTGGTGACGCGCGCGATGGCGCTCGCGGGCGGCGTCGCGGTCGCGCTTGCGGGCGCGTCGGCGCTCGTCTTGCTCGGCGCGGCGTGCGGCGGCAATGTCCACGACACGCCCGACGCATGCGCGACGTCGCACGACGGAGGCGTCGCGGACGTCGTCGGCGACGAGGCCGCGCCGTGGTGGGCCGACGTCTTCGACGCCGCGATCTACCAAGGGTTCACGCCGCCGATCGTCGGCGAGTACCCACCGAACGGTCCGGGCGTCTGCATCTACAGCGGCTGCTTCGTCAACGGCAGCTGCGATCCGGAGACGGGTTGGTGCTGCAGCGGCAAGCCGCGCAAAGGGAGCTGCACGTGCGGCGGTGACGCGGGATGCGTGCCGCCCGCGATCTGCTGCGCGGTCCCCGGCGAGCTCGCGATGCGATGCGTAGCGACTCCCGACGACTGCCCGGGTGCGCGATGAGACGCGCGCTCACCGCTCTCCTTCTCTGCGCGTGCGTCGGGTGCGGCGCCGGCTCGTCGCTCGAGCTCCTCGATCCGAACCTGCCGTCGGACGCAGGCTGCGATCCCGACGGCGACGGCAGCGCAGCGCACGGCGACGCGATCGCGGGCGACGCACACGCGATGTCCGACGCGCTCCTCTTCGATCACGGAACGAACGGCCCCGACGTCGACGCGGCGCTGCCACGCTGCATGTCGAACGAAGACTGCGACGGATGGGCCACGTGCCAGAGCGGACTCTGCTGCTCGGGCGTCATGGTCGGCACGACGTGCACGTGCGGCGACGGCGCGGGGTGCGATCTTCGGAGCGCGTGCTGCGTTCCGTTCGCGAGCACGACGCGCAAGCTCGAGTGCGTCACGGACTGCGAAGCGACGTGCGGCTGTACCGCGAGGTAACACGATGACCGATCGCGCGCGGAGCCATTGGG
>JAYVXB010000348.1:0-17136 GCA_043785585.1 Deltaproteobacteria bacterium | reverse complement strand
CATCGGCGTCGCCGGCAGGGGCGAGGACTTCGGGGCGACGCGCGTGCATCGCACGGATGTAGCGGGTTTTCCGGGGAGGTCGAGCGATCTCGCGCTGGCACGCCGCGCACGCCGCGCACGCCGCGCAAGCTCGAACGCGCGCGCCGCGGTAGCCTGCATCGATGTCGAGGATCCTGATCCCGCTCCCCGATCGCGACTTCGACGTGACGGAGGTGGCGGTGCCGTGGCGTATGTTCACGCGCGCCGGGCACGACGTCGTCTTCGCGACCGAGCGCGGCGGCGAAGCGCCCGCGGCCGATCCGCTTCTCCTCACCGGCGTCCTCTTCGGACAGCTCGGCGCGGATCCCGAGCCGAAGGCGTTCTACGCGGAGCTCGAGCAGTCGCGCGAGTTTCGCGCGCCGATCGCGTGGAACGAAATCGATCCGACGGCGTACGACGGTCTCGTGCTTCCCGGCGGTCACGCGCCCGGCATGCGGCAGTACCTCGACGGCGCGACGCTGCACGCGAAGGTCGCCGCGTTCTGGAAGCTCGGTCGTCCCGTCGGCGCGATCTGTCACGGCGTGGTCGTCCTCGCGCGAAGCAAAGGCGACGACGGCAAGAGCGTGCTCCACGCATCGCGCACGACGTGCCTCCCGAAGTACATGGAGCGCTCGGCGTACATGCTCACGTTCTGGAAGCTCGGGCGCTACTACCGCACGTACCCCGAGTACGTCGAAGACGAAGTAAGGCGCGCGCTCGACGCACCCGGCTCACAGTTCGAGCGCGGGCCGCGCACGATGACGACGCGAGGCACCGCCGACGACGACACCGCGGCGTTCGTCGTCGACGACGGACGCTACGTCTCGGCGCGATGGCCGGGCGACGCTTATCTGTTCGCAAAGCGCTTCCTCGCGAAGCTGGTATAGACGACGCCGTGCGCCCCGAATCGATCGCCTTCGGCGAGCACGCACTCGCCGCGCCGGGAGCCAAAGACGAAGTCCGCGTCCGATGGCTCGGCACCGCGGGCTTCGCGATCACGTGCGGCGATCACACGGTGCTCATCGATCCGTACGTCACGCGCGCGTCGCTCGCGCGATGCATCGTCCTGCCGCTCGCGCCCGACGTTCACGCGATCCGCCGCTACGTTCCGCGCGCCGACGCGATCGTCGTAGGGCACACGCACTTCGATCACGTGCTCGACGTTCCGATGATCGCGCGGCTGACGGGCGCCAAAGTGTTCGGCTCGCGATCCGCGTCGATCCTCTGCCGCGCACACGGCGTCCCCGAAACGCAAGTCGAGGACGTCGAGCGCTCCGCCGGCGGCGACGCCGTCGTCCGCGAGGTCGGCCCGTTTCGCCTTCGCTTCGTCCCGAGCGCGCACTCGCGCTTCGCGCTCGGCCGCGTCCCCTTCCCCGGCGACATCGCCGACTGCGACGACGTCCCGCTTCGCACCGAGCAGTACAAATGCGGCGCCGTGTTCGGCGTCGAGATCGCCGTCGCGGGGCGCACGCTCTATCACCTCGGCAGCGCGGAGCTCATCGATGCGAAGCTCGAGTCGCGCAACGTCGATCTCGTCATGCTGTGCGTCGCGGGATGGACGTCGAGCCGCGACTTGCCGGAGCGCGCCCTTCGAAAGCTCTCACCCCGCGCGGTGCTCCTCTCGCACTGGGACAACTTCTTCCGCCCGATCGATCGCGGCGCCCACGCGCTGCCGGCGATGAAGCTGCCGCAGCTCCACGATCGGCTCACGCGTGCGGCGCGCGACGTGAAGGTCGGCACGTTGCCGCTGCTCGGCGAGCTCGTGATCTAGTCAACCGCGCAGCGCCGCGAGCACAGCACGCGCGCGATCCGCCACGCGCGCGCGGACGGCGACGTAGCGTGGAGACGCACGCAGAGGATCGAGAAGCGGGCAGTGATCGATCCACGCGAGATCGATGAGGCCGATCGCGTCGGCCGATTCGACCATGCCGAGCGCCTCGTCGTTTCGACCGGTGAACGCGAACACCTCCGCCGTGAGCTGGCGGAAAAAAATCGGGCGGCGGACCGCGCGCGACGACATCTTGCCCCACGACTCGGCCATGTTCGTGAGCGCGTGGCTGATCCTCCCGTCGACAATGAGCCCGCAGAACTCGAGGACCGAATCTTTCAGCGGGAAATCGAGCGAACGCAGCCCGTCGCGGATGCGCTGCGCCCACTCGGCGTCGCGCCGCCACAGCGCGAGGCGCGCCGACATGAACCAGAAAAAGTTGGCGGCATCCGTCTCCACGACCCAGCTCGCGAGCATCGCGTCGACCACCGGCCAGTTGCCGAGGAGCGCGAACGCGCGGGCCATGTCCGACTTCGCGCGACCGTTGAGCGGCTCGAGCGTCGTCGCGGTCCGCAGCGAGACGATTCCTTCTTCGAGCTCGCCGAGCTCGACGAGCAGGCGACCGCGGAGATCGTGCACGTCGGCCGATCCCGGCGCGACGTGCAACGCTTCGCGCGTCGCGCGCGCGGCCTCGACCGCGTTGCCCATGCTGAGCGCGTAGTTCGCCAACGCGACGCGCGCCTCGCCCATGTGCGGAGCCGTCGCGAGCGCGCGCTCCGCGGCACGTCGCCCGCGATCCCCCGACTCGTCGGTGCCCGCCAGGTCGTTCGCGAACTTCCGCAGCTCGGCGAGCGCGTACCCGCTGAGGATCGTCGGATCGTCCGGCGCGCGCGCGAGCGCTTGCTCGAAGAGACCGATCGCCTTCTCGACGTTCGGCACCCAACCCTTGTGGTACTCGTGCCGCGCGCGCAGGTAGAGATCGAGCGCTGCGGGGTCCGTCGGCGCGTCGCGCTTCGGTGCACCGCGCTCGACGGTGAGCGCTTCGGCGATCGCGTTCGCGGCTTCGTCGCCGACGGAGAGGAACTCGGACTCCGGACGATCGAAGCGCCGCGCCCAGAGCTGGAAGCCATCGGCGACGCTGACGAGGCGCGCGTTGACGCGAAGCTGCGCGCCGACCTTGCGAACCGATCCGTCGACGACGACCTGCACGTCGAGCTCGCGGCCGATCTCACGCGCGTCGCGGTCGATGCCCTTGAAGCGCATGACGGCGCCGCGCGCGCGCACACGAAGCCCGCTCGCCATCGACAGCGCGTCGATCAGATCGTCGGTGAGCCCTTCGGCGAGGTAGTCGTCCTCGGGTTTTCCAGCGTTGCGAAACGGGAGGACGCCGATCGTCTTCGCCTCTGCTTCGACGCGCTCTTGCGAACGCGCGACCGGAACCGCCGAGCGCGGCGGGGTGCCCATGTCGTCGGCGACCGCCGCCTCGACCGCGCGCATCAGCTCACCGACGTTCTGGTATCGATCCGCGGGCGCGCGCGCCATGCACCGCATCACGATCTCCGCCGCCGATTGCGGAACGGACGGACGCAGCGCGCGCGGATCCGGAGGCGGCCTCACGAGACGCGCCGCGGCGATCGCATAGACCGTCTCGCCCTGCCACGGTCGCTCGCGCGTGCAGAGCTCGTAGAGCATCGCGCCGAGCGCGTAGATGTCGGTGCGCGCGTCGATCGGCCCGCCCTCGACCTGCTCGGGCGCCATGTACGCCGGCGTCCCGATCGTCATCCCGCTCGTCTTCACCGCCGCGCCCGCATCGTGCGCCGCGCGCGCGATCCCGAAGTCGCTGATCGCGACGCGACCGTCGTTCGCGAGGAGCACGTTGTCGGGCTTCAGGTCGCGATGAATGACGCCCGCCGCGTGCGCCGCCTCGAGGCCCGCGCAGATCGATTTCGCGAGCGCGATGATCTCGCGCAGGGACGGCTGTCGCTCGGCGAGGACGGCCGCGAGCGACTGCCCCTCGATGTACTCCATGGTGAGGAACTTCTCGCCGGCGTGCTCGCCGATGTCGAACATGCGCGCGACGTTCGGGTGCGTCACGCGCCGCGCGAGCTTCACCTCTTGGCGAAAGCGTTCGAGGATTCCCGGTGTATCGACGAGCTCGCGGCGCAGCACCTTGAGCGCCACCACCTCGTCGAGCTCGGCATCGCGTGCACGATACACGCTCCCCATCCCGCCCACGCCGACGAGCCCGAGGATCGTGTAGCGCCCGGCGAGGAGCTGCCGCGGCGAGACCGACGAAACCGCCTCACTCGAAGGTGTCAGCGTGCCCAGCGATGGCGACGGCGATCCGAGGCCACCCGGAGACGCAGCCGGCGACAGCGGCGCGAGCGCCGTCTGCTCGTCGCCGCGTATCTTCGGCGCGTCGCTCATCACCTCATCGTACATCGCTGTCGTGCGTTTAGGGGACACCCGCAGACGGACTCTCTCATTGCGTGGTGCGGGAGAGGTGCTTAGCTGAAGAGGCGGCGAGGAGTCTGCGTTCCATGACCCGTGCGGATCCGCGGCTCGGTGCCGTGTTGGCGGAGCGATACCGACTCGATCGCGCGATCGGGAGCGGCGCGATGGGCGCCGTCTACGAGGCCGTGCATCTCGGGCTCGGCAAGCACGTCGCGATCAAGATCCTCCACGCGCAGCACAAGGGATCACGCGACGTCGAGGCGCGCTTCGAGCGCGAGGCGCGCGCGGCGGCGACGATCATCAGCGACCACATCGTCCAGACCTTCGACGTCGGCACCGACGCGACGCACGGCCTCTTCCTCGTCACCGAGCTCCTCGAAGGAGAAGATGTCGACGCGCGTCTCGCGCGCGAGCGCCGGCTCGACGTCGAGACCGCGGTCACGATCGGAAGGCAAGTCGCGCGCGGCCTCGAGAAGGCGCACGCAGGCGGCATCGTCCACCGCGATCTGAAGCCGGCGAACGTCTTCTTGACGACGCGCGACGACGGCTCGCTCCTCGCGAAGATCGTCGACTTCGGCATCTCGAAGCGAATGCACGACGAGCCATTCCTCGTCCCGCTCACCAACAAAGGTACGGCCGTCGGGACGCCGCAGTACATGGCGCCGGAGCAGCTCACGGGCGTGAGCGACATCGACGGGCGCGCGGACGTGTGGGCGCTCGGCACGCTCATGTACGAGATGCTGACCGGCGCGTCGCCGTTCGCGAGTCGTCGTGGCCACCTCGAGATCATGATGGCGATCGCGCGCGAAGACGCGAAGCCGTTGCGCAGCGTCGCGCCGTGGGTGCCGCATGCGTTGGCCGAAGCGATCGATGGTGCGCTCGTACGCAATCGCGATCTGCGAACGGCGGACGTCGCGACGCTCGGCGCACAGCTCACGCTCGCCACGGCGAAGCGACAGACGGCGCTCCGAGGGCGGCAGTCGGGCACGGTGCGTCGAGTCGAATCGAGCGCGGAAGCTCGGCAATCGCACGAGACGCTCGTGCTCACGGATGCCGACGTCGCGACGGAACGCGAGCCTGCGCCGGGTCGCCGTCGCTCGTAAGCGCGTCACGCACACGGTGCGACCTTTCGACATCGATTTCGAATCGAGACGCGCTTGTGCTGTGACTGTGTCGGGCGAGTGCGGAAATGTTCGCCGCGACTGCGATCAGGCATGGCGGGAAGTTGGGACCGCCGGCGCCGCGCAGCGGAGGAAGTCGAATGTCCACGACGGTAGAGACGAAGGAGCGGCGCTCGCGCCGCGACCTGAAGGAACTCGCAAAGCTCGCGTCGGACATGCCGCGCCAGAACCAACGCCCCCCTCCGCCGCTCGTCGTGCCGACGCCCCTGTCGAGCGCGCCGCTGTCGAGCGAGCCGCGACCGACGCTGCCTTCGTCGCCGCCGTCGTCGCGCTTCTCGGTGCCGCCGACGGTGCTGAACATGGCGCCTCCGATCATCACGACGATGGAAGAGGCGCCGGTCGCACAGCCGAAACGAAAGAGCGCGCTCACGGGCGCGATCATCGGCGCGTCCGTCGGTCTCGCGATCTCCGCGATCGGAATCACCGCGCTCGTGATGCGCCAGCCCTCGCGCCCGCCCGCCGCCGCCGCCGCGACGATTCCCGCCGCGCCGTTGCCGACGACGGACATCGCTGCCGTCGCCGCGACCGCGACCGCGACCACGATCACGACCGCGACCGCGACCGCGACCACGACCGACCCGCCGCCCGTCGCCGCGAAGCCCATCCCCGCGAAGCCCACCGCTCCCGCGCGCGGCGTCGCCGTCGCTGCACCTCCGAAACCCAACACGACGCCCTCCCTCGCCGCGACGATCCCCCCGGCGAAGGGCGCGCCCGACAACTCCCTCGAAGACATGATGCGGAAGGCCGCCGGCAAGAAGTAGCTGGCGTCACCGTCCGCCGAATGTCGCCGTGCTATCAGCACGCGCATGACGAAGAACGATCCCGACGGCGCGCGAGCGACCTTCCTCGCGAAGATGCGCGCGCACGCCAGCGGCCTCGGCGTCGCGACGACCTCTCCGCGCGTGACGCGCGCCGATCTCGACGCCGACGATCCGACCGGCGAGATGCGCCGCGCCGTCGCTGTCTTCAGCATGGGCAACGCTTGCGAAGCGCACGGACCGGCGCTCCCACCCGACATCGACGATCGCACCGGCGCGGCGATCGCGACGCGCGTCGCGTGCGCTTCGGGCGCACGGTACGTCGGCCACGTCCCGTACGCGACCGACGGCGTCGCCGAGCTCGCGCGCGAATGGAGCCCCGCGTACCTCGCGTTCGACGATTTCTTCGCCGCGACCGTCGACATCGTTTCGACGTTGCTGCGTCACTCGTACGACGTCGCCGCCCAACCGCGCCCGCGCGTCGTCGCGTTCGTCAGCGGTCACGGCGGAAACGGCATCCTCGCGCCGCACCTCGATCGACTCGCGCGCGAGCTCCGCGTCGAGCGCTGCCTCTACTCGCTCAGCATGCGCGTGCCCGACGGCGCGCGCGGCGTCCAGCACGCCGACGGCATCGAGCACTCCGTCGCGCGCGCGCTCGGTCGCGGCTGCCTCGACGTAGCGCGCCTCGCCGCGGTCGACGCCGAGCTCCGCGACGACGCGAGCTTCTTCACGACGATCCGAAATCATCCCGCGATGGCCGGCATGAGCGGGTTCTACATCTTCGGCGACGATCGCTTCGACGTCCTTCGCGCGCGCGACGCCGGCGTCAAAGAATCGGTGCGCGCGTTCTGCGACGAGCGTCACGTCGACGCCGACCTCGCGCGCGGTCGCAGCGTCGTCGATCACACCGTCGACACGATCACCGAGGAGCTCCTCGAAGCCGCGCGCGCTCTCGGCGTGAAGATGCCCTGGTTTCGGCGGTAGCTACGGGTTGCCGCCCTGCTGTTTGCATTGCGCGGCCAGGAGATTGGCCTCCTTGAGCATCCCTCTGCTTCGCATCAGGCGCGACGCCCCGCACACCGAGGGCTCGGCTGCAGGCGGCGGCGGCGGCGGCGGAGGCGGAGGCGGCGTGGTGGGGGGCGTCGTCGGCGTCGTCGGAGGTGTCGTCGGCGTCGTCGGCGGTGTGGTCGGAGGCGTGGTCGTCGTCGGGTGCGGGACGATCGGGTTCGGGCCGGTGTGCGTCGCCGTCGGCGGCACCTTGCCGCTCGCGAGCGGAGGGAGCGTGGTGTCGAACGGGGGCGGTGTCGGATCGGTGCTGCCGGGCGCCGTCGCGGGCGCCGTCGACGTCGTGGATCCGCCGGCCGTGATCGGACCGAGGTCGACCTCTCTGTGACCGCCGGTCCCGCGAAGCGCGAAGATGACGACGACGATCGCGCCGACACCGAGCAGCGCCGCGAGCACGAGCAGGATCGCCTTGCCACCGCCGCCGCCCTCGTCGCGCGACGGCGCTTGCGGAATCCCGGGCTGCGCGTAGCCCGCAGGGCCCGCCATCATCGGCGCGGCATGCGCGGCATAGCCGCCACCGCCATGAGGCGCTCCGTACGGAGCACTCTGCCCTTGCGGTTGTTGATACGGATGGCCGCCACCGATCGGCGTCGTCCCTCCGGCGCCGCCCATCGCGCCCGCGCCACCGATCGGCGCCGTCTGCCCCATCGCTCCGAAGTCGGGCGGCGCACCACCCGGCTGCGTCTTCTCGCGCGGCCCGCTTCCGACACCCGAGTCGACAGGCGGCGCGACGGCCGCGACCGCGCCGCCCGCACCGAGCACCGCCGTCCCTCCACGCATCGCCGGCCCCGCGACGCCCGAGACTTGCGCCGCGTGCTCCGCCGCGCCGAGCGTGAACGCCTCCATGAACGCCGCGACCGTCGGCCACCTGTCGTCCGGCGACTTCGCGAGCGCCTTCTTGATCGCGCCGCGCATCTTCTCCGGCACGTGCGATCCCGCCTCGGTCGACTCGATCGCGATCGGCTGCACCGTCATGTGCTGCGTCGCCCACTCCCACGCCGTCTCCGCCTTGAACGGCAGCTTGCCGGCGACCATCTCGTACGCCATCACGCCGAGCGAGTAGATGTCGCTCCGCGCGTCGATCGGCTTTCCGGTGAACTGCTCCGGGCTCATGTACGGCGGCGTCCCGAGCACCATGCCGGCTTGCGTGAGCTTCGGCTCGTTCTTGTCTTCCTCGCCGCCGCGCTTCGCGATCCCGAAGTCGAGGACCTTCACGAAATCTTTTTTGCCGGCGCGCTCGGTGAGCACCACGTTGTCCGGCTTCAAGTCGCGGTGGACGATCCCGCGCGCGTGCGCCTCTTCGAGCGAGCCGCAGATCTGCGCCATGATTTTTTCGGCGCGCGACGGATCCATCGGCCCGTGCTTCTCGAGCTCGTCGGCGAGGTTCAACCCCTGGACGTACTCCATGACGATGTAGAGCTGCCCCTCGGTCGTCGATCCGAAGTCGTAGACCTGGATCGTGTTCGGGTGCTCGAGCTCCGCGATCGTCCCGACCTCGCGCTGGAAGCGCGCGATGATCTTCGGATCCTTCGACAAGTGCGCATGGAGCGTCTTGATCGCGACGCGGCGAATCTTCGTCCCGAGGCTCTGCGCGCCTTCGTAGACCGTGCCCATCCCACCTTCGCCGAGCACTTTGACGATCTTGTATTTGCCGCCGATGGTGGTGCCGAGGAGCGGATCCACCGCGGCCGTCTCCGCCGCGACGAGCGCGCCGCATTTGGGACAGAACCGCTGCGAATCGTCGACGGGGGTCTTGCAGGAGGGGCATTCCATCTCGGGGCCGATCGTAACATCCATTGGACGTACGAGAGGCGCGAGTGGTTCACCGCGGAAGCCGTTACCGACTCGACACGCTCGCTCCTCACTCCGGGACACACCCCGCGTTGCGGCAGTCGTTGGCGAGCTTGTCGGCTTGCGCTTTCTGGCCGGCCGCGCGCAAGGTCGCGGTCTGCTTGCACGCGGGGATCCAATGGCATGTGGTCGTCGGCGTCGGAACAGGCGCGACCTTGCCCGCGTCGACGATCGGTCGGAAGCCCGCGTCGAAGAACACGCGACCCGAGTCCTTGCCCGCGTCGAGCGTCGTCAGCGGCACGAGGGAAGCGTCGACGTCGTCGCTTCCGGACGAGCCCGCGTCGGCGGTCGTCGCGGCGATCCCGCCGTCGGTCGCGTCGGACCTCGGAGCTTTGTTCGCGAACATCAGGTACGCGCCAACGCCACCGCCACCGAGGACGAACAGCGCGATGAGGCCGATCGCGATCATCTTCCCGCCACCACCGCCGCCACCACTCGCGGCCGCCGCGACGATCGGCGGACCACCACCCGGCGGCCCCCCGTGTTGCATCGACTGCATCGGCGGCTGCTGCATCGACTGCATCGCCGCCTGCTGCATCGGCGGTTGCTGCATCGGCGAGTGCATCGCCGCCTGCTGCATCGGCGGTTGCTGCTGCGACTGCATCTGCGCCGACGGAGCCATCGCCGCCGTCGCCTGCGTCGCGCCGCGCATGCTCACCGGCTCGCCCGGGCTCGACTGAATCGTCACGCGCGGCTGCTGCGCCGTTCCGCCCGCGAGCTTCCCGCCCTGGGAGAACGCTTCGTAGAACTCCTTCACCGTCGCGAAGCGCTCGTCCGGCTTCTTCGCCAACGCGCGCATGATCGCCGCGCGCATCGGCTCGGGCGCGGCCAACGCTTCCGCGAGCTGATCGACCGGATACGGCTGCACCGTCATGTGCTGCGTCGCCCACTCCCACGGCGTCTCCGCCGTCCACGGCAGCTTGCCGGTGAGCATCTCGTAGCCCATCACGCCGAGCGCGTAGATGTCGCTCCGCGCATCGACGAGGCTCCCGGTGAACTGCTCCGGGCTCATGTAAGGAGGCGTCCCGAGCACCATCCCTTGCTGCGTGAGCTTCTGCTCGTTCTTGTCTTCTTCGCCGCCGCGCTTCGCGATCCCGAAGTCGAGCACCTTCACGAACTCTTTTTGCCCGGCGCGATCCGTGAGCACCACGTTGTCCGGCTTGAGATCGCGATGGACGATCCCGCGACCGTGCGCCTCTTCGAGCGAGCCGGCGATCTGGCGCATGACGGCGTCGACGCGCGCAGGCGGCATCGGTCCGTCTTTCTCGAGGACGTCGGCGAGGCTGCGCCCCTGCACGTACTCCATGACGATGTAGAGCTGGCCGTCTTTGGTCGTACCGAAGTCGTAGACCTGGATCGTGTTCGGATGCTCGAGCTCGGCGATCGTCCCGCACTCGCGTTGGAAGCGCGCTTGGATTTTCGGATCCGTCGAGAGGTGCGCGTGCAGCGTCTTGATCGCGACCTTGCGCGCCTTGGTGCCGAGCTGCTGCTCGCCTTCGTAGACGGCGCCCATCCCGCCCTCGCCAAGGAGCTTGATGACGCGGAACTTCCCGCCGAGCACTTGCCCGAGCAGAGGGTCGGCGCCTTCGGCGGACGCGGTCGGAACCGGCGACCCGCAGTGCTTGCAAAAGCGTTCGGTGCCGTCAGTGGGCTTGTGACAGGAGGGGCATTCCATGCGCGCCGACAGCATCCCACGAAGGGGGGGGCGTTTGGAATCGCGCTGAGGCGGGCCGCGCGCGCCCCCGCGGCGGCGTCAGGCCGCATGGCCGTCAGGCGTTCGTGAGGCGCTCAGCCCGCGGCGGCGACCGGGACGATCATCGTGGGGAGCAGCGCCCGAAGGCGCTCGACGAGACGGCGAATGGAGCGACGCATGGCCCGCCTTCTACTCCCTCGCCCACGGAACGCAAGTTTCCTCGCGGTTACCCCTGCAAGCGCCCCGAACGACCGTCGTGTGACGTTAACCCTCTGCGTGGCGCGGCGCCTCGTAGCAGACGTGATCCTCCGAGCGGCCGTGGCGCGGAATTCGCTCTACCAAGCTCACGTCATCGAACGAAGAGGGAAGAACACCATGGGCATTCGTTGCTTCGCCGTCGTCCTGCTCGCTGCCACGGTCGTGTCGGGATGCGGCTGGCGTCATCGGCACCACCATCATCACTTTTATCATCATCGCTACGGTTCGAACGCCACGGTGCCGCATGAGCAAGCCGAGGAACCGAGCGA
This sequence comes from Deltaproteobacteria bacterium, assembly GCA_043785585.1. Classification (GTDB taxonomy): domain Bacteria; phylum Myxococcota_A; class Polyangia; order Polyangiales; family Polyangiaceae; genus JBBQXV01. The sequence goes on along the minus strand of JAYVXB010000348.1, from coordinate 5,821 downwards.
GAGCGTGGCTCCCGAGGTGACGCCGCCGCCGGTGACGACGCCGCCGATCTGACCACGTGCGCGACCGTTCTCGCCGCCTCGCGAACGTCGGCACGAGGCGTGCTCACTGGGGCAACCATGAGAACGAACCGAACACGCACGCTGCAATTCGCCTCACTCGCGATCCTCGCGCTCGCTGCCGCTGGTTGCGGAGCCTCCACGTTCTCCGGCCAAGTCGTCAGCTGCGCAGACAAGACGCCCATCCCGGACGCAAAGCTCACGTACGCCGACGCAAACGGTGCGGAGGCTCCGAAGAAGTTCGTCAGCGAGATGCCGAGCGTCTCGTCGCGTGACGGAACCATCATGGCAGAGGTCCTCGAATCAAAAGGGACGACGTACATGATGACGATTCAGAAAGAGGGATACTCGTCGAAGACCGTCCCGCTCACGTCCGGAGCCAATCAGGGCATCTGCCTCGATCCTGCGAAGGATCCTGCCAAGAAGGAGTGAGCTTCGCGCGTGGGCACGTTCATCCACGGTCGCGCTTGTGACCGGGCGCACGCGCCTTAGGTTCGAGGGATGCAAACGCTCCTACGCACCACCGCAGCATTCGTCGCCGTCGCATCGGCAGTGGGTTGCGCGAGCGCCGCGCCGAAGGGAAGCCCCGGCGACCGGGGCGGTTACGACACGCTCGAGACGGTCCCGAGCACCTCGGCCGCAGACTGCCAAAAGGCGTGCGCGACTCATGCGATCAAGAAGGTCTTCGTCATCGTGATGGAGAACCACGATTGGTCGTCGATCAAAGGCAATCCGTCGGCGCCGTACATCAATGGCACGTTGCTCGTGCAGGGCGCGCACGCCGAGGCGTACACCAGCCCGCGGCAGGTTCACCCCAGCGAGCCGAACTACATCTGGCTCGAAGCCGGCGACAACCTCGCGATCCTCGACGACGACGATCCGTCCTCCAACTACCGCACGACGCGCGTCCATCTCACGACGCAGATGAACACGGCGCTCATCGGTTGGAAGGCGTACCAAGAAGACATCACGGGTATCGACTGCCCGCTGACGGGCACCGGTCTCTATGCGACGAAGCACAACCCGATGGTCTTCTTCGACGACGTGACCGACGGGCGCAATCCGATGTCCGTCAACTGCATCCAGCACATTCGACCGTACGCCGAGCTCGCGCGCGATCTCGAAGCCGGCAATGCTGCTTCGTACAACTTCATCACGCCGAACCTGTGCGACGACATGCACGACAGCTGCGGCGGCGATCCGGTCGCGAACGGCGACGCATGGCTCGCGCGTGAAGTGCCGAAAATCCTCGCGTCGAAGGCGTACAAAGACGGCGGGGCGCTCTTCATCACCTGGGACGAGAACGAAGGAGAGCCGGGCGGAGCGGTCGGCCTCATCGCGATGTCGCCGTTCGCGAAGGCGGGGTACTCCAATTCGATTCCGTACACGCACAGCTCGCTTCTCCGCTCGGTGCAAGACGTCTTCGCGTTGCGTCCATACATGCGCAACGCCGATAACGCGACGGGGCTCGACGATCTGTTCACGACATTCCCGTGACGTGACGTCTTTGCTTCAGAGGTCGCGATCCGCCTCACGTGACATCGAGCTTGGAGAGCGCACGGACGGCACGACGGGTGCACCTGATCGGTCTTCATGCTGAACGAATCACCGATCCTCGTCGTCGACGACAACCTCGACTTTCGAAACATCGTTTGCGAGGCGCTCTCGAGTCAGGGCTACTACGCGCTGAGCGCCGCGGACGGCCCGATCGCGCTCGACGTCCTAGAAACCGTGCGACCTGCGCTCATCCTCGTCGACGTGAACATGCCCGTGATGTCGGGGCCGGAATTTCTCCGCGTCGGCGCAGCGCGCGGCACTCTCGATCCGAGCCGCGTGGTGATGGTCTCCGATGTCGCGCTCGATTGCGCGTCGCCCGCGTGCTGGCGCCTCACCAAGCCGTTCGACTTCGATCTGTTCTTCCGGCTCGTCGCCGACTTCTGCGGAACGGGGCAGCTCGGCTCGCTTTGGCAACGACGCTCGTGCGGGCAACCGGTCTGCCGAACGTGATCCCCGCACGTGGTCGCAAAGCCGCGTGGCGGGTTACGGCAAGGATCTTGCGGTGCGCGCGCACATGGAACTGACACTCGCCTCCGCCATTCGAAAGTTCTCCCCCGTGCGCCGGCATTTGGTGCTCGCAGCGGATGTGAGCAAGATCGCCGACTCGCCATCGCGCGCGGTGTTCACTCGCATCGGCGAAGTCGAGATCGACGAGACGCTCGACCTCTCGCAAGAAACGGAAGACGAGCGCTGCCTTATGCAGCACCGATTGAACTGCGGACATTGGTGCGTCGCCGGTCGGATCGACGGTGAGCTCGCGTTCTATGCGTGGGTCATGTTCGGCGAGATGGAGATTGGCACGCGCGTCGTGAGCGTTCCCGACGCGTATGTGTACAGCTACAAAGTCTTCACCGCGCGACGGTTTCGTCGCCAAGGGCTCGCGTCCGCGTACTTCGCGTTTCTGAAGCGCGAGCTCTCTAAAAACGAGCGCGTGCTCACGAGCGCATCGAGCAATCCCTACGATCTCTCGCGACGACCCGCGACGCGGCAGCACTTGCTCACGACCGTCGCGGCGGACAATGTCGCGTCGCGAGGATTGCACGAACGATGCGGCTTCTCGAGCTTCGGCACCGTGTGGACGGTTCGGGGCAGCGACCGCGCGTTGACGACGAACAGCGTTGCGCTGCTCGTCGAAGACCGAACGAGCTCCGCGCGCGTCGCAGCCTGACGCCGAGTTGCACTCGCGCCGTCCTTCAGATGGCGCGAACTTAAAGGACGACGGCTACGCGCCTGAACCGCTCAGCGCGCGAGCGATGGCGTTGCGCGCTTGCCGAACGTCGTCACGTCCTCGTCGTGGGTGCATCGCACGTGGAGCGGGAGGGTCGGATCGGCATAGTGCGATCGACCGTCGCCGAAGTCGGTATAGACGCCCTGCTCTTCCGGTAGCCGCGTCGCGGTCCAAAACTCGTCGGCCGGCGTATCGGGAAACGCGATCTGGTCGATCGACGGAACGCAGTACGCCTTACCACCCTCGATGAGGCCCGGCATGAGGCGGATGTTCACGAGCTCATGCGCCTCTGGGAGGCGCCAATCGCGGCGGGCCTCCAGGTCGAGCGATGCGCAGTACGCGATCGCCTGGGGCTGCGTGAAGCGCTGCGGAAGGACGTCTCGCTGCCAGAGCCTGCCGTCGGTTCTGTCGATGACGGCGGCGCCTGCGACGTCGTAGCGCCCGAGCGTCATGCACTGGAGAGCGCTGGTGGTGGCCGTCGCGTTCTCGACGTTGCTCGAGTTTGTCTGCGTGGGCTCTTCCGTGGGGGCCACGCCTCCGCAGCCAATGGCGACGACGGCGAGCGCGCTTGCGATGATGGTCTTCATGATGACGAGCGGTAGTGCAACTCGTCGGCCACTTCGCGACATCGCATGAATGTGCGCCGATCGCGATGCGACGTGTGGCGCGGGGGGCGCGAGGTACCACCTTGCCTCGCGGCACAACCACGAATTGCCTTCGTATGCCCTGAAAGTTGCTGTCGGCACGGCGGATGCTCTCTCGTCTCCCAGCATCACCCAACCAACGCGCGACATCACGTACGAGGTTCACGATGAGAGCGTCACGAATATCGGCAGTGTCTTCGACCGCACCGCATCGCGCGCGGTCTTGTCAGCTCGCCCTGGGTCTTCTCGCCCTCGCGGCTCCGTTCACGGTCGCGTGCGGCTCGCTCAACGGCCCCGTCCCGGCCCGCGCGGATGATGGTGGCGTCGCGTCGAACGACGGCTCGACGTCGAACGATGGCTCTACGACGAACGATGGCTCGGCGACGATCGACGGAGGTAGCGACGCCCCGCCGGCAGAGGCGGTCGTTCATCCCGTCCTAGGCACTGTCGCCTCCACGTTCGCGGGCTCCGGCGTCGCCGGCTCCACGGACGGAAACGGAGTGGCCGCTCTCTTCTCCAACCCGACGGGCGTCACGCTCGACGCCGCCGGCAACCTCCGCGTCACCGAGTACGACGGCGGACGCATTCGGACGATCACGCCCAGCGGAGACGTGACGACACTCACCACCCACACGAACTTCGTCCGACCGGTCGCCATCGTCATTTCGAGCGACGGTACGTCGGTCGTGCAAACCGACAACGACGTCAACGGCGGAAAGACGGATACGTCGGGCACGCTTTGGAAGGTCGCCCCCGGCGGTGTCGCGACACCGCTCGTCGAGGGCCTCGGTCGCCCGCGTGGGCTCGGGGCGTTCGTCAACGGCATGATCGCGGTCGTCGATCAGCAGAATCACATCGTGCAGATTCTGAATCCGAGCAACGCGCAGATGACGACACTCGCCGGATCGAGTGGCAATCACGGATTCGTCGACGGGGTCGGCGGCGCGGCGCGCTTCGACACGCCGTGCGGCGCCGCGATTCTCGCGGACGGTTCGATCGTCGTGGCCGATTTCGGAAACAACCGCCTTCGCGCGATTGCGCCCGACGGCACCGTCACCACGTTCGCAGGGAACGGCACGGCGGGAATGGTCGACGGTCCGCGCCTTTCGGCGCAGCTCAACACGCCGCGCGCCGTCGTGGCCGATGCAGCAGGGAACGTCTACTTCAGCGACATCGGCAATCGACGCATTCGGCGCGTCAACAAGGCGGGCGAAGTCGAGACCGTCGCGGGCGATGGCACCGCAGGCTTTCGAGACGGTGACGGACAGAGCGCGCGTTTCTACGGGCAAGAAGGGATCGCCGTCACTCCAGACGGGAAGACCCTATACGTCGCGGACGGCAATCTCGGCGAAGGCAACGTCCCGTACAATCGCGTGAGGAAGATCACCCTGCCGTGAGCGCTAATGCGTACCGAGCGCGCGCATGTCGCCGGCGTCCACGGTCGAGCTCCCGCATTCGCGCGCACGCATCTTCAGGGCAAGGTCCGCAGATACTCCCGCACTTGCTCGTTCAACCCCGGCTGATTGTCCGGCAGCGCGAAGTCCCACCCCTCGGCCCCCTGCGCACCGAGCGTCCCCTTCGGGTTGCACGCGAGGTCGGCGTACTTGCGCGGGATGAGCGCGTACGGCGAGTAGTCCGGCGTCGAGGTGAACATGTCGAGCGGCAACGGCGCGTTCGCGATCGTCTGGTTTTTGTACGGCTTGCCGAAGACGTGCGAGAAGAGCTTGTGCACGCTCGCGGTGTTGTAGTGCGCGTGCGAGACGTAGCCGCGCTTGATCCACGGCGACGCAAACAGCGCGATCGTTCGGTGCGCGTCGACGTGATCGCTTCCGTCGGACGGATCGTCCTCGAGCACGATGACGAGCGTCTCGGCCCACAACGGCGAACGACTGAGGCCGTCGAGGAGCATCCCGGTCGCCTCGTCGTTCACAGCGATCATCAGCGCGGGGTTCGGAGCGCCGGCGGACAGGCCGTGCGTGTGATCGTTGCCGAGCCACATGTACGTGAACTGCTTCGGATCGCAGAGCACGCGCAGGCGCGCCGCCGCGTAGCAGCCGCCGAGCGTGTCGGGGATCACCGTGTCGCTCGTTCCGCCGGGCCAACGCAGATCGCGAAACGCGATCCCGCCGAGGAGCTCGCCCATGTTGTCGACGGTGACGCCCTGCGCCTTCAAGCTCTCGAAGATGCTCCCTTCGAGCGGAGCGGTGTCGTCTCCGACGCCGGGCGAGTCGGTCTTGTCGAACTCGCCGCGCCCCCACGTCTGCACCCAGCGCCGCTCGTCGAAGTCGCTCGTGCGGCCGTAGACCGTCCAGTAGTGCCCTTGGATCGACTGCTC
>JAYVXB010000347.1:0-5642 GCA_043785585.1 Deltaproteobacteria bacterium | reverse complement strand
TGCGTCCCCGCCGAGATCAAGCAAGCGATCGGCGCGTGACGCGGCGTCGACGATGAACCCGCGCCCGCGTCGTCTCTTCACGTTCGTGCTCGTGATCGCCGGGTGCAACGCGACGCCTTCGGCCGAGCCGCGCGCGCCGGTCGCGACGCTCGCGATTCCCGTCGAGGCTTCGAGCGCTGCGCCCTCGGCGACGCCCGCGCCCCCTTCCGCGCCGGCCTCCGACGATCCGCTCGCCGACGCCGTTCGCGGGACGAAGCTCACGCCGCGCGAGCGCGAAGAATGGGGCGCGTACGTGACCGAGCTCATCGCGCCGTGTCCGAGCGTCGCGGTGTCGATCGCGACGTGCATCGTCGAGAAGCGCGCGTGCGCGACGTGCGAGACGGCCGCGCGTTTCTTGCTTCGTGAGGTTCGAGAAGGGCGCTCACGCGAGCGCATCGAGCGCGACTACAAGCGCCGCTTCGATCCGTCTGCGGTTCGCGCGATCCCCATCGACGGATCGCCGACGCTCGGCGCGAAGGACGCACCGGTCACGGTCGTCGTCTTCAGCGACTTCGAGTGCCCCGCGTGCGCGCTCGCGGCGCCGATCCTCGATGCCGCAGTGAAGGATGGACGCGCGCGGCTCGTGTACAAGCTCGTCGCGCTGTCGCACCACACGCACGCCGAGCCCGCCGCACGTGCCGCGCTCGCGGCCGGAGCGCAGGGGAAATTCTGGGCGATGCACCACGAGATCTTCGCGCATCAAAGCGCGCTCGAGCAGCGCGATCTCGAGGGCTATGCGAAGGGGCTGGGGCTCGACGTTCGTCGCTTCGTCGTCGACATGCGCTCGGCGGCCACGACGTCGCGGATCGACGCAGATGCCGCGCTCTGGAAGACGCTCGCGCTGCACGGCACGCCCACGGTGTTCGTCGACGGTCGCGAGCTCGACGAAATCGATCGGCTCGCGGAGTGGATCTCCGATCGATGATCTGCGACGACGGGGCGGGCTTTCGGCTCGCGAGAGCGCATCATGAGAAGATGCGATGCCGACTCGCTTCGTTCGTCGTGACCGCGCTCTTCCTCGCGTGCTCGTCCGACGCGACGACGACCCCGGGCGTTCCTGGGACGGGCGATGGCGGCGTCGGCGTGGATTCCTCGTCGTCTGCGCCGCCCCTCGGACAAGACCAACACGGCGACGGCACGTACTACGGCGCGACGGGCGCCGGCGCGTGCAGCTTCGACGCGACCCCGAACGATCTCGACGTCGCCGCGATGAACGCGCCCGAGTACGCGGGCAGCGCCGTCTGCGGCGCGTGCGTCGCGATCACCGGACCGAAGGGCGGCGTCACCGTGCGCATCGTCGACCTCTGCCCCGAATGCAAATCGGGCGATCTCGATCTGAGCCAAGAAGCGTTCGCGAAGATCGCCGACGTGTCGGCCGGACGCGTGAAGATCACGTGGCACGTCGTGCCGTGCGCCGTGACCGGCAACGTCGCGTACCGCTTCAAAGAGGGGAGCTCGCAGTATTGGACTGCGATCCAAGTGCGAAACCACAGACTACCGATCGCGAAGCTCGAGTGGCAGAAGCAGGGCGTGTGGCAAGACGTCGCGCGCGAGAGCTACGACTACTTCGTCGTCGCCGGCGGTGTCGGCACGGGCGCGATCCCACTGCGCGTGACGGCGATTGATGGACAGACGCTCGTCGATACGCTTCCGGGCGTGCTCGACGCGATGGTCGTGAGCGGCGCGTCGCAGTTCAAGTAGACGTGCAAAGTTCCGACGGGACGCGTGAAAGCGACGCGAGCTCCGGTATCGCACCTGGCGCGCCGACGGTCCGAGCGCGATAAGGCCACGGCGTCTCGCTGGAGGGAACCCACATGACGTCACTCACGGATTCGCAGAGGCTCGTTCGGACTCTCGAGCGAGAAGAGATGGTCAAGACCGCGGCGTCGCTCACGGCGTCGGTCCACAAAGACGTACCGATGCCACGCGCGAGCGCGACGGCGGACAGCTCGGGCTTCGTCGACATGTCGGCGTTCTCGGCGGCGGATCCGGATTGGATCGAACGAGCGCTCGCGTCGACGCGAGGGAACGCGCCGGCCAAGCACCGTCCGCAACCGACGCCGACCGTACGTGGAATGTTGCTCGCGCCGCAGACGCTCGCGCCGATCGCGATTTCGGATCTCGGAACGTCGCGCGCGGCGAGACCGTCTCCGCGCCATCGATCCGCGTTCGTCGCGGGCGTGGTAGGCGCGTGCTTCGCGATCGGAGTCGCGGCCGTCGCGGTGAAGGCGCTGCAGCCGGCCCCCGTCGCGCTCGCGACGGACGGTGTCACGGACGCGATGCGCGAAGCGGCGGTCGCCGCGTTCGTGGCGCCTGCGATCACGCTCACGGCCACGGCCACGTCCACGCTCACGCTCACGCCCACGCCCACGCCCACGCTCACGCCCACGCCCACGCCCACGCCCCCGACCGCGCGCACCCCGGCCCGCGCGCAGCCCGCACCTCGCCCCAAGTCCGCCCCCGTCGGCGCGGCCCGCCCCGCGTCCGGCGGCTCTCCATCCCTCGAAGAGATGATGCGCCGCGCGGCCCAGCCGCCGCCACCGAAGCCGAAGAAGTAGACCGCGCGCGGGGCGACGTGCTGGATCCGTCCTGTCCCAGCCCGCGCGATCTCGCGAGCAAGCTCGCGTGCGCTCACGGTACGACGTTGGCTCACCCGCTACGTTCCTCGGAAATGGCAGGGAATTGCGTTGGAACGAGGACTGCACTCGCTGAGCTCATGGCCAACCTGCGCCTCCCCGTCGTCGTCGCCCTCGCCGTCCTCGCGCCACTTGCGGCGTGCAGCAGCGGAGGCGGCGCGATGCCCGCACCGAGCGGTTCCCTCGCGAAGAAAATGGAAGCGAGCGCCACGGCGAACGGCCTCCCGCGCGATCTCATGATCGCGATCGCGCAGACCGAAGGGAGCCTCGCGATGCCCGCGGCGCGCGACGTCGAGCCCGACGCGACGGTCCCGGTCGCAGGTCCGATGCAGCTTCGTCGCGGCGCGTTCGATTCGCTCGCGCGCGGAGCGGCGCTCATGGGCACGACCGAGCTCGCGCTTCGACGCGATACGGATCTCGCGATCGAAGCAGGCGCGCGTGTCCTCGCCGAAGTCGGCGCGCGCGTCGGCGCACGCAGCGACGACCTGACGACGTGGGAGTCCGCGCTCGAAGAGATGAGCGGCTACTCCGACACGCCGCACCGCCGTCACTACGCGCATCGCGTCTTCGCGCTCCTCGCGCGCGGCGGAACCTTTACCGGTCGCGACGGCGAAGCGGTCGTCATCGCGTCCCACGATCTCCCGCCGAGCCTCGTCCTCGATCTCACGAACGATCTTCGGATCCAATCACCGCCCGCCGACTACGGCCCCGCCGAGTGGTTCCCGACGCCCGAGGCGAACAAGTGGACGCCCGGCCGCGGCGCGGGCGCGATCGATCGCATCGTCATTCACGACACCGAAGGCGGCTGGGACGCGAGCGTCGCGACGCTGCAGAACGACGGCGGCAAGAGCGTGCAGTACATCGTCGGGCAAGACGGTCGCGTCGGTCAGTTCGTCCACGAGGGCGACACCGCGTGGCACGGGGGCAACTGGTATTACAACCAGAAGTCCGTCGGCATCGAGCACGTCGGCTACTACCAGCAGTCGTACCCCGAGGCCGAATACGCCGCGTCCGCCGCGCTCGTGAAGTACCTCACGACGAAGTACTCCATCGCCAAGGATCGCGCGCACATCATCGGGCACGATCAGATCCCGAACGGCAACGTGATGGCCGAGAGCTCGCCCGCGTGCAGCGGATCACCGGCGACGTGCGAGTCGGGATCGAACTACGGCGGCGCAGGGAATCACCGCGATCCGGGCGACTGGGAGTGGTGCCTCTACATGCCGCGCTTCGGCGGGACCTGCAAATGCGACGACATCTGGCCGCTGTGGAACTGCTCGGCCGATCACAAGAAAGCGTTCCGCTGCAATGGCGGCAACGTCGAGATCGCGACGTGCAACGGCACCGGCGCTTGCGAGTCGAAGCCGGTCGGCACCGACGACGTCTGCCACGAAGCCGCGCCGCCTCCGGCCAGTGATGCGGGGACGACGAGCGACGCGGGCGTGCCGGTCGATCCGGCAAGCGACGGAGGCGTCGGCGTACCGCGTCCGCCGAAGAGCGACGCGGGCGGAGGCGTCGTCACGCCGCCGCCGGGCGACGGGACGGCGCCGGACGTCGCGGCGAGCGAATCGGGCGGATGCAGCGTCGCGCGAGGAGCGAATCCAGACCGCGGAGTCTTCGCGTTCGTCGCGATCGCGATCGCGTTCGGCGCTCGCGCCCGTCGCCGCAGCGCTCGCGCGCGCGGAACGATCTAGCGCTGCTCCCAGCTGATCTCGTAGCGCTGCGACTGCTCGGCGGTGACGGCGATCGAATACGTCCCGACGGGCAGCTCGGCGGGGAGCACCGCGGACGCACCGCCCGCCTTCATCGCCGCGCAGATCGTCTTCTTCGATTCGACGTTGGTGAGGCTGATCATCGCCTCGGTGAGCGGAGACGCGCCGTTCGTGCTTCGGAGCGTGAGCTTGGCCTTCGTCGGCTCGAGAATGCGAAGCAGGTGCTTCGGCGTCCCTTCGCTGCACGCGCGCTGCGTCGGCGTCGGATCGCTCGTACCCGAGAGCGTGAACTCCTCGTCCTGCACGAGCATCACGCGGGGCGCGATGGGGCCTGCCGACCCACACCCCGTGAGTTGTGCGACGACGACGACCGCGAAAGGAAGAGCGGCGAGGCGCAGGACGAACATGGACTGCTCGAAGGAGTAGCACACCAGGTGCCACCCCCCAGCCGTCGACTTCTGGGCTCGAAACCCCAGAAATCCTGCGCCCGAGGTGGAAAAACGCTGCCATTCACCGTGCAATTCCGAAATTGTCCACGCTTCCACGTTGCAACGCCGCACGAGCGTCGCGTCGCGCCCCACGGTCTGGCATCATCGCCCCAATGAAGCTGAGTGAGGCGATTCGCTTCTACGCCGCGACCGATGTGGGGAAGGTGCGCGACCACAACGAGGACAACTTCCTCGTCGACAAGAAGCTCGGCCTCTTCATCGTCGCCGACGGCATGGGCGGGCACGCCGCGGGCGAGGTCGCGAGCGCGATCGCCGTGCGCACGGTGCACGAAGAGATCAAACGCGAGAAGGATCTCCTCGACGACTACATCGCCGAGTCGTCGGGCGCGAACAAGGTCACGCCGAAGGACGTCGTCGCGCTCTTCGAGCACGCGGTGCAGCGCGCATGCTCGAAGATCCACGAAGAGGCGCAGCAGGATCAGGCGAAGCGCGGAATGGGGACGACGCTCAGCGCGATCCTCATCGTCGGCAACCAGGGATTCATCGCGCACGTCGGCGACAGCCGCATCTACCTCGAGCGCGGCGGCCGCGTGCAGCAAGTCACCGAGGACCACACCGTCTTCAACGAGCTCGTCAAACGCGGCAAGCTCTCGCGCGAGCAAATCGAAAAGCTCGCGCAGAAGAACGCGATCACGCGTGCCGTCGGCGTCTACGAGCGCGTCGAGGTGGACACGCTGGTCATGGAGGTCTTGCCGGGCGACACGTTCGTCCTCGCGAGCGACGGGCTCACCGGATACATCGAGTCG
>JAYVXB010000346.1:0-5648 GCA_043785585.1 Deltaproteobacteria bacterium | reverse complement strand
CGTTGCGCTCGCGGCGCACGCGGCGGTAGCGCGTCACGAAGACGCTGAACAGAATCTGGTACGCCCACGCGCGGAGGTTGGTGCCGCGCTCGTATTGGTCCGCGAAGCGCAGCGCGCGCTCGACGGTGTCCTGGACGAGATCGTCCGCGGTCGCGCGCTCGCCGCATAGGCGGGCCGCGCGTCCGCGCAGCTCCGGGACGAGCTGGACGAGCCCGGCGCGGAGGCCGGCGACGTCGTGGGCGACGACTGCCTGCTTCTTGGCGACGGGGTGGGCGATGACGGCAGCGGCGTTCGAGCGAACCTGCATTTGACGACCTCCGGGCTCCCTCTCTTCAAGGGGGATGCCATCGGCCGAGTCGCGCGAAATGCCGGGAAACCTATCGTTTCAGACGCGCGGACACACCGCCGCGTGTCAAACGGAACAAGCGGTGTGGGCGCTCGCCAACGCCTTCAACGTGCGCGGGACGAGGTCGGCGATCTCCGAGGCGAGGAGGCCGCGGTCGCCGTTCGTGGCGCTCCATGCGTCGCCCGCGAGGCCATGAATGAATGCGCCGGCGCATGCCGCGTCGAACGGGGAGAGCGTGCACGCGAGCGCGCCGAGGATCCCCGCGAGCACATCGCCGGACCCTGCGGTGGCGAGCGCTGCGCTCCCCGTGGCGTTGACGACGATGCGTCCGTCGGGCGACGCGAGGATCGTGTGCGCGCCCTTCAAGAGGACGACGGCGCGCGCGCGCGACGCGAGCGTTCGTGCGGCGGCGAAGCGATCGGCTTCGACTTCCGCGGGCGTGATGCCGAGGAGGCGCGCACATTCTCCCGGGTGCGGCGTGAGGATCGCGGCGCGCGCGGACGCGAACGACTCGGGGGATCCGGCGAAGAGCGTGAGCGCGTCGGCGTCGATCACGATCGGACCGTCGAACGCGACGACGCGTTCGATCGCGGCACGCGCCGCCGCGTCGAGGCCGAGCCCCGGACCGACGACGACAGCGCGCTTCCCGACGAGCGCAGCCTCGATCGAGGACGCGACGTTCGCACGATCGATCCGCGTCGTCATCGCTTCGACGACCCCCGCCTCGACCGCGGCGGCGGACTCTGGCCATGTCGCGATCGTCACGAGCCCGGCGCCCGCGCGCATCGCGGCATGCGCGACCAAGCGCGCCGCACCTGTTTTTCCAGGCGATCCCGCTACGACGGCCACGTGGCCCGCGACGTCCTTGTGCGCGTCGACAGCGCGCGGCGAGAGCCACGAAGCGACGTCGGCGCCCTCGATGAGCTCGGCGGCGTGACCCGTCTGCGATGCGAGCGACGCGGGCACGCCAATGTCGGCGACGTGCAGCACGCCGCATGACCGCGCGCCGCCGGGCGTGAGGAGGCCGAGCTTGTAGTGCGCGAACGTCACGGTGCGCGCCGCGTGCACCACGATGCCGAGCGTCGCTCCAGTGTCCGCGTCGAGCCCGGACGGCACGTCGAGCGCGACGATGGGCGCGTCCGCCGCATTCATCGCGCCGATCGCGGCGGCGTGAACGCCATCGATCGCGCGATCGAGGCCGGTACCGAAGAGCGCGTCGACGATCACGTCGGCCGTCGCGAACGATGCGGCCAGCGATGCGATCGCCGCGGCGTCGGGCACCTCGCGGAGCGCGCCGCCGACGCCGAGGTACGCGTCGTGATTCGTCTTGGCGTCACCGGCGATGCGCGCGCGCGAGCCGACGACGAAGAGCTCGACGAGGGCGCCGCGAAGCAGGAGGTGCCGCGCGACGACGAAACCGTCACCGCCGTTGTTGCCGACGCCCGCGACGACGACGACGCGCGCGCCACGTGCTCTACCGCGGAGCGCCTCACGCTCAACGACGTCCGCCGCGCCGCGCCCGGCATTCTCCATCAGCACGACGCCCGGCACGGAGCACGCGCCGATCGCGTGCGCGTCGAAGGCGCGGATCTGCGCGCGCGAGAGGACGGGCTTCACGAGGTCCCCCCGCGCTGGATGGCCTCCCGCATCGCACGGACGGCGCCGGCCATCGACAGGAAGATCGCGTCGGCGACCATCGCGTGCCCGATGTTGAGCTCGACGATTTCGCGGTTGCGCACGAGCTCCGGCACGTTCGCGAGCGTCAGGCCGTGCCCCGCCGCGACCTCGAGCCCGAGCCCGTGCCCCAAGTGCGCCGCGGACGCGAGGCGCTTCAGCTCGGCGAGACGTCGCGCTTCTTCGTCGAACGCGTGCGCGTACTCGCCGGTGTGGAGCTCGATCTGCTCGACGCCGATCGCCTTCGCGACGCGGACTTGTTCGTCGTCGGCGGCGATGAAGAGGCTCACCTTGATCTTGGCGGCCCGGAGCACGGCCACTCGCCGCGCGAGCGCGTCGCCGCCGGCGAGCACGTCGAGCCCCCCTTCGGTCGTTCGCTCTTCGCGCCGTTCCGGCACGAGCGTCACGACGTCCGGCCCCACGCGCAACGCGATCGCGACCATCTCGTCGGTCGCCGCCATCTCGAGGTTGAACGTGTGCGCCTTCGTCAGCGTCGCGCGGAGCCTCTCGACGTCCGCGTCGACGATGTGCCGGCGATCCTCGCGCAGGTGCGCGGTGATCCCATCCGCGCCCGCCTCGAGGCAAACCTCGGCCGCGCGAACCGGATCCGGGTACGGCGTGCCGCGCACGTTACGAAGCGTGGCGACGTGGTCGATGTTGACGTGAAGGCGGATGGGCATGGTGGCTGAGTGCTTCTACCACCAACGGAGAGGATCAGTCGTCGCTGTCGCCCGCCGCGTCGCCGCGATCGTCTTCCGTCTTCGGCGTCGCGAGGAGCTCGCCGTTGGGTCCGTCGCGCCGAACGATGAACGTGCGCCGCGTCGTGGTGTCGGGCGTCTCGCGCGCGATCACGGTGACGACGTTGACGCCCGGACGGAGCGGCAAGTCGGCGTCGAACGCGAGGCGCTTCGGATCGGTTCCATTGCGATTCGAGCGGTACCAGACCTTGCGTGAGCCGACGAAGATGTACGCGTCGAGCAGGCGCTGATCGTCGCTCGCCGCGCCCTTGAGGAGCGTGTGCGTGTCGCGCGTCGCGAGCTGGAGCTGCGGGAGCTCGAGCGCCGGCGGCGCGTGCGCCATCGTGTCGTCGAACGCGACCACCGCGCTCGCCGTGCCGCCCGGCTCGAGATCCGCGACCTTGACGAACGCGAACCGCGTCGCGCCGAGCGACACCTTCACGTACGCGCCCGCCGTGCCGAGCACCGTGACCGACGTCCCCGCGGCGATCCGCCCGAAGACGCGCGCCGCCGGATCGGGCGCTTGCGCGAGGTCCGCGCCGCTCCCCTTCGCCTTCATGTCGCCACCACCCGGCGCGATCGCGAGCTGCGGCACGATCGCCATCTTCACCTTCTCGACCACCGTCTCGCGCAGATCGCGATCCGACACCGACAGCTCGACCTTCGCTTCGTTGTCGGCGAGCTGCGGCTCGATGTCGAACGTGAAGACGACCTTCTTCGTGTCGCCAGGCCCCATGTTCGAGACGTCGAAGCGTCCCTCGTGGAGCAGGAGCCCGTCGCCCGAGAGATTGCGCAAGTTGGCCTGCGTCTCGAACGAGCGGCCCTTGCCGACGTTCTTGATCGTGACCCACATCGTGAACGCTTCGCCCTTTTGCGCGCGCCCGTCGCCGTTGCCCTTGCGGTTGTCGGCGATCTGGTACGAGTACGCGAACACCGGACGGTCGAGGCTCTTGATGCCGGCGCGCAGCTCGGCGTCGCCCGGCGCGCGTCCTCGCGCCTCTTCGAAGTGGACCTTCACGCCGTCGGCGCGCATGAGGGCGTCCTTCGGAATCGAGCACGTGCGCGCGAGATCCTTCGGCGCGGGCGCGGTCGATCCGATCTTGTGGCCCTTGGTCTCGCACCAGCCGACGGGCGCGTTGACCGTCTTGCTCTTGCCCGCTTCGAGCTTGCCGATGACGAGCTCTTTGTTGTCGAACATCGGGTTGTCGCTCTTCGTCACCGCGTAGAGGCGGTAGAGCGTCGCTTGTCCTTTGTTCGTCAACGTCACGCGAAGGTTCATCGCGTCGCCCGCCATGACCTCGTTGCCGGGCTTGTCGGTCTCGAACTTCACCTCGACGTCTTTGTTCGCCGGCGCGGGCCCTCCCACCTGGGCGCCCACAGGCGCGACGTCTCCGGGCGCGTCGGTCCAGTCGACGCCGATCTGCTTGAGCTCTTCGATCGCCTTGTCGAGCTCGGCCTTGCGAACGTCGGCGATGAGCTGCTTCGCCTTCTGCACTTGATCGACGCGCTTGCCAGGCGCCGACTTGGCGACGAAGTCGCGCGCGAACTTGATCGGGAAATCCATCGCGAAGATGTCGTCGGGATCGCCACCGCGATCGCGAAGCTCGAGCCGATCCTTGATCGGCAAGTCGTAGCGAAGCGTATCGAGCGGCTTCACGCCCTCGCGAATCCGCGTGTTCGACAGGCTGCGCGAGAGATCGCGCTCTTTGAGGCCGCCCGTGTCGACCATCAAGTCCATCTCTTGCGCATCGACCGTCATCGGATCGAGCTGGATGTCCGGCGTCACGCCCGTCCCCTGAATCGACACGTCGCCCGGCTCGGTCAGGTACTGCGCGATCGTGAGCTTCAGCGCCGCCTTGTCGGGCAGATCGGTGAAGACGAGCTGCACGCTCCCCTTGCCGAACGTCGTCTCGCCGATGAGCACGGCGCGGTCGTGGTTCTTCAGCGCGCCCGCGACGATCTCGCTCGCGCTCGCCGACGAGCCGTTGACGAGGAGGACGAGCGGGTAGTTCGGCTCGGTGCCGTCGGGGTGCGCGAGCTTCTCCTCGCGTCCCTCGTTCGGGTTGCCGACGGTCGCGACGATCGGTCCTTCCGAGATCCACTTGTCGGCGATCTTCGCCGCTTGATCGAGGAGACCGCCGGGGTTGCCGCGGAGATCGAGGACGACGCCTTTGAGCTCGCCGTTCTTGCGCATGTCGTTCAGCGCGGCTTCGAGGTCGGTGTAGCTGTTTGCTTGGAACTGCTTCAAGCGCACGTAGCCGATGTTCCCTTCGAGCAAGCGATGCTCGACGCTCGCGACGCGAATGACCTCGCGCTCGAGCTCGAACGGCTTCGATCCCGCCCAGCCGTCGCTCCCGTCGCGATGGATCCAGACCGTCACCTTCGTGTGCGGCACGCCGCGCAGGTGCTGCACGGCCTCGTTGAGCCCCATGTTGAGCGTCGACTCGCTGTTGATCTTCACGATGCGGTCGTGCTTCTTGATCCCCGCCTTGCCCGCCGGCGTTCCCGGCATCGGGTTGATGACGGTGAGCTGCTGATCGCGGATCGAGATGACGATGCCGAGGCCGCCGAACTGGCCGCTCGTCGACAGGTTCATCTCTTTGTACGCCTCGGGCGACAACAGCACGCTGTGCGGATCGAGCGTGTGCAGCATGCCGTTGGCGGCCGCGTACTCGATCTCGCGGAGGTCCACCTCGGTGCCGCGGAGACCGTCCTGAACGAAGGCGAACACGTCGCGAAGGCGCGCGCTCACGTCCCAGGGGCCCTGCACGTTGTCGACGCGGAACTCGCGCTCCTGCGTATCGACGCGGATCTTCACGGTCGGCGAGCCTTCGTCGTGGAGCACGATGACCTGGGCGACGTCCCGCTGCACGTAGTTGAGCGCGGACAGG
>JAYVXB010000345.1:0-17169 GCA_043785585.1 Deltaproteobacteria bacterium | reverse complement strand
TCGCCAACAGCCCGCGCGACAACGGCGTCGGACTCGATCAGATGGGGGCGCGCTCGTATGCGCCGGATCTCGGGGTGTGGGTGAGCGGCGATCCGCTCGCTCTGGCTACT
Organism: Deltaproteobacteria bacterium; assembly: GCA_043785585.1. Taxonomy (GTDB): domain Bacteria; phylum Myxococcota_A; class Polyangia; order Polyangiales; family Polyangiaceae; genus JBBQXV01. Next base: position 17,059 of record JAYVXB010000345.1, on the reverse strand, counting down.
CCCGATCGGGTCATCGGGCTGCCGTTCGCCTCGAGCAACCCATACACCTACTCGCGAAGCAGCCCGCTGACCTTCGTCGATCCGACCGGCAAGGCGGAGGAGTGCGTCAACGGCGTCTGCCGGACCGTCGTCGCGCCCCAAGACGATCCGACGCGTCAGAGCCTAAGGCCCAACGCGGGCAGCTGCTCGACGGGCGGCTGCGTCACTGCGAACCCGAGCGCGGAGACGCTGCGTGCGCTCCAGGCTGCCCGTTCCCAGGTTACGGCGAGGGCCGACAACAAGCCGCTGGAGAAGCCGCTCGTCGATCCGATCGACCTCATTCCCACGCCCGGCAGTATCGCGAAGATCGGCCTGAAGCTGGGTGGCCGTCTGATCGTCAAAGCGCTCCCGAAGGCTCAGCCGCTCGTAAAGGCCGCGATTGGCGCAACGGGCAAGATTGGGGAGAAGTTCCTCAAGGGCCTCGGCGGCAAGTCGCAGGTGTTTTTCAGCACGAGCCGCGGCGGGCGATACGTCGATCAGCTCGTGAATGGGATCGCCCACGAATCCAAGGTCGGCTACATGTCGCTGACCAAAGGCATCTCCACACAAATCGCGAAGGATGCCGAACTCATGGTCAAGCAGAAGATTCAAGGATCGGTCTGGCACTTCTTCAAGAGTCCCGTCACCGGTATGGGCGGCCCGTCGGAGCCGCTCCGCCAAGCCCTTGGCAAAGCTGGGATCGGAATCGTGATTCACTGAATGAGAGATCGAAAATGACCTACTCAATGATCGAACCGCCATTCGAGCTCAACTTCCGCGAGATGTCCAAGCAGGAGCTCAACGCATATCGGGAGTGGTTCCACGCCGTGATTCCGGGACGAACCGCGGAGCTCGCGAAGGCCGTGAACGACACGCCTGGATTCGAGAGCTGGAAACCGGATCTCTCACCCGATTCGCTTGCGCCGCTCGGCGAGTGGTTTCGCGGTGAGGTGGAAACCCGACAGCGGACCGATCTGGAGATGGGCGAGATCAAGTCTCGGCTCACCTTCCCCATCGACGTGCCCAACGCGGAGTTGACGAACAGAGCGTTCTCGGTGGCGATGGACATCGGAATGTACTTCGGCCAGGTGATCATCAAGAACTTGCGCGGAACTCGATGGGACGACGCGCAAGATCGCCGCAAGGCACCTCTCAAGAACCCGAAATTCGCCGACTACGGCCAACCCGTGATCATGGGTTTCGGGACGGACTCATTGAACCCGGTCGGGATCATGGTGACGGTGGCGTACGCCATCGCCGACAAGAAACAAGAAGACCTGCGAGCGCTCTTCGACGTCTGGTCGTCCTTCATCACGACCCGTTGACTGCGACCGTGAAGGGCACTGCCTCGACAACGCCGACGCCTCGTACAACGCTGAACGAGAAGCTCACGTGACGCCCCAGGACGCCCAGGACGCCCTGAAGCAACTCGTTGCCGAGCTACGCCCAAGCGATCACGCGGGGCGGGGCGTAGTGGACAAATGACGACCCAGCGAAAAACGCTCCGCGTCGGCGAGATCGACGTGCACTTTCCCGACGCTGTCTTCTCAACATTCTGGTTCATGCACGACGTCGCAGCGCTCTTCAGCGTCGAGACAAACGCGGAGGCGGAGGAGCGACTACGCGCGTCGCTCGTGACGCTTCGTGAGAAGGAGAAGATCCAAGTCGACCACGAGAGCGACTACGTGTTCGTGCACGCCAAGCGGGCGGACGCCATGATCTCGGCACTCCGCGGGGCAGAGCACGCCGCGGCGCGTTCGCTGTTCGCTCCGGGCGAGCTCGACGCTGCCGCCCGCGAGATGTCGGCGTGGAGGCGCCCCAAGCCCGTCTCCTACGGTGAAGGTGATCTCGTCGCTGTGCCGCTCTCCGACGATACCTACGGCGCCATCCACGTCCTAGCGCCTCACCTTTTCTTAACGCTCGATGTTCGCGCCGAGTCGATCGATGCCTAGCGCGCGGCGCTTACCTCGGGCGCCGGAGTGAGTGTGGCGGGCCGCTCGTTCAGCGACGAAGAAATCCTCACGGGCGAGTGGCCTATCATCGCGACGCGACCACCGGTGTCTCCACTACCGCCGGCGAGCCTTACCGAAGGGAAGTCCACCGGCGGCTCCGTCGTGCAGTTCTTGGATGGTTTTTTTGGAATCCGCGCGTGGGACGAGCTCTACGACTGCGACGAGTACGATGATTGGCTGCTGCCGGGAGTGGTCGCGCGACAACGCCGCCTCCGACGCGACATCTTCAACGCGCAGCTGCACACCTCGGCGAGCGAGGCCGCGCGTCACGTTGACGTCGGCCCAGCGACGATTCATTTGCTCCTTGCCTACAAGGGCGGCTCGAGGCCGCGCATCATCGACAAGCCGAAGATCCGCGCGCTCGCCGAGCGGCTTCGACCCCTGGGCGGAGGATCTCTGGACAGGCGGTGGAGAGGGCTACTTCGATCTGTTCGCGCGCGCTCAGACGTCGCGGCGCTTCGCGATGCAGTCGATCGTCTGGCTCTCGAGCTCCGGATCAAGGACGACATACTTCTCGAATGCTATCCGCCGTTCGTCGTCGACTGGCAATGACGCTGCTGGACTATCGACGACGAACCCGTTGTACGAGAAGAGAGAGCGGGTCGCGTTACTGAAACTGCACGACTGCCGCGGCCACCCCGACCTTGCCGACGTTCGCGCCCGTACCGCCCGCGCCAGCGCTGCCGAGCGTCACGCCGGAGAGCGTCGCCGCGGATGGCGTGCTCGTTCCGTTCACGGTCGGAGCCGTACCGAACCAAACGATGCCACCGGAAAGGCCACCTGCACCTCCGCCTCCGGCGCCGCCATTCCCGCCGGTACCGCCACGACCGCCGAGGCACGCGCTCCCGCCGAATTGGCTGCCTCGACCGCCGCCGCCTTGACCCGTCTGACCCGAGGCGCCGTTGCCACCGCGCCCTGCGTTCGCCACGGTCAACGTGCTCGTCTCAACGTCGACGATCGCGGAGTACGCGAGAAGCGCGATGCTGGAGCCGCCGCCTGTTCCGCCGCCGCCGCCTGATCCACCACAACCGCCCGCGCCGCCGCCACCGCCGCCGCCGGTCGGATCCAAAGAAGCGCCGCCTCCTCCGCCCTGCGCGACGGTGCCAGTGCCTCCGCCGGTTCCCGCGGCGGGGCTCCAACTCGTGGCATTAAACGTGGCCCAAGTCGAAGCGCCCGCTCCGCCGCCGCCCACGCCCCCGTTAGCGCCACCGCCACCGCTACTGCCCGTGTTCTGACAGCCTACGATCGTGCCCTTGTTCGACGCACCGGGAGCACCGTCCGTTCCGTCTTGTCCACCAACGGTGGGAGCCCCACCCGCTCCACCGATGCTCGTTGTGCATGATGCATTCGGCGTCGTCGCTCCTCCAGCGAGCGCCGTCCCCGCGCTGCCGATCGGCGCCGCACTGCTGAACGGCGCCGGCTGCGTTTGATCCTGGCCGGCGACTCCCGCGCCGGACGTGAGGCTGCATCGCCGGAGTACCGCGCCAGCGCCCGTTACGTTCTTCGCGAACACAGCGGTGCTCGAGTCGCCCGCGCTCTGTCCCGCCCTCGCCTCGAACGCGACGTCCTCGAACAGTGCGGTCGTCACGGAGTCGATCACCATCGCGTATCCGAGCGCCGCCGGCGCGACCTTCGGCTTCTTGTTCACGTCGTATGCCCACGTGCTGCACGAGAAGCCGCCGAACACCTTCGCGCCGTCGACCGCTGCGTTGACGACGACAGGTTCGTCGTACGTTCCCTCGCAGACCTACGTGCGCTTGTTCGCAGCTTTCGCGGCCGTGATGCCGTGACCGATCGTCTTGCACGGCGCTGCCTTGGTGCACGCGTTCGTATCCATCCCCGTCGGCGAGACGAACACGCCGAGAGCGTCGGAGACGACGCACGCATCCATCGAGGGCTCGTTCGAGTTGGGCAAACAGCTTCCGTTGCACGCGTGGTAGGTCGCGTCGCACGTGATCCCGCACGTCGACGGCGCGGTGCACGTCGCTTGGCCGTGCGTCGGCGCGGTGCAGACGTTCGAGCAAGAACCGCAGTGCGCGGGCTGCGTCGAGTCGACGCACTGCCCGTTGCACGTGATCGCCGTCGCCGCGTCGCACGACACGCTCGTCTCCATCGGAGCGTCGGACGGCGCGTCCGTCGCGTCGCCACCACCACCTTCGCCGCCCGCATCGCCAGCGCCGTCGCCCGACGTGAAGCCGTCGCCGCTCGCGTCCGCCGCGTCGCAATTGTGGTTCGTGCACTGGTCAGAGAACGTGGAGCTGCAGCCGCTCGCGCTGGTAAGCGCGCTGAACCAGATAGCGCCGATGGTCGTGACGGTCGCGCGCCGCCGAAAACGAGTGGGTCGCATTCCAAGATCCATTGCGAGCGCTCGACGACTCACGGGACGGCGAGGGTTTGCGCCGTCGTTCCGGCTGGCCCCACGTTGCCCGGTGCTCCCGCCGCTCCCGTGCCGAGCGCGTTCGTGCCGCCAATGCCGCCGCTTCCGCCCGCACCGCCCGCCCCGAGCGAGCCGGGTGTGATCATCGTCGACGTCAACGTCGGCGCGGTCATCGAGTAGAGGACACCGACGGATACTCCACCGGCTCCGCCGCCGCCGCCGCCACCGCCGCCGCCGTTGCCGCCGTAGTTGCCTTGGCAGTACGCGCCAGTCGTCGCGAACGCTCCACCGCCTTGTCCGTTTTGTCCTGCGCCGCCCGCGCCGCCCGCGCCGCCGTTGCCGGTCGTGACGACGCACGTGTCGAGCGTGACTGCGCTGTGGAACGAGAGCACCGCGACGCTCGCGCCGCCGCCCTGTCCAGCCGCGCCGGCTCCGCCGCCGCAGCCGCCGGCTCCGCCGCCGCCGCCGCCCGTTGCGGGGGTGGCTTTGGCGCCGCCGCCGCCGCCGCCCTGCGCGGGCTTGCCGTACGTGGCGGCGCCGCCAGGCGACGCGTGCCAACCGGTGGCGTCGAGCGAGCCCGCGGTGGTTGCGCCGGGGCCGGCGGTGCCGGCGGCGCCGTTTGCGCCGGGATCGGAGTTGGTTGCGCATGAGAACTGTCCACCGTGTCCGCCGAGGCCGTCTTGCCCCGTGCTCGTGGTGCCCGTCGGATTCCACGTGCCATTGTCCCCGTCGTGCGGCACTTGCGTCATGCCCACCGTGGCGACATCTCCACCCAAGCCCCCAGCCGACGACGTTCCGTCGGTGCATGTGATCGCACCTGCAGGGCCGCGTCCTGTTCCGCTGGGAGCACCGCCGTCCGGGGCCATCGTTCCCGAGTAGTTGTTCGCCGCGCCGACCGCCGCCGCTGGGGCAACGCCATTCCCCGCCTTCACGCTCACGCGCCGGAGAACGACGCCCATCGCGTTCTTCGCAAAGATCGCGACGCTCGATTCTCCGGCGGTCATCGCGCTCTTCGCTTCGAACGCGAAGTCCTCGAAGAGTGCGCTCGTCGGCGTCGACACGATCATCGCGTAGCCGCCGGCCGACAGTAGAACCTTCGGCTTCTTGTTCACGTCGTACGCCCACGTGTTGCCCGCGCATGAAAAGCCGCCAAACACCTTGATGTTGTCGAGCGTCGCATCGACGACGAGCTGCTCGTTGTACGTCCCTTCGCAAACGTAGGTGCGCTTGCCGGCCGCTTTTGCGACCGTCAGCCCTTTGCCGATCGTCTGGCACGGCGCTGCCTTCGTTCCGCAGCCGATGGTGTCGCTCCCGGTCGGCGACACGAAGACGCCGAGCGCGTCGGAGACGACGCACGCATCCATCGACGGCTCGTTCGAGTCGGGCAAGCAGGCGCCGTTGCATGCGTGGTACGTCGTGTCGCACGTGATCCCGCACGTCGACGGCGCGGTGCATGTCGCTTGGCCGTGCGTCGGCGCGGTGCAGACGTTCATGCAGGAGCCGCAATGCGCGGGCTGGGTCGAGTCGACGCACTGGCCGTTGCACGTGATCGCGGTTGCGGCGTCGCAACTCACGGTCGCCTCCATGGGCGCGTCGATCGAGCTGCCGTCCTGTGCGGCGTCGACATCAGCGAATCCGTTCCCGTCGACGGTGACGAGTCCGTCCGTCGTCCCGTCCACGCTCGCCGCATCATTATCGACGCATGTGTGCGACGTCGCGCAGTCGGAGGACAAGGGTTCGCCGCATCCGTTCAGAGCAACCGCACACGAGACGCTCGCGCCCGCCGCCACCAAGACCATCGTCGACCATCGAGCCCGTCGATTCATCGTGCGCATGTCAGAAGTCTCCCCGAAGTTGAAGCGCTCCGCCCTGGGCGGAGACGACTGGAATGATCGCCGTTGTGGTCGACGACTTCGATTGTGGCCAAAGAAAGAGAACGACGCCCGTCACGAGCGCGGTAGCGCCGACGCCGATGAACACCGTACTGAGCGTGTTGTCGCGCGACTGCGCGTCCTGCGCGTTCTTCACGTCTGCGCAGCCTGCGTTAGCGGGATTCGCGCACCCACTTGGGCCGAGTCCCGCGCCCGCCGTCGCCGCGCGGTCGGCGTCGGAGTGGGATTGCAGACCGAAGTAGCCACCAGTCGCGAGGGAGAGCACACCGGCACCCGCCACCGCGATACCGATGTAGCGCCGCGTCGTCCAGAACGGCGCACTGGCCGGCTGGTCAGGAGCCGGTGGGGCGGACGCGGAAGCTGACGTCGCAGGCGGCGCGGTGGTCGCGGATGGAGCGGGAGGTGACGCCGGCGGTGCGACCACGGCGTCGAATCGCGCGATGGTGAAGTCACCAGCGGGCGCGTCGATCTCGACTCGCTTTTCCCCGTCCGGCATCTTCGCCTGAACCACGTGCTTTCCAGGCAACACATCGATCACGTCGCCGGCTGGCCGCAACACGGCAGCGCCATCGATGGAGATCGCGACGCCTTGCGGCGCGTCGATCTTGATGTGCCCGGTCTTCTTGTACGCATCGGCGATGAACGACGGCAGCGACTTCAACGACGCCGGATCGGCCTTGGGATGGTTCTCGTATTCACGAAAATGCGTGAGCGCCTCGAGCGGGCGATCGGACCGCAGCTCCGCGAGCGCGAGGTTGATGAGGATGTCGGCGGACTTGAGCACCGCATACGCCTGCGTGAACTTGTTGCGCGCGGTCTCGTAGTCTTGCTTCTTGTAGGCGTCGACGCCCTCCTTGAAGCGGGCTTGTGCCTCGCGGCGCGCGACGTCTTCGGCGACCGCTGGCGTCGTCGAGCTGGTCACGGTTGACGCGAGACACGCGCACGCGAGCGCGCGGAGCAAGATGAACCGACGAGTCGCGCGTCTCATGGCGTGAGTTCCGTACGAAGGATTTCTTGGCACTCGAGCTCGAACCGCTCGCGTTCGTAGCGCGCAACTTCGGCTGCCGTTCGAGGGGGATGCTTTATCGCCTCGAGTACGAACTCGAAACGCGCAAGGGCAAGGCGGGCGCGGTCGGCGTCACGTGCGAGAAGGTAGCCGACGATGTCGCGAATGCTGTCGTTCACCTCGGTCTGCAGATCACGCTCCTGGGCGCGAGCGTCCTTCTGCGGCGCGAAGAGCACCAACACGAGAACGGTGAGCGTCGCGAGAAGCCGCGACGAGACGATGGTTCGCACGGACATCCGTCTACTCCTTCAGCTCGTTGCGGAAAAGGCCGCGATCGTCTGGCGCGCTCGCGCGAGGGCTCGGTGTGGACGTATTTGATGTAGCCGGGGCCGCGCCGCGCGCGGAGGCGGCTCGCGGCGGCGTCGCACTTGCCTGGATCGATGGCGTGACGGGGATCGCGGACGCGATCGGTGCAGGCGGCGGCGGCGAAGGATCCGCGCTCGGAATCCGCGCCGCGGCGTTCGCTGAGGGGAGCGGCTTCGCAGAGGGAACAGTCGCCGACGCAGCGGGAGAATCCGCAGCGTGCTCGGACGCGCCCGTCGTCGCCCAGCGACCGATCGCGAGAATGAGAATCACCAACGCGACACCGCAGACGCCGACCACGACAAGTCGAGAACGGCGTGCCCTCGACGCGATCGCAGGTGGTTCCGTGGGAGCATCGCGGAATCGTGGCCGAGCGATCGGGTCCGTCGGAACGTCGACGATCACCGCCTGCTCCGGCGGAAGTGTGTCCTGCCCCGAGTGCACGGAGTGCGCGGCCTGGTACGCCGCCGCTCGATGCCCATCGGTGCTCCTCGTGACAACGACGGGGGCGTCGTTTGGCCGTGCATCGAACTCGCGGAGCACCTCCTCGATCGCCATGTCGACGGTCTCGCCCTTCGGCGCCCCGCCCGCCTTCGTCGAAGGCGCCGGACCGCCGAGCCCTATCGCGGTGCCCGTGCGCGACATCTTGAAGCCACGTATGTCCGTGGCTGAGGGCAGCTCACCCTGCGGCGCGCCCTCCTTCGCCATTGGTGTTTGCGGCTCGGTGTCGTTCGGATCGCGTCGCATCGGTCGTAGCTCGGCCGCTCGTACAATCCGGCCCCGCGGCGCACTGTAGCCCATGTCCTCCCCACGGGCTCCTTCGCGCCGCGCGCGTCTCCATCGCGAGCTGGCAGTCACGCGGAGACCGCCGACGGGAGGAGCGCATGCGCCTGCTCAGATTCGTCCGCGGGTACCGCGGCAACGAGCTTCGGATAGAGAGACGCTTCGACACGCTCGAACGTGCCGCCGAGCATCGGCGCATCTGCGCTCGTCAGGCGCGAGTATCGGTACCGAAACGCCGTCCAGAGCCGCCGGCACCTTCCAAGCGCGAGGAATCCGCGAGGCGTCGCGGCGTCGATCGCATCGGGCGAGAGCTCCATGAGGAGCTTGCGCGTCCCCTCCCCGACGTCGGCGACGAGCCGCGCGTGGTGCGTGATCATCTCGATGAATGCCTCCTCCACCTCGTCGCGGCCGGCGTGCCCGGACGCCGTCCAGTCGAGGAGACGCGCGGCGATCTCGTCCGCCGAAGGAACGCTCTCCAACGTTTGCCCGGTCTCGGATCGATGCGCAAAGCGGAGCGCGACGAAGCCTTCGAACAGAACATCGAACGCCGACTCGAGCTTCTCGAGGAACCCCGCGACCGCCTCGTTGCTCGCGAGAGGCGGTCCGTACGGGACGTACGCCGCCGCGAGCTCGCGAAGTCCTCGGAGCGCGACGTCCGCTTCGGTCGGTCCCGACGGCGGACGGTCCGCGTCGAGCACGACGCCGTAGCGGCTCGCGAGCGCGCGAAACTCCGGCTCGCGCGCGAGCTGCGCGAACTCGATGGCGAGGTGCTTCATGATCGCGGCGCGGCGATCGGGCGCGAGTGTCTCGACCGACGTCTTCAGCGCGCGCTCGATCTCTTCCCACGCATCGCGATACCGCTCGTACGCCGTACGCACTTGCAGCACCACGCCGTGCGCATCGACGGTCATCGGGTTGATGCTGGCGTCCGCGTAGTGACGCGTGGCGTTCGCCGCGGCGGGCTCGGCGTCGATGACGGTCGCAGTCCCTACCTCGTCGCGCAACGTCGCTTTGAGCCGTACGGTCATGATCTCGAACTCGTTGCCGACGACTCGGAGATCGACGCACTCGCGAGGCTCGAGCTTCACGCCGCCGACGTAGACACCGTTGCGGCTCCCTTCGTCACGAAGGACGAGGGCGCCATCGCGCAGGTGAATCGTCGCGTGGAGGCGTGAGACGAACGAGAACGCGAGCTCGCAGTCGCTCGACTCGTCGCGGCCGATGCGTACGGGGAACGTGTCGAACGTGAACGTGCGCGTCCTGCCGTCCGCCGTGACATCGAGATGGAGGATCGGGTTCATGGAGAGTCCCTTCAGCAATGGACGTGCCGGCGCCGCGCTCGAGGAAAGAAGCGACGAAACGAGGGAGCGCTGAGGCTTTCTGGAAAGGGATCCTCCGGGCCTATGGAGGATTTCTTTCCATGTGCGCGGTGCGCCGGTCTCCCGGCACCACGTTTTCAGCGTGTTTGTGCGCGACGAAGCCGTGGCCCGACGCTTGCTGAAGTGCTCGCCATGCACTCGAACACCACGCGAAGAGAACAAGTGATCGCCCACCGCGTACGCGACGGTCTCTCGCTCGTCCAATCGATCGCCACGAAGGTGGCGCTGCTCCACCCAATCGATACGCGCGAGGCTGCCGCTTTCGGCAACGTCGGGCTTCTCGACGCCGCGCGCAGTTTCCGTGCGCGGGGCGGCGTCCCGTTCCGAGCGTGGGCAGCGATCCGCATCCGCGGCGCGATCCTCGATGGCGTTCGGCGCACCAGCGATCTCCCGGCCGCTCTGTACAGCGGTCGCGGCGGTGCGAAGGCGAAGGCCGGGCGCCTGTCGCGTCACCTCGCCGGCATGGTGACGGCGAGCGAGAGCGGCATCGTTTCGACGGGCCACGACGCGGGCGATGCGCGCATGCCGTCGCCCGAACAAGCTCTCCTCGACGCCGAGGAGCAGCTCACGCTCCGCCGCGCGGTCGCGCGCCTCGCACCGGTCGAGCGCTCGATCATCGAGAAGCACTACTTCTTGGGCGAGACGCTCGCCGATGCGTCGGGCAAGTCGAGATCGCGGGGTAGCCGGCTGCACGCGCAGGTGCTTCAGCGTCTGCGGCGCGAGCTCGCCCGCGCGGATGGTGAGTCGAGCGCGCGCCAGTGGCGCGTCGCCTGCTGAGAGTGTCCTCCGAACCTGTATCGCACGAGAAGGAAACGACCATGTACCCGAACATCACGCGAAGAACTCAGGCACTCGGCGCCGCCGTCCTCATGGGGCTCCTGCTCGGCCTCGGCTGCGCGGGAGGTGGTTCGTCGAACGATCTCGCGCCGGCGTCGAGCGCCGGTCCCGACGGCGACGCCGGAACGCACCCGCCGACCGTGGATCCCTCGTGCACGCCGAAAGCGGGAGCAGATCTCCCCGACGACAATTTCGAGGACGCGAACTGCGACGGCGTCGACGGCGACAAGAGCCACGCGATCTTCGTCGCGCCGACCGGATCGGACACCGCCTCGGGCTCGGTCGAATCCCCCGTGCGAACGCTCGTGAAGGCGGTGACTCTCGCGAGCGCGGCGAAGAAGGACGTCTACGTCTGCAACGGTTCGTACGCGGAGTCCGTCGTCGTCGCGAACGTGGCTGTCGGCATCTACGGCGGCTACGACTGCGCGAACGGTTGGGCGCGTGGGAACGATCGCGCGACGATCGCGCCGACGAGCGGCATCCCGCTGACGATTCGCGACGTCACGACGATGACCGTCGATCGGATCGCGCTGCACGCCGCGGACGCCGTCGATCCGAGCGCGAGCTCGATCGGCGCGTTCGTCAGCAACGCGCACGATGTCCAGCTCGCACACGTCACCGCTACCGCGGGCCGCGGCGCCGACGGCGAGACGCCTGCAACGCCGGCGAGCCTCGCCCAGACCGCATCGTCGGGATCACCCGGGCGCTCGCTCGCGGCGGCGACGTGCACGCGCAACGATCCGAATCTTCCCTCGGCCTGCAGCGCGCATGGCGCGGGCGGCTTCGCCATCGCCCCTCCGCCTGCATGCGAGGGCGCGGGAGGAGCCGGCGGCGACGGCGGCAACGTGCTCCTCGGGATCCCGAACGCCGTCGGCGTTCCCGGCGCGCCTCTCGGCGTCGGAGGAGTGAACCACGGAGCGAACGGAGGTGACGGACTGCCCGGGTCGATCGGCGTCGCCGGGTCGATCGGCGTCGGCACGATCACCGCTGCGGGCTACGTCGCGTCGAACAAGGGCGCGGACGGTTCGGACGGCGCGTCCGGTGGCGGGGGTGCTGGCGGCATCGGCGGTCTGTCGCAATACCTCGACAGCACGTCGACCTCCTTCAACGCGGGGGGCGGTGGTGGCCAAGGCGGAAACGGCGGCTGTGGCGGCGTCGCGGCGAAGGGCGCGGGCGCGGGCGGCGCGTCGGTCGGTGTCCTCCTCTTCAGTAGCGACGTGAAGCTGCGCAACTCGAGCATCCATACGAGCGCCGGAGGCAAAGGGGGGCGCTCGGTCGCCGGTGCGCGCGGACAATTCGGCGGATACGGCGGCAACGGCGGCAACGGCACGCACGGTGGCAGGTGGGGCAACGACGGCGACGCCGAGAAGGGCGGCAATGGCGGCAACGGCGGCAACGGCGGCACGGGCGGCGCAGGAGCAGGCGGGCCTTCGGTCGGAATCCTCAGCAACGATCGCGCGCCGGCGCTTACCGCCGTGACGTTCGTCACGGACTCCGGCGGCAAAGGCGGTAGCGGCGTCGCGCACACCGACGGCGCCGACGGCGTCGCGCGCGACGTGTTCGTTCTCAACGAATCTGACGCGGGCCCGCGCGACAGCGGCTCGAGCGACTGACCCGACTTTTTCACAACGAGACTCTCGAGGTTTTCCCATGCGACTCCATCGATTCACCCCCTACGCCGTCCTCGCCGCACTCGGCCTCGCCGGCTGCAGCTCGACTCCGAACGCAAACCCGCCTCCGCCAGGTCCGAGCGACGCGCATCCTGCGTGCGTCATCAGCGCGGATTGCCCGACGGGAACGCACTGCGATCTCGCAGAGTGCATCCAGTCGTGCAGCACGGTCGATCCGTGCACGGGCGAGCTCTCGTGCTCGCCGCGCGGACGCTGCGCGCCGAGCGGGGCGCCGGATGCCGATCCGAAGCCACCCGCGCAGCACGTCGGTGACGTGCAAGCGACGCCGACGCGCTTCGCGCTCACGGGGAGCGACAAGTCGTTCTCGGTAAAGCTCACGGCGAGCTCGACGTCGTCGGTGCGCTACCGCGTCCAAGTTCGCGGGCCGCACCTCTCGATCGACGCGGTGCGTGGCGAGTTCACGGGTTCGACCACACTCGTCTTCAAAGTCGACGTGACGAAGCTTGCGGGACGCGACGTCGCGGGCAGCGTCAAAATCTTCACCTCGCTCGGCGACGTCATGATCGACGCGCCGATTCACGTCGGGCTCACGGGAAGCTACCAAGGCACGTTTCAATACAATGGTGGCCCGATCGCGCTCGGCGACACGCGCTTCGCGGTCGACCTCATCGAAGCGAACGGAGACGTCACCGCGCGCGTCGACTCGAAGAAATCGATGCTCTTTCCGGCGAGCGCCGCGGGCGAATCGACGGGGCACGGAACGTACTCGACCTCTGAGGGGCTCGATCTCACGCTCGCGCAACGCTTCGATTCGAGCTTCGGCGGCGATCGTAATCCGTTCCGGCGCGACGTCGGCCGCAAGGTGCGTCTGCAAGTGAAGGTCGTGTCGCCGGGAGTCCTCACGGGCACGTTCGAAGAGATCCTGTACGGGATCTTCAGCGAACCGATCAAGACGACCGGCGTGGTGTCGCTCTCGTACCAGCCCCGCGGCGCCGACCCGATGTTCTCGGTGACGGCCGACGCGCAGATGCCCGACTCGCCGGCGAAGACGGTCTCCTGGAGTCCCGCCAAGGTGTTTGGATGGACCGACGGATCGTGTGCAGTCGCTGTGGGCTGCAGCGACTCGATTTGCCAAGGATGCACGAGCAGCTGCAACGCCACCGCGCTGAGCGCAAACGACCTGAAGCACACGGAAAAGATCCTGAACGCGTTCACGCCGACGAACTCCGCGACGGTCAATCCGTTCCTGGCGCTCCCCGCCGCATGCGAAGCCGGTCTGAGCGCGAAGTCTTTGGCCGACTTCAATCGCGCTCCCGCATCGGCGTGTGGACTGATCGTCCCGCTCGCCTGCGGCGTTCAGATTGGCGCGTCGCTCCCGGTCGCGGACAAGGCCAACGGGAGACTCGTTGGCAAGCTCGTTTCGCACGCCATTGCACCCGCTCTCTTGGTCGCGAAGGACCACATGGTCCTTGGGTTGAGCGACTCGTTCTCAAGTGGTGCGGCAAAGGAAAAGGAGCGCTACGAGAACGCGGCGAAAGCGCTATCGCCCATCGCAGCATGGATGGCGCAACCGAAGATTCTCGAATATCTCCGGAGCCTCGACCCCGACGTCGCGAAGGGTGACGCACCGGCGATCGGCGACACGCACACGGTCACCGACACCTATCCGGCGGGGCGAGCGCTCACGGATCTCTTCGCGACGATCGCGACGATCGACGGCGAGCACGCGCGCCTCGTGGCAGTCGGCTCCGGGCAGACGCCAGACGATCAACGGCTCGAAGTTCAGACGCGCGCGGTGATGGGCTACCTCGAAGCGATCACGGTGAGCGAGCTTCTCCGATCGTGGGGGTCGGTGTCGCCAGCCGTAGGCTCGCAGTTCCTCGGCGTCCTTTCTCCGTTGAGCAACGGCTTCGAAGCACTCCTGCAGGGCGCAAACGCCTTCGGCGTGCCGACGGGCTTCGTCCCGTTCGTGTACCGGCCGGAGGATGTCGGGAAGGGACCGACGAACTTCGAACAGATGCTCGCCATCGCGAAGGTAGCGGTCGACGCCGAGAAGGCGCTCGAAGTGCAATTCATCTCGAACAAACGGACGTACGAGGCCAATCAAGCCAATCTCCGCCAAGCGCTCCACAACATCTCGAAGGACTACACGGATCGCTTGAAGGACATCTGTGGTTCGGGCTTCAACCCGGATGCCGTGCAGATCGAAGCCGACTGGGAGCGTTGCGGCGCAGGCCAGTCGGGTGAAGTCGGCATCATCCAATCGGAGATCGACTTCGGGAACGCGCGAATCAATTCCGCTCGAAGCCGACTCGCGGGACAGCAAGCGAAGATCCAGATCGACATCAGCACGCTCGCGTCGACCCAGGCCGTGCACGACGACGACATCAAGTTCACGAGCGACCAGGGCGACGAGATGGTCGCGCTCACCTGGACGGAGGGTGCGCTCAACGCTGCCGAAAAGGCTGCGACCAACCTGAAGTTCGACACGCCCTGGGGCCTCATCGGGTCTGGCGCCGTAGGAGCGGCGCTGGCCGGTCTCGAGCTGATGAAGACGGGCATCGAGGTCGAAAAGGTCCACCTCCAGACCGTGCAGAAGATGCACGCCGAGGCGTCCAACAAGAAGATCGAGTGGCTCAACGGGATGGCGAACATCCAGAAGGAAATGATCGACGAGCAACAACTGAACGTCGACATCCACCAAGACATGATCAGCTGGTGGGGCTCGGTGCTTAAGATTGCGAACACTGTCGCCGCGGCGAAGCGCATATGGGTCGAGCGAAAGCACGCGCTCCAGATCGCGGAAATGGATCCGTCGAACGATCCAAGCTACCGGCTGCTCCGCGACAAGGACGCGGTGGCGATCCTGTCGTTGCGCGCGGACGCGCAGCGGTCGCTGGACCTGGCTGCGAGCGCCTTGCAGTACGAGCTCAACATGTCGATTCCGGGGATCGACGGCGCCGTCATGAACGCAGTGAACGCGACGAGCCTCGATCAACTTCAGTCGTGCCTGCTCAGCGCCTACAACAACTCGCGCGTCGCGAACGGCACGCCGCAGGACTACGTCACCACCGTTTCGGTTCGGAAGATGCTCGGCATCCTCGGGCCGCGAACGGACACCGTGACGGGTCAACAGCTCTCCGAGGGAGAGCAGTTTCGGCAGATGGTCCTACGCAACGAGAACATCGACGGCAACGGCGGCGTCGGCATCGTCTTCGCGACCGACCTCCAGTCTGGCAACCAGCTCTGGTCGTCGTCCGTGTGCAACGACCGCGTTGCGTCGGTACAAGCGCAGCTTGTCGGAGACTTCCTCGGCGACAACCAGGCGCAAGTGAACATCGTGCTCGCCGGGGGCAGCGTCATGCGCGGGTGCGATGCCGAGGTGCTCCGCACTTGGTCACTCGGGAGCGGAGGCTCCTCGACACCGAGCACGATCGCCGTCGTGCAGGCGGGCGTGAACACCTTCGGAGACGCGCCGCCCAACACCTCGCTCTTCGGTCAGTCCGTCGCGCGCGCGTCATGGTCCGTCGTCATCCCCGGTCGCGCGGACGCTCCGTCCAACGCCGACGTCGACATCACACACCTGGACGACATCGTTTTGAAGTTCACGCACAAGGCGCTTCCACGGCGGAATTCCCCGCTCTCGGTCGACTTCTCGTGCCTCGGCAACGTGGGAGGAAATTGAGTCATGCGCAGCTCGAAGACGCTCAGCATCATCGGTCTAATCTCTCTCTGCGCGTGCGGTCCGGCCGGCAACGATCCCGCGCCTGCGCACGCCGCCCCGGACGACAACGGCAGCGACGCCGGCGCTGAAAGCGGAGGCGGGACGTGCATCAAGCACGGCGGTGCCGACGAGCCGGACGACAAGGGGCTCGACGACAACTGCGACGGCGCCGACGGAGTCGTGGGAGTCGACGTCTACGTGAGTACGTCTGGCGCCGATACGAACGCAGGTACGCCTAGCCAACCGTTGCGGACGATCGTTGCCGCGCTGAAGCTTGCGACAGGTCGCGCCGGCAAGGTGCTTGTCTCGAGCGGCTCGCACACGCTCGACGCGCTCAAGGTGACCGGGAGCTGGAGTGTCTTCGGCGGATACAGCGCGACGTTTCTCGGCGCACCGAAGCGCGCCTCGACGACCCTCGTCGGCGGTGTCGGTGGCGTCCTCATCGACGGCGCCCAGTCGGCTCGTCTTGCACACGTGACCGTGCGCGGCGCGTCCGCGACGGATGACAAGCACCCCCACGCGCTCGCTCTCGTCTCGAACGTCGACAGCCTCACGCTCGACGACGTCGCGCTCGAAGCGGGCGACGGGCGAGACGGCGCGCGCGGCGCGACCGGCACGAGCGGAACGCCGGGTGCCACGGGAGGCAACGCGGACACGGCGACCCAGCTCGTCTGTGGAGGAGTGCTTCAACCTCCGTTCTCATTCGGCGCGACCAAGTACTTGGCGAACGCGGAGGGGAAGCACCCCGGCAACCTGTCGACATCCACGCCGTCCGAATCAGGTAGCGATGGATCGCCCGGAACCGACGGTGCCGACGCGGACGGCGCTCCCAAGTTGATTAACGGATCGATCGCCACGGGTCTGGGTACGGCCGGCGCGTCGAACGGTCGACCGGGCTACGGCGGTCCGGGAGGCGGCGGCGGCTCATCGGATCAGCAGCAATGGTACATCGGTGGCGCTGGCGGCTCCGGTGGATGCCCCGGCATGGGTGGTGGCGGCGGAGCGTCGGGCGGCGCGTCGATCGCGCTGCTCGTTCT
>JAYVXB010000344.1:0-17199 GCA_043785585.1 Deltaproteobacteria bacterium | reverse complement strand
CGCTCAGCGGTTCGAGGGGTGGGGGGCGAGCTCGGGCGTCAGCTTGACGTCGTTGTTCACGACGACGCTCGCGCCATTGCGAAGCTTGAACGCGCCTGCCGTCACGATCTCTTGCCCCGCGGACACGCCATCGACGATCGCGACGAAGTCTCCGCGCGCCTCGCCGACGCGAACGAACTGTTGCCGCGCCATCTTCGCCGGCGCCCCGTTCGCACCGAGCACGGGCGCGCCCTTGTCGTCTTTCTTGTCCTCGATCACGAAGACCGAGTCGCCGAACGATGCGTGAACGAGCGCCGTCGCCGGTATCGAGACGAGGCTGCCGCGATCCGGGAGCACGACCGACACGGTGGCGAACATCCCCGGGCGAAGCTTCTCGTCTTTGTTGGGGATGGACGCGCGAAGCTTGATCGTGCGCGTCGTCGAGTCGACCGACGGATCGATCGCCGCGATCGCACCGTCGAGGGCGAGGCCGCCCGAGCCTTCGATCACGATGTGGACGTGCATCCCGACGGTGATGTCCGCGAGTCGCTGCTGCGGAAGCGAGAAGTCGACGTAGACCGCGTCGATCGCTTCGAGCACGGTGAGCGGCGTTCCCGGGTTCAAGTACTGGCCGAGGTTGACGGTTCGGATGCCGAGGCGTCCTGCAAACGGCGCGCGCACGGTCTTGCGATCGATCTGCGCCTGCAGCGCGCCGAGATCCGCGTTGGACGACTTGAGGAGCGACTCGTCGGTGTCGAGCTGCGACTTCGGGATCGCGCTCGACGCGACGAGGGCACGCGAGCGACCGGCGTTGATTCCCGCGAGCTCCTTGCGCGCCACTGCCGACGCGAGCTGCGCGCGCTCGACGCGGCTGTCGAGCTCGACGAGGACTTGCCCCTGCTTGACGACCGCGCCCGATTCGAACCGAATGCCCGACACCACGCCCGGCGCGTCGTTGCTGATCGTGACGCCCTTCACCGCGGTGATGCTCCCGACGGCCGAGAGGGTCCCTTCCCATTTGTCTTCGCGCGACAGAGCCGTCGACACCGTCTCGGGCGGCGGTCCGGACTTCTCCATCTGCTTGCCGAAGCCGATGAGTGTGGAGATTTGCTTGTATTTCACCCCGACCAGACCGCCCACGACGAGCACGAGGCCGAGGATCACCACCAGGTAGCGCATGCCCTACCGATGCCGCAGAGGCCCCCGACGCGTCGCGCGGAGGGTGAAAATCGTGTGACACCGCGCCTTTCGCACGAAAACGTCAGGCGATCTGCGGCAATTTCTCTTTGAGGCGGGCCGCGAGCTTCACGAAGTCGAAGCGCTCGGGCCGGCCGCCCTCGGGCAGGCACGCGATGTCGTTGGCCGCCGCCGCTGCGCGCACACGAAGCGCCTTGTCGAGACCGAGCGCTTCGCCGAGCTTCGCGAGCACGTCGCGCTCGTCGGTCGATGCGATGCCGTCGAGCGACGCGAACCACGACGCGAGCGAGTACGTGAGCACTTGCTCCCACGCGCTCATCCCTCCGAGCTGCAACGTGTCGAGCGACGTCTTCGTCTTTGCCGCGCGCTCGATCTCGGTCAGGTCGGCGCCCACGACGCCGCACTCCTTCGCCGCGCGAACGAGCCCGGTCGCCTCGACCTGCTGGAGCGATCCGTCGGCCCAACCGATGGCCGCGAGCGCGAGGAACGACTGCTTCGGGAGGGTCATCATGGAGCCCACGATATCACGCGAGGAGCTTCTCGAAACAGACGCTCAGCGGCGCGTCGACGTACGGGCCGAACCGCGGAATCCGGCGGAATCCGGCGCGCTCGTACAGCGCGACCGCCTCGTGTTGCAGCTCGCCTGTCTCGAGCACGAGGCGCGTGATGCCGAGCCGCCGCGCCTGCGCCTCGAGCGACGCGAGGATCCGCTTCGAGAGTCCGCGTCCGCGCGCGCTCGGCGCGACGTACATCCGCTTCACCTCCGCCGTCGTGTCGTCGAGACGCCGCACCGCGCCGCACCCGACCGGCGCGCCGTCGATCCGCGCGACGACGAACGCGCCGGCGTCCGCACGCACTTCGTCCGGATCGAGCTCGAAGAAATTGTCTTGGGGGTCGGGGTAGCGCGCGGAGATGTCGTGGTTGAGCGCGTCGATGAGCGCCAGGGAGTCCGCTGCATCGAGCGGCTCGATCTCGATCGTCTCGCGCGTCGCCATGGCCCGCTCCACTTTACTCGGCTACCTTCGCCGCGCACGACGTGAACCGCATCCTCCTCGGCGACAACCTCGACGTCCTGCCGACGCTCCCCGAGCGGTTCGCGCGCCTCGCGTACATCGATCCGCCGTTCAACACCGGCAAGACGCAGAAGCGCGATCGCATGCGCGCCACGCGGACCGACGGTCCGGGCGATCGCGGGGGCTTCGGCGGACGTCGCTACGCCGTCGAGCGGATCGCGAGCGGGACGTACGCGGACGCGTTCACCGACTACGAAGCCTTCTTGATCCCGCGGATCGAAGCATCGCTCCGCTGCCTCACGCCGGACGCGTCGCTCTTCGTTCACCTCGACGGCAACGAGGTCCACTACGTCAAAGTCGCGCTGGATCGCTTGATCGGTCGCGACCGCTTCATGAACGAGATCATCTGGGCGTACGACTACGGCGCGCGCTCGAAGAACCGCTGGCCGAAAAAGCACGACACGATCCTCTGGTACGCGCTCGATCCCGAAGCGTACGTCTTCGACTTCGACGCGATGGATCGCATCCCGTACATGGCGCCCGGTCTCGTGACGAAAGAGAAAGCCGCGCGCGGGAAGACGCCGACGGACGTTTGGTGGCACACGATCGTTCCGACGAACGGGCGCGAGAAGACGGGGTACCCGACGCAGAAGCCGCTCGGCGTTCTCGAGCGGCTCGTGAAGGTGCACTCGGCGAAGGGGGACGTCGTGCTCGATTTCTTCGCGGGGAGCGGGACGACGGGCGACGCGGCGGCGCGAAACGGACGCGCGTTCGTGCTCATCGACGAGAGCGCCGAGGCCGTTCGCGTGATGAAGCATCGCCTCGGCGCGCACCTTTGAGATTTCTTTTGCAGGAAGATCAGAAGGCCCGGATTGTTTTTTCCGAAGCTTCTGATCTTCTGATCTTCCTGTTCAACCTCTCCCAATGACTCGCGATGACACGCGAATGCGTCGCGCGTGCTCGCGTATGGATCGGGTTCGAACCACGACGCAGGGCCCGTAGTTTCGCGCGTTTGGGGCGACGTGCTCGCGTGGACGCATTCTTGCGATGGGGCGTGCGATGGCTCTCCGAAACCTCGTGCTCCTCGCCTTCGCGGCCGCAGGTGTGGTCGTCGCTGGATGCTCTGCGGATGCTTCGTCAGGCGATCCCGCGCCCGCGCCGACCGACACGTCGAGCACCGCGCCGCCCGCACCCACGGGAACGACGAACGACGGCGGCCACGCGGAGGGTGGTCTGCGTCCGCTCGGGCCACCGCAATCGGGCGGCGTGCTCCTCGATTCGCACGGCGGCCTTCACCCGTTCGGCGGGGCGAAGATCGATACGACGAACGCGCCGAGCTGGCCGATGCAAGACATCGCGCGCGCGCTCGTCGTCTTGTCCGACGGCTCCGGCGGCTGGGTGCTCGACGGCTACGGCGCGATTCACGAGTTCGGCGGCGCGCCGAAGATCGCGAGCCCGAAGTACTCCGCCGGGATGGACTGGGCGCGCGCGCTCGTCGTGCTCAGCGATCGGAAGAGCGGCTACCTGCTCGACGCGCAAGGAAAGGTGATCCCGTTCGGCAGCGCGCCCGCGCTCACCGGTGCGCCGACGTGGACCTTCGACATCGGTCGCGGCCTCGACGTGCACCTCGACGCGCGCGGCGTCCCCGACGGAGCGTGGGTGCTCGACAGCTACGGCGGCGTGCACAAGCTCGGCGCCGCGCCCGATCTCGGCGCGGTCCCCTACTGGGACAAATACGATGTCTGGACCAAGCTCCACGTCGTCAAAGACGGCGCGTGGGCGATCGGTCGATGGGGGATCGTCCAACCCGTCGGCAAGCCTTCCGGTGTCTCGCTCGCCGATCTCGTCGACTACAAAGAAGCCGACACCGTCCGCGACATCGTCCCGCTCAACCCAACCGCGGCGTGGGACTCGGCGCGCACGCTCGACTGCCCGGCGGTCGGCACGTACTGCGGCTTCGACGGGATCCGCGGCGGAACGAATGTACTCTACAAGTGCGATGCGACCGGCGGCGCGCCGAAGACCGCGACGGTGTGCGGCAAGGGTTGCAACGCCAGCCCGCCCGGCGTGCCCGACTACTGCCTCGGCATCGTCGCGTGCTCGATGGAGCAGTGGTGGAACACGCCGCTGACGTACGGGCCTTACATGAGCTACGGCTGGTGGGACACCGATCTGGCGGTGCGCTCGTCGTCGAACGTGCAGCTTCGCCACGACTCGAAGCTGACGAAGACGGGTGTCTACGGCTGGGGGTACATGCCGGAGTTCACGGACATGGTGACGGGGAAGCAGTTTCGCTTCTTGCACCTGAGGCCGCAGCATCAATACGTGACCAACGTCGGGCAGATCTATCCGGCGGGGACGCTCGTCGGCGTGTCGGGCGGCGACACGGCGGACACGGGGCTGGGGACGTACTCGACCGGCGCGCACTTGTGCGTGCAGACGCTCGACACGTACCGCGGCGTGTTCCCGACCGGCACGGATCCTTGCAATTGATCGCAGGCCAAAGCCTGCGATCATCCTGAGCCGCGCGCGGCGAAGGATCTAGCGCACGTCGTAGAGGATCGACGTCGGCTTTCCGCCGCGTTGAATGACGACGTCGATCCGCGGCGCGCTTCGCAGGTACGCCATCGCTTGGACGGCGGCGGACGGATCGGTGAGGTCGTAGCCGTTGATCGTCATCAAGCGATCGCCGTTCTCGAGCCCGAGGACGCCGAGCACCGACTCGGGGCGAATGCCGAAGAGCCGGACGCCGACGACGCGGCCGTTCTCTTTGTCGGGCGTGACCATCGTGCCTTTCATGAGCTCCGCGTACTGCTCGACGATGAGATCGACGGTGCCGCGATCGACGCGGTAGTCGCGCGGGCCGATCTTGACGATGCCCTTCGCGATCGCGGGATCGAGCGGCTTTGCGTTCGGGTCTTTGCGGACGGGCGGCGTCACTTCGATCGATGCCGACGTTGACGGCGGAGGCGACGGCGGACGCCAGAGCATCGCTTGGCAGAGCGCGCCTGTTTGGCTCCGTAGCCACACGCGATCGACGCCGACGTGCGCGACCTCGCGGTCGCCGACGCTTCCGCCGCGACGGCGAAGGAGCGACTTCGGCGAGCCGGGCGCGATGAGCGACGCGAACGACCAATCGGGATCGTCGGACGCGACGATGATGTGCGGGCGGTAGCCTTCGCATGACGGCGGCTCGCGATCGGCGACGACGGTCGCGGGGTCTTCGCCGAGCGACGTGGTCGAGTCGAACGGGTTGTTTCGCACGAGGGCGTCGGCGCTCGTCGCGTGATCGCTCGACGCGACCGACAACGGAGCGAGCGGTGGCGCGCGCGTCACGTCGACGCCGTCGGCGAGGCGTGCGCCGACGAGCGCTGCGAGCCCGCGCGCGTCGAGCAGCGCGGCGACGGCGGTGAGCGCGAGGAGCACGAGCCCGAAGCGACGACGGAGCCAGCGCGAGACGACATTCATGACTCTCGCGACTGCGAGCGGCGTGCCGATGAGAATCGCGCGGCGTTTCGCGCTTCGCATGCGAGAGCACGCGCGCGTTCGCGCCAACTCGTCAGCGCGCGGGGTGCGGGTGCATCGGAGCGCGACAAAGCGTCAGCGCGGGCCTTGACGTAACTTGGTTACCAAGTAACCTAGTCACGTGACCACCGCCGCCACCCCGTTCCGCGAAGTGCGCAGGGCCCACGCCGCGGACGAGATCTTCGACCAGCTCGCGTCGGCCATCCTGCGTGGGGAGATCGCGACGGGCGACGTCCTTCCACCGGAGCGCGTCCTCGGCGAGCGCTTCGGAGTCTCGCGCGTCATCGCACGCCAGGCGGTGCACCGCCTCGCCGAGACGGGGCTCGTGCGCGTGAAGCAAGGCGGCGCGACGGTGGTCCTCGCGCCGAAAGACGCGCGCGACATCCGCGTCATCGAGCTCTTCTTCCGCCTCGGGCCTCACACGAGGCGCGACGTGCGCGACATCAACGAGCGCCAGCTCCTTCAGGGGTTCGTGCTCCTTCAGCTCGCCTCGCAGAGCGCCACGCCGGCCGAGCGCCAAGAGATCGCATCGATCGCGGACGCGTACCTCGAGGCGGGAGCGACCGAGTCCGCGCTCCTCGCGTTCGAGAAGCGATTCTGGATGGCGATCGCCGAAGCAGGGAAAAACCGCATCTACGTCTTCGAGACGAGCTGGTGGTTCCGCCTCCTCGAAGAGCATCCGCGCGCGCATCACGAGACATTCGGCCCGCCGGCCGCGCGCGCGCTCTTTCTTCGCGAGCTCACACGCCGCCTCGTCTCGGGGGAAGACGCGGCGAGGTTCTATCTCGACATCGTCACGCAGGTGCTCACCAGCTTTCAGACGAAGCGCACACCGACTTCGCCGCCGCCCCCCAGGAGAAAAAAAGCATGATCCGCGTCCCCGTTTTCTGCGCCGCCGTCGTCACCTCGCTCGCGGTAACCGCGGGATGCTCGTCTTCGTCTTCGACTCCCGCGGCGACGCAGGCCGACGGCGGAGCGGACGACGCCGCGCTCCCGTCTGGCCAGTCGACGATCACGTTCACGATGCAGTCGAAGGTGCCCGCGTCGAGCGAGACGCACCAGTGCATGTACGTCACGGGTCCCGCTGCGCTCGCGTTCATCGTCGCGTCGAAGCACGTCTACACGCCGGGGAGCCATCACATGCTTCTCTTCCGCACCGACCTGACGTCGATCCCCGCGGGCATGGACAAGCCGGGCGATTGCTACGAGGCCGCCACGGGCGGGTACATGAGCCACGTCCGCGGCGTCGTGTACGGCGCGCAAGTGCCGACTGCCCAGTTCACGTATCCCGACGGCGTTGGCTTGCAGCTCGACGCGAGCTCCGTCTTCATGATGCAGACGCACTACCTCAACTCGGGTAGCGCCGAGCTCGACGCGCGCGCGGACGTGACGCTCACGCTGTCGGACGGTACCGGCATCACGCAGCACGCGGGCGTCCTCTTCTTCTACGATCCGTTCATCTACGTCCCGATGGCGACGAAGGCGCGCGCGTCGATGCGATGCGGCATCCGCAACGACATCACGCTGCTCACGGCGACGTCGCACTACCACAAGCGCGGCAACGACTACGCCGCGTACGTCGATCCGGGCACCGGGGCGCAGGCGACCACGCCGTTCTACACGTCGAACAATTGGGACAGCCCGCCCGCCCTTCCGGCACCGATGAAGATCGCCGCGGGATCGCACATTCGCTTCGGCTGTGGCTACGACAACACCGCCGGCACGAAAGAATACTTCCAAGGCCAGAGCGCGGAGGACAACGAGATGTGCATGTTCACGGGGCTCTATTACCCCGCGCTCGGCACGCCCGAGGACATGTGCCTCACGACGCACGACACCTTTGGCACCGGCACGAACAGCTGCTCGTCGCTCCTGTCGTGCCTCAAGACGTGCCCGCCGCTCGTGATTGGCACAGCACAGGCCGACATCGATCCGTGCAATCAAAAATGCTTCGTCGGATCGTGCCCGGAAGCGACCGGTCTGCTCATCGCACTACAGAATTGCACGAAGTCGAAATGCGCGACCGAGTGCGCCGACCGCGCGAGCACGACGTGCTCCACGTGCGCGCAGGCGAACTGTCTCGACGAAGCCACCGCGTGCTTCACCGACAAGTGCAACTGACGTTCGCGCGCGCTTTCGGATCGAGAATCAGAACTCGAACGCGAGACCGGCGGCCCACGACGTGTTGCCGACGCGTAGGGCCGTCGTGCTGCCGAAGCTCGTGAGATCGGCGGAGTAGTACTCCCAGAAGAGGTAAGTGTTGTTCACGCCCATCGTGTTGTCGAAATTGCGTGCGGAGTACGAATCGAAGACGTTGAGCTGGAGGGCAACGCCGAAGGCGACCTGTGTTCCGTACGTGTGCCCTTTTCCGTTGAGGCCGTGGGAGTTCGACGTGCCGCCGTCGTTGTACGCGCGCCAGAGCGCGTAGCCGAGGCCGGCCTTTGCGTAAGGGACGAGAGGGATGTTGAGCTCGCGCGAGACGACGTCGGCGCGCGCGACGGCCACGAGATAAAACGGAAAGATGTCGAGATCGGTGTTCTCGCCGGAGAGCGTCGATCCGTCGGGAGCCTTCTTCACCAACGGCGCGAGCGCGGCCATCGATGTGTAACCGACGCTGATGCCGGGGCCGATCGTTCCGAAGTGCGGAATGCGGACGGCCTGCCAGTCGAGCTCAGCGGAGATCATCAGGCGCGGCATCGAGCCGAAGATGTCGCGGTACGGCCTGTTTCCGCGGAGCGCCGGATCGCCGTCGACATCGGGGCGGTAGGGCGAGAAGCGGAGCTCGAACGCGAAGTTCTGCGGCGACTCGAACTTGCGGTGCCGCGACTCGAGCGCGCCGGAGCGATCTTGCGCGCGCGCTTCGCTCGCGAGGCCGAGCAGCACGAAGGCTGCCGCCGCGCCCGCGACGATCTTCCTTCGTGTCATCGACGCCTCCGCCGCACGAGCGCCAGCGCAACGACCACGCACGCGAGCCCCATCATCGACGTCGTTACCGGAAGCCCCACGGCCTCAAGAGCGCAAAAGGTTCCGCCGGCGCCGCCGCCCGCGTTTTTGTACCTGTTCCAGAAATCGTCAATCGCCTGCGGCGTCGCGCAATCGAACACGAGAACCGGACCGACATTTCCGACGAGGTCCGACGCGGCGACGCCGAACGTGTACTGCTTGTCGTTCGTGAGGCCGGTGATCGTCGCCTGCGTCGACGTCTTGTCGGCGATCGACGCACAGACGTAGTATCGATCGATCAGCGTCCCGTTGATGCCCTGCTTGATGACCGCGCTATAGCAACCGCCGCCGCCGTCGCCGCTGGTCGAGCACCCCGAGCCCGAGTCCGTCGGGGTCACCGCCGAGTCGGCGGCGTCGGACGCGACCGCGTCGACCGTCGTCGCCGAGTCCGTGGGCACGGCCGAATCGGTCGTTGTCGCCGACGCATCGCACGTCGCCACGGCGGCTCCGTCGGGGAGGCCCGGCGCAACCGCCGGATCTTTTCCGGGCGCCGGATCGCAGAAGACGGTGAACCCGAACGTGTCGGTCGCGTTGTCGACGGGCGTCCACGAGAGCTTCAAGAGCTCGGAGCCGATGGAGATCGAGGGGCCCGTCGGGAGCGGTGGGCCAACGGTGTCGACCGTGATGTCGAGGTTGGAGCCCATCGCGGCCGTGTAGACGACGGAGCCTGCTGCGTCGTTGCCCATGGCGCCGGCAGCGAAATCGAGGAACGCAACGTTCATCGGCGCGCCCGCGGGATCCGTTCGCTGCGAGCAGATGGAGGGGTCCGTCTGGTGCGTGAGGGGCGTGACGAGGCCGCCGTTCCCGGGCGACTGCTTGCCGAGCGACGCGTAGACGAGGTCGCGCGCCGTGACGGACACAGAGAAGGCCGCGCCGACTCCTACCGTGTCGCTCACGGGCTGGCACGTGCCGAGCGACATCGCCGCGCGATTCGTCGTTTGTGTGCAGTCGCCGACGCCCGCCCAGACTTGCACGGTGTCGCTGCCCGTCACGAACGTCCCCGGCGCGGCGATCAGGGTGAACGTCATCGTGATGTTGTCGATGCAGTCCTGGTAGCTGATCGCGTTCGGCCGGTGCGCTTGATCGCGCGTGACGCCGCTGCGCGAGGGATTCGTGCCGCCGGTTGAGAGCGTGAGCGTGGGCACGGCCGCCGCCGGCAGCGCGACGAAGAGAGCCGCGAGCGCAACGAACAGCGACACGACGGACGCGCGAGCACGCGCCGAAACGAAAGAAGAGCGAAGCATCCGAGAGGTACGCTGCAGCATGGGTCGTGCCAGTTGTACTTCGCACGGTTACGGCCGTTTCGCCCGGAATTCGTAGCGTCGGCGCGAGGTCCGCTCGTCAACGTGGCACCTTCGGCCCGATGGGCCGGCGGGTCCTGACAAACTGACAGCCCGCCCTAAGCGCAGGCTGTCATCCTGAGCGAAGCGAAGGATCCTCAGCGGATAAACGATCGTCCCGCGGATAACGGATGACGCGCGACGCGAATCGCGGCAGAAATGCGCCGCGATGCTGCACCTCATTCCGAGCCATCAAGGGCGCCCTTCCGACGATCCGATCTTCGCGTTGAACCGCGAGGCGACGCAGCGAAAACAGAAGGGTGAATCGGTCGTCAACGCGACGGTCGGCGCGCTCCTCGATGACGACGGGCAGCTCGCGATGCTCCCGACGGCGTCGCGGATCGTGCACGACGTGCCGGCGGTCGAGTGGGCGACGTACGCGCCGATCGCGGGGAGCCCGGATTTTCTTCGCGGCGTGATGGACGACTTGTTCGCAGGTCAGCCAGAGCTTCGCGCAGCGGCGATCGCGACGGCGACGCCGGGCGGGTCGGGCGCGCTCCGTCTCGCGATCGCGAACTACTTGGAGCCGGGGCAGTCGCTGCTGACGGCGAGCTTCTTCTGGGGGCCGTACCAGACGCTCGCGGACGAAGCGGATCGCAAGCTCGCGACCTTCTCGATGTTCGCGGCCGACGGGACGCTCGACGTCGCGGCGCTCGATCGCACCCTCGCGAAGCTCATCGCCGAGCAAGGACGCGCGCTCGTCTTCATCAACGATCCTTGCAACAACCCGACGGGCTACTCGATGCGGTCGAGCGAGTGGGACGCGGTCGTCTCGTGCCTCGCATCGCACGCGGAGAAGGCGCCGGTCACGCTCCTCGTCGACTGCGCGTACTTCGCGTACGCCGCGGGCGATTCGCGTGCATTCCTCACGCATCTGAAGCCGCTCCTCGGCAAAGTACCGGTGCTCTTCGCCTGGACGGCGTCGAAGACGTTCACGCACTACGGGCTTCGCGTCGGCGCGATGGTCGCGTGCATCGCGGACGACAAAGAGCGCGCGATGACCGAGGCGGCGTTCAGCTACTCGTGCCGTGGCACGTGGTCCAACTGCAACCGCGGCGGGCTCTCGGCGATGACGCGGCTCCTCGTCGATCCGGCGTTGCGTGCGGCGTGCGACGCGGAGCGCGCGGTGCTCAAGGCGACGCTCCACGCGCGCGTCGAAGCGTTCAACCGCCTCGCGCCCGCGAAGAAGCTTCGCTATCCGCGCTACGAGGGCGGCTTCTTCGTCACGGTCTTCGAGGACGACGCCTTCGGAATGGCCGAGCGCATGCGCAAGGCGGGCGTCTTCGTCGTGCCGCAGAAGGGTGCGCTGCGTGTCGCGCTGTGCAGCGTCGCCGAGCGTGACGTTGCGAGGCTCGTCGACGCGTTCGGCTGACGGCGAGCTTCAGAAGCTCCCGATCGCGGTGACTCCGTACCCGCTCGCGCCGATGCGCGCGGGCGCGAGCTGCAGCGACGTGACCGCTGCGCGCGGGCGCTCGGTGATGAAGACGCCCGCGATCGCCGCGCCGACGCCCCACGCTTGGAAGAGGCCGTCGAGCACGAGCAGCGTTTGGTTTCCGGTCTCGACGCGGCACGAGATGAACCCCGGCCCACACCCGGGGCGATTCGCGAGGTCGAGCCAAGGTCCGACGATCGGCGCGAAGAGTGCGCTATCCGAGTCGATCCTGCTGCGCGACGCGAGGACCGCACCAGGTACGTACCAAACCAGAACGGTCAGGATGCCGGTGCCGATCATCGCGCGATTCGGCCCGGTGTAGCCTTCGGCGACTGCGGGCTCCTGATTGGCGGGCGGGGGCCGCGCCGGTGTCGGTGCGACGGGCGGCGGCGCGGGCTGCGCGAACGCGTCAACGGAGCCCGCACATGTGACGAGGGCGACCGCGATCGCTGCCACGCATGCCGAGGATGCCGAGGTTCTCATCGTCGCGATCTCCGGGAGCGCTTCTATGTGCCGCGCCGGCCTCGGTCAAGCGGGACGGGCTTTCGCGCGCTCGGGGGCGACGCGCATAGCGTGCGCATGGACGCAGTGTTTGCTAGTCGGACATCGCCAATCCCACTGTTTTTCTCGCGTGAACCCATTCTTGCTTCGCTGGCTCTCATCCGACGCGACAGGAAAGGATGCAGAGCCATGGAAGACATCGAGGTCACGTTCCCGGGAGGTAAGCGGGTCGACGCTCGCGTCGGCGAGTTCGTCTTGCGCACCGATCAGCCTGCCGAGCTCGGCGGCGAAGCGAGCGCGGTCGCGCCGTTCGATCTCTTCCTCGCCTCGATCGCGACGTGCGCCGGGATCTACGCCCTCGGCTTCTGCCAGGCGCGCGGACTGTCGACGGAAAGGCTCGCGTTGCGACAGCACGTCGACGTCGATCCCACGACCCATCTCCCGACGCGCATCCACATGGATCTGCAGCTCCCCGCGTCGTTCCCCGAGAAGTACCGCGTCGCGATCGTTCGCGCGGCGGAGGGCTGCACAGTCAAAAAGACGATCGCGCTCCAGCCCGTCATCGACGTGACCGCGACGCTCGAGGTCGCGCCCCTCGCGCACGCGGTCTGACGGCGAATCGTGCTGGGGAGCGCGGGGGTCCGCCGTCCGATGCGAGAGCACACGCGGGCGTCGGCTTGCGCCACGCGTTCGACGCGACGTCGGCCGGCGCGACGCTCGCCATCGAGTCGTGCCGCGGCGTCGCGCTGGTGTTCGGCTTCTCCGCAGGAGTCGCGCGGCGCTACGCCGACGCGACGCTGCCCTCCGGACTGAAGTGAGCCTGCGTCCGCCCCGTCGTCGCCAACATCAATTTCGTTACCGCTCGGACGCTCCACACTGACTCGCCCACAAGCAAGTGCCGCTGCAGCATTCCTCTCCGCGCTGGCATGCGTAGCCGATGGCTTTGCACGCGTTCGCGTCCGGCGGGGGCTCGTTCGGCGGCGGAGCACCGCCGGCGCTCGCGTTCGCGCTCGCACAGGCCGAGGTACCCATGGCGACCACGGCGACGAACGCGATGCAGATCTCGAGGAGGCGCATGATCGTCGGGCGAGCACGTGGCACGCCAGCTCGCGCTCGCGCTCTGCGAGCGAAGATATCGCGCGAACCGCGCGCCAGACTCGCCGTCGCGCTAGGAAAAATTCCTTCTTCGAAGGGAGATTTTCCGACCGCGTTGCGCGTGCAATCCGCGCACGTCGCGAAAACCGCCGCGCCGGATTCGTCGTTGATTCCGCAACGGGATGCGGGCCCTGACTGCGTCGCGCCGCCGTGGTGGGACGACCCGCCGGAGCGTTGAGAGGGGCACGACGCGGCGGCACGCCGCATGCTTTTTGTCGCGGAATGGATCGCTACCTCGTCCTCGCGCTCGGCGTCGTCTGCGCCCTCGCTTGGAACGCGTTCGTTTGGTGGCACGCCCGGCGCTCGGTGATAGGGCGCCACCTCGTTGCGCGCGGCGCCGTTTTGCTCGACGCAGGCGGCGACGAGGATCTCGCCGCGGATCGCATTCCGGGTGCGTTGCGCCTGTCGCCAGAAGCGGTCGCCACCGCGTGCGCGACGGCGTCGTACCGCTCGGCCTCGTTGGAGATTCTCCCATTCGCGGGTGCGGTCGTCGTCTGCGGTCGAACGGACGCGCTCAGCGCTCGAGTCGCTGGATGGATGCGCGACGCGGGCTACCGCAGGGTGTTCGACGCGGGCGCTGCGTCGCGATGGTGATCCAGCGACGAGAGCTCCCTTGGCCTCTTCCGCGGAAGCACCTCCCGCATCCTCAACAACGCCGGCCGCGCTCGCGCGCAGTACTTCGCCATCGCCTTCAGCGACGCGTACATCGCGACGACATCGCGCCCCGCTTCGCCGCGTTGCTTCAACGCGCTCCGCTCCGCGCGCTTCGCCAGCTCGCGCGCGGCGTTCGCGAACGCCGTCATCGTGTCGATGTACGCGATCCGCGATGCGAGCGCCTCGGCGTCGGTGAGCGGCAAGTCGTTCGCGTGCTCGCCGATGACGTCGAGCGCCACGTGCATCGCCGCACCCGAGACGTACGAGAAGCCGCGAAGCCCGCGCATCTGACGTTCGGGAACGCGGTCGTCGAGGGGAACGCTCGCCTGGATCTGACGGAGAGCGGCGGTGGCCTCGCGCAGGCGCGCGACGGAATCGGTATCGTGGGTCGTCGGTGTGGGGCTCATGCTGGTTGTCTGTGAACGTTCACGGAAAACTCACGTTCGAGCCGAAAATGGCCGTGGAATTCTTCCGGAGGGCCACCTGACCGTTCACGATGGGCGTGATCGCGGCTACCGCGACTGGCGCCCAGGCCTGCCGGCGTCGTCGCGACCCTTGCACGAGGGGTGCACACCTTGGCGTCGACGGCCGCTTACGGCGCGGCGCGCGAATCGCACGCTGTGACCGCGGGTCGGCTACCGCCGAAGTCGGGCTTCGTGACGTGATCTCCAAGGCTGCGGATATGTCGACAGGCTATGTAGAGGCGCGCGCGCCCATTCGCGACGTCTCACCGCGCATTCGCGCGGGCCGCTCGGCCTCTCGCGACATCCAGCGCCGCCTTGTATCGAGCGTCCGAGCGCCTGCGCACCACGCGAGGTACGATTCGTAGAGGCTTACGTCACATGGCGACGTCGACACGTTTGTCGATCGTTCGAGACGCGCTCAACGAAGTCGTCGAGCGGTTGGACGACCTGCCGTCGTCACCGGCCGCGCGCAGCTTGCGGGTTCGCGGCATGACCTACCGAAGCACCCTCGACCGATGGGCCAGCCTTCCGCCGACCGAGGCACAGCGGGCGGCGCTCCTGAAAGTCGTGCTCGAGCTCACCGTCGAAGTGATGCGGCTTGCGCAGGGCGGTTCGAAGTAGATCGCGCGGTCACGATCGATCGAGCTGGCGCTCGTTGACGGTGGATACAATCACTCGAATCCGCTCCGCATCGAGTCCGCGAGCGACAAGATGATGACGTCGGGTGGCGCCATCTTCGAACCCTTTTCGCACACGATGGCTCTCACCGAGAGAGTCATCCACCGAGGAGCGAATCATGTGCAGGCGAGTGACGTGTGAGAAGTGCGGGAAGCCGACGTTCGCGGGTTGCGGCGCTCACATCGAGCAAGTGCTCGGTGACGTTCCGCGCAGCGAGCGATGCGACTGCCGCGCGAACGCGAAAGCAGGAAGCAAGGACGAGAACGAGAGCTCGCTCTTACGTCGGATCTTCGGACTCTAGCGCGCGCTTCAGCTCTGCTGCGCTTCGAGCTGACGGAGCGCGTCGCGCACGAGCGCCTGAACGTCAGGCGGAACCGTTCCGTCGTGATTCGAGCTCTGGCAAAGCGAGAGCGTTCGCCGCAGCGATTGGCATTTGCTCCGGCAATGCGCGCACGAGGCGACGTGGCGCTCCATCTCGGCGCACTGCTCCTTGCCGATTTCGCCTTCGAGGTAGCGCGAGAGCATCGGGAGCACGTCGGGGCATCCGCCCGCGGTCGGCGCCGGCTCCTCGATCTCGAAGAACGGCGCGAGGCGCTCGCGAACGGCGAGGCGTGCGCGATGAAGGCGACTCTTCACCGCGTCGACGCCGATCTCCAGCACCTCGGCGACCTCGGGAGCGCTCAAGCCTTCGACGTCGCGCAGGAGCAGCACCTCGCGGTACATCGGCTCGAGCGCGCCGATCGCAGCTTCGAGCGCAGCGCCGATCTCGCGATCGCCCGCGGCGTCGTCGGGCGCGGCGTCCGGCGCCATGATCTCCGCGGCCTCACCCGCATCGATCGACACGGTCCGCTCCGGCGCCGACTTCGACGTGCGCCGCTTCTTGATGCAGAAGCTCCGCGCGATCGTGTAGAGCCACGTGGAGAGCGACGAGCCGCCGCGAAACCCCCGCGCGCCGCGAGCCGCCGCGAGAAGCGTGTCTTGCAGCACGTCCTTCGCGTCCTCGGGGTCGCGGCACATCTTCAGCCCGAAGCGAAGCACCGCCGGCGCGTAACGCTCGAGCAAACGAGCGAGCGCGGCCTCGTCGCCGGCGCGGTAGCCGTCGAGCAGCGCTTCGTCGGTGTCGACGGGCATCGCCCGAGACTACCCCGTCCCATGAATCATCGGCATGAGCTGCCCCGCGCGGTCGAGCGCCGCGAGCTCCTCGAACCCGCCGATCGAACGTCCGTGAATGAAGATCTGCGGAACGGTCTTCCGTCCGGTCGCTTGCACCAGCCACGCGCGCTTCTCGTGATCGCTGCTTACGTTGATCTCTTCGTACGGGATGTCGCGCTTCCCGAGGAGCATCTTCGCACGTATGCAGTATGCACATATCGTCGTGGTGTACATGCGAACGACGGGGGGCTGCGGAGTGGGCTCGGGCACGGGTTGGCTCACGGTTCTAGCTGATTCGATGCCGCGCCGCTCTCTTCGGTAGCGCGTGCGCCGCGTGCTACCTTCGCCTTCGCATGGCAGCCGATCAGACGATTCATCTCGACCGTTACGCGGCCGACGCAAAGGCGCTCGTCGCGGGAGCGCAAGCGCTCGCCGACGAACGAAAGCACGCGCAGGTCGAGCCGCTGCACCTTCTGGCGCGCGCGATCGATCGCGATCCGGGCGTGGCCGAGGTCTTCAAGAAGGCGGGGGCGGCTCCGTCGGACGTGGCGGTCGAGGCCGAGGCGGCGCTGACACGAATCGGAAAGGCGACGGGCGGGCTCGCGTACCTGTCGAACGCGATGCTCGCGCTCTTGGCGCGCGCGGAGAAAGAGGCGGGGACGGAGACCGTCGGTGTCGAGCATCTGCTCAACGCGATGTCGCAAGAGATTCGCGGCGCGGCGGCGGTCGTGCTCCAAGCGTTCGGTCTCGGACCGGGATCGTTTCGTCCGCACATGGGCGCGCTGAAGAGCGTCCCGCGCGACGCGGTTTCGGCGACGGGCGCGGCGGGGAACGCGGACGCGGTGTCGCGGTTCACGCAAGACTTGATCGACCGCGCGAAGAAGGGCGGCTTCGATCCGGTCATCGGACGCGACGTCGAAGTGAGGCGCCTCCTGCAGATCCTCGAGCGTCGCCAGAAGAACCACCCGCTCCTCGTCGGCGAGCCGGGGGTCGGCAAGACCGCGATCGTCGGCGCGCTCGCGATGCGGATCGCCGCGGGCGAGGTCCCCGAGAACCTGATGAAGCTCCGCGTGCTCGAGCTCGAGACCGGCGCGCTCGTCGCCGGC
>JAYVXB010000343.1:0-5682 GCA_043785585.1 Deltaproteobacteria bacterium | reverse complement strand
CCATCTCGCCGAAGAAGCTCGGCGCGTCGATCGTCGCCACGCTCTTCGCGGGGCCTCCCGCCGAACGCGCGAGCACCTCGACGCGCCCTTGCGACAAGATGTAGAGCGATGCCGCGACGGACCCTTGCTGCATGATGGTCTCGCCCTTTGCGAACGGCGAGTACCGCAGGTGCGTCGCGACCTGCGCGAGCTCCTCGGGCGTGAGGGCCTGGAAGAGATCGAGCCGCTCGATCGCGTGAAGGCGCTTGCTGCGCGTCTTCTCGTCGCGCGCCTGCGCGTCGGCGGCGAGCTTGATGTACGTCTTCGACGCGGGGAGGGCGAGTGGAATTCCGGCGCGCTTCAG
The DNA here is from genome assembly GCA_043785585.1 of Deltaproteobacteria bacterium. GTDB lineage: Bacteria > Myxococcota_A > Polyangia > Polyangiales > Polyangiaceae > JBBQXV01. The sequence goes on along the minus strand of JAYVXB010000343.1, from coordinate 5,339 downwards.
CGCGGTGAAGACGCGCGCGCGAACGCGCGACTGCGCCGCGTCGTCGGCGTGGATCTCGGTGAGCCAGTAGCGCGCGGCGTAGTAGGCGAGGCTGTCTTTCCCGTCGCGCGCGAAGTCGTAGCAGACCACGTGCGGCGGCGGATCCGGCGCGACGGCGTCGATGGGCGCGGAACGAAGCGCGCTCTCGACGACGTCGATGACGCGCGTCGGCGAGTGACGAAAGTCGACGTTGAAGTAGACCCACATGCGCCGCTGCAGCGGCTGCCCCTCGCGCTTGCCGAGGATCATGATGTTGTTCGAGAGCAGCGACGCGTTCGGAACGATGATCGTGTCCCAGTCGCGCGTCTCGACGACGGTGTGACGCCAGCGGATCTCTTTGACCATCCCCTGACGCCCGTTCTCGAGCTGCACCCAGTCGCCGACGTGGATCGATCCGTCGAGCTGGAGCGCGACGCCGCCCAAGATGTTGCCGAGCGTGTTCTGGAGCGAGAACGTGATGATCCCGCCGACGAGCGCCGACGTCGCGAGGACGCTCGACGGATCCATCCCCGCGCCGTGGAGCACGCCGAGCGTCGCGACGATGTACGCGATCCCGACGAGGATGTCCGACGTGATCGAGACGACCGCGATGCGAACGGCAGGGAGCGCGAGATCGAAGATCGCGAGCGCGACGATGTTGATGAGCGTGAACGCTTCGAGGATCCCCGCGACGTGGTGGATGCGCGTCGCCCACACGTCGACGCCGATCGCGCCGAGCCCCGCCGCGCTGCCGAACGCGACGAGGTAGAGGCCGTAGAGAACGACGACGCGCCGAACGCGCGGGCGCTTCTGGGGCGCGAACCGGTTGACGAGCGCCGCGATGACGATGACGCCGACGCCGATGAGCGCGAACGCGAACCGTCGAACGTCGAGAGGCGAGCCGAGCACGGCCCGCGAAGTTACCTGAAAATGTTGCGTACTCCTTTCGGATTATCAGTGCGGCGAGGAGCGCATGCGTGGCTCTGCGACAAAGCTAGACGCGACGAGCGAATCAGCGTTGACCGGCGTCGCGCGATGGCGCGTCTGTTGGATGGCGCTCTTCGCTGGCTTCGACCACTACGTACGTGAACTCCAGGCGGCCGCGATGTTGACGATGTTGGATCGGGCGCGGAACGTAGCTCTTGTCGTGGGTGGGTGGCGACGCTGGACTCGTCGGGCGATAGGAGGCTTGCTGATCGTGGGAGGCGCGGTGGCGGTCGCATGTGAACCGCCCGATCCATCGCACGATCACGAAGAGACGGGGAGCTCATGCATCGCGCAGGGTCTCGTCCACGAGGGCACGTTACGCCAATCGCAATGCGATCAAAGGCGGCAATCGCATTGGCGGCATCCTCGGCGCGTCGACGCGGGCGCGCGTGCTCTTCGTGGTGTACGTTCAATTCGACGACAACGAAGTCATCCGCATCATCAGCGCCCGCAGGGCAACGGACCATGAGCGCAAAGCATACGAAGGCGAGTGAACCGTCCGCCGCGTCGCTCCGAGAAATGCCGGAGGTTCGCGACTGGTCGAAGGCGAAGCGCAATCCCTATGCGCGTGGCAAGCGCGCGCGCATTCTCGACGCGGATCTGGCGAAGGCGTTCCCGGACTCGTCGAGCGTGAATGCCGCGCTTCGCGAGCTGCTCGCCGTGCGTGCCGTGGTGCGATCGAAGCGCGGGCGCAACACCGTAAGCGTTGCCGCCATTGCCATGAAACGCCTTGACCGTGGCGCCAGTGATGATCCGAGAGAAGGGCGAAGTAGTGTGGTGTCGGGCGCGAAGCGGAGACGTCGAGGCGGTTTCCGTAACCAATCTTACGCGCTATTGCGCGATCGCCGTCCGCGCGGTCTCATTGAGCGCTCCACTCGTCGCCGGTCAAGGTGGTGCCTGTCGTGAGCGACACGCACCGCGGATTCATGTTCGCCGGCACCTTTTGACGTCGGGACCGCGCGTCTACTTGTGCTTCCGCCACACCTTGCCGTCGCCCGGATCCGCCCAATAGATGTGCGTGGCGTCCTGCTCGACGGCCTCCGAATACGCTGCCGCGAAGCTCGCGGGGGTCCCGCCGCATCCATTCTTCGAGCACCGGTGGATGACGCCCGCGTCGCTCGTTGCCCAGTAGACCGTTCCGCATGCGCGGTCGATGAGGATGCCGTTGGGAGCCGCGAGGCTCCCCGCGAACAACGTCCCCGCGCCGCCGTCCGGCTCGCCGGTGAGGGGTGTCTCGGAGACGGTGCCCGCGACGCTGTCGTTTTCGGTCCAATAGAGGTTTGCGTTGTCGATCGCGAGGAACGCCATGGCCGCGGTCCCGCGCGCGAGCAGCTTCGGCGCGCCGCCATCCGGCACGCCGGAGAGTGCCGCCTGGTAGACGCCCGCCGTCCCCTGATTGAGCCAGTAGATGGACGTCGAGTCGACGGCGAGGCCCCCCGCGACCCTCTGTGGACCCGCGTAGATCACCTTGGGCGTCGTGCAGCCAGCGAGCGGACACGACGAGACGGTCCCAAGTTGGTAGTCCGTCCAATAGAGGTTCGTCGAGTCCGTCGTGAGGCCGGTCGCTTTGGTGAGCCCCGCCGCGTACACGGTCGGGGGATTGCCTCCGCAACCTGCGAGTGGGCACTTCTGAATGCTGCTGTCCTGATTGATCCAGTAGACACTCGTTGCGTCGACGTGGATCGCATTCGGCGATGCCTGAGCGCTCGCGATGACGGTGGGCGCTCCCACGCATCCCGTGATCGGACACTTGAGCACGGAGCCATTCGGTGTGTCGTAGATCGTGAAGTAGACGCTCGTGCCGTCGACCGCTACGGCGATGGCGTTGAGCTGACCGGACGCGATGATCTCCGCGGCAGCGCCCGCGTCGTCCGCTGTCTCGTTGCACGTGGGCGCGCTTGCTTCGGCGTCGCGCGCGGCGTCGTCGGGGCTCGCCTCCCGCCCTGAAGTATCGGGCATCGAGTCCGCCGTGGCCGTGGCATCGGCCGCAGCGCCGTCGATCGCACCTGCGTCGCTTGGCGGCTGGGCCGTCGTGCGGTCAAAGCACGAGGCCGCGGCAACGGAGGCGGCCGCCGTTGCAAAGAGAAGGACGACTGTGGTTCGAACCGGCGTTGTACGCACGGGGGTCACGGGAAGAAGCGCGCGGCGATGATCTGCCCGGGGACCGTCGTGCCGCCGACGACGATGATCTTCTTGCTCGCGGGATCCTGGACCGCCGCGACGGCGATCTGATCGCCGGCGAGGGCGAGGCTCCCCACCCCGTTCGTTCCGAAGCTCGGCATTGCGACGCCGTCCGCTCCGATTCGAATGAGCCCGATATCCTGCCCGTTTGTGACCGAATCGAAGCGACCGCCGAGGAAGAAGCTTCCGTCGCAGAGCGCTCCCATCGCGCGTGCCATATAGAAGCCGTCGAACACGAGGGACGTGTACGCCGTGAGCCCGCCCGTTCCGAACGTCGTATCGATCGCGCCCGTCTTCGAGAGACGCGCGACGCAGCCCGGCCCTCGACCGAACGCGCCGCCCGCGTTCACTCCGGGGCCCGCCGCAGCGAGACGCCCGTCCGCCATGCGCACGAGCGACCGCCCGAGCGACGCCGTCGGACCGCCGTCCGGCGGATCGAGCTGCGCCGTGCCCGCCGTGCCGAACGTCGCGTCGATCGCGCCCGTCGCGTCGATGTGCTTCACGACGATCCGTCGCGGCGCGTGGGTCTGCCCGACGAGATAGAGACCGCCGCTACCGTCGTCCTCGGCGGCCCAGAACCCGTCGACGTTCGTGTCCGTGAAGATGCCGCCCGTCGCGAAGCCCGCGTCGAGCGAGCCGCCGGGGGTGATGCGCGCGACGTAGCCTTTGCTCGGCGAGCCGCCGTCGTTGTTGTCGGCGCCGACGGCGTAAATCTTGTTTCCGGAGGTCGCGAGCGCATAGACGTTCACGAAGCCGGCTCCGGGCGCGACCGGCGTCGTGAGGATGGAGAGCTTGCCCGTCGAGTTGAACGTCGTGTCGAGCACGCCCGCGGGGGTGATCCGCGCGACGGACGCGGAGAAGAGCCCCGCCGTTCCTGAGATGCCGCCGATGAGGATGTTCCCGCTCGCGTCGATGCGTACGGCGTAGCCGTGCTCGACGGTCCCGAACGAGACGCACAACGGATCGCTCGCAGGGGTGTGGAAGGTTCCGTCGAGATCGCCGTTCGCGTCGAGACGGACGACGGCGAGATCGCTGCCGCTTCCCACGCCGGCACAGTCCGAGCCCGCAACGCCGACGACGTAGACGCGCCCCTGCGGATCGACAGCGACGTCCGCCGCGCTGAAGCCGTGCGTCAACGAGCGGGCGCCGGTGCCGTACGATTGGTCGAGCGCGCCGGACGCTCCGCCGTCGGGGAGCAAACATGTGGGTCCCGCGTCGGAGTCGGCCGTTCCCGTGTCGGCGGCGGCCGAGTCGACGTGACTCGCGTCGGAGGTGCCCGTGTCGGAGGTCATCGACGTGTCCGCGGTCCCCGCATCCTCCGTCGAGGTCGTGCCGGAGCTGCTGCTACTGCAGTGAGCGAGCCAGCCGGCGCAAAGGACCGGGATCGATGCAGCACATGCACGTAGCGCGATGCTCAGTTTCATTCGATGTGACCTCGGAGCGAGAAAGGTGGGCGTCGGGCGAGAATTTGGTTCTCCGAGTATGACGACAGAGGGCGGCAAACACGCGTGATGATTTCGTGATGAAGTCGCAATGAACGACTCGCAGCACGTGTCGCACCCCGGAGGACCTCATGTCCAAATGGAACGTGCGCGTCTGCGCGCGATGCGAAGCGCTTCGTGAGCCACGCAGAAGCGCGACGTTCGACGCGCCGCGCGACCGCTTCGAGCTCCGCCCGCGCCGGAGGCGCCGCTTCGTCGAAACGCAGGTCGCCGCGTGCGTCACGCGTGAAGACACCGTCGAGCAAGGCGACGTGGAAATGCACGTGCAAGTTGAGGCTGCTGCCGAAGCGCTGGACGAAAGTGACCGCGCCGGTCCGTCTCCGGCGAGCACGCGTCCGAAGGCGACAGCTGGCAGACCGCGACGGCGACTTACTCGATGCTTCGCCGCGCGGCCAAAAGCCGCCCGGAGATCGCCGTCGAGCTGTCGCCGGTCGAGCAGTGGTTCCGGACCGCCCATCGTGGAGCGAAAGCTTCCACGCCGAGCGCCCCGGCCCCGACGCCCACGGCGGACGCGAACGCGAGCCCCAAGCCCGCGCCCGCGATCGTCGTGACGTCGAAGGCCAACGGAGCCGCCGCTTCCACGGCGCCTACGGCGTGAGCCTGCTGCAGCAACGACTCTCTCGCCAAAGAGAGAGCCAGCCTCGGAGCGGC
>JAYVXB010000342.1:0-17326 GCA_043785585.1 Deltaproteobacteria bacterium | reverse complement strand
GTGAGACGGCTTGCGCTCCTGTTGATGTGCATCGTCGGATGCTCCGTCGATCGGTCGACGCAGGTCGGCTCTGGAGGTGCGCACCCCGTCGGGTGGGCCGACAAGGCGAGCTCCGCGTTCCACGCCGAGTGGCTGAAAGGAAACAGGTTCGCAATCTCTCGGTGCCAGCAATGCCACGGCGACGACTTCGCCGGTGGCGCCGTGCAAGTGAGCTGCAGCGGCAACAGCTGCCACGCCGACAAGCCGACCTCCTGCACGACGTGCCACCACTCGAGCAGCACGCCGCCCACGCCGCGCCCCGACGAAGGCGCGCACGCGGTGCACCAGGCGTACTGCGACACGTGCCACCAGATCCCCGTGGAGACCGTCGCGGACGTTGAACGGCACGCGAACGGTGACGAGACGACGCGGCTCCATTTCGGTGGTCTCGCGGTGAACGCGAACGCAAAGCCGACCTGGGACGCGACGAGCAAGCGCTGCGCGAACACCTATTGCCACGGCACGACCTCACCGGTGTGGACGGATCTGACCAAGCTCGCGTGCAACGGCTGCCATCAGGCGCCGCCCGCGACGCACGCACGGTGGGCGCGCGTCGCCTCGACGATCGACTCGTGCGCCACGTGTCACCCAGCGTCGACCGACGCGCGCCACGTCAACGGAGTGCCGGACATCACCGTGACGTCGTGCACAACGTGCCACGGCTCCAACGGGAGCCCCAACCCGCCCGTCGCTCTCGACGGATCGCAGGACCCGACGTCGCGCGCTGTGGGCGCGCACGGTCGCCACATGAACGGCACGCTCGCGGATCGCATCGGCAGGGTGGTTGCGTGCGGGACTTGCCACGTCGTTCCTTCGAGCGTCCTCGCTCCCGGACACATCGATCACCCGCAGACGAACGTGCGCTTCACGCTCGGCGGTTCGTACGACCAGGCGAATCAGACGTGCACCGTCGATTGTCACTTCGCGAAGACGCCGGGACCGAAGTGGACGGATACGTCCGGCGCCGCGCGCCAGTGCAACGCCTGCCACGAATTCCCGCCGCGCAAGACGCGCGCGGGCACTCCGCATCCGAGCGTCGCCGGCGATCTCGCCGTGTGCCGCACCTGCCACGTCTTCGATCCTGCGACGCACGTCAACGGCGTCGTCGACTTCGTGACGCGATGAGGCGCGCCGCCTTCGCTCCGCCGGTCCTCGCGCTCTGCGCGATCACAGCCACGCCCTCGATCGCGGGCGCCGAGCCCTATCGGCTGCGGGTCGACTCGGTCGGGTATACGCAATCACCGCAATCGCCGGTGGGGCTCATCGTGCTCCAGGGCGAGGATCGTTCGCGTCCGTGGATCGACACCGAAGCGCTGGTCTGGGCGGGCAACGGATCGAACAGCGCGGACGCGCTCGTGCTGATGGTGCGCGTGCACGATCCGAAAAACTGGGCGGAGCTGCGGCTCGGGCGTCAGTTCTTGACGGCGGGCGCGGTGCGGCCGGTGCACCTCGACGGAGCCGACGCGCGCGCGCGGTTGCCGACGGGGACCACGATCCAAGTGTTCGGCGGCGTGCCGGTCGCTCCGCAGCTCGCGTACAACTCGTACGACTGGGTCACCGGCGCGCGCGTCGGGCAGAAGATGGGCCGCGACACGTCAGCGGGCATCTCGTACCTGCAGCGGCGCGACACCGGACGCCTCGCGTACGAAGAGGTCGGCTTCGATTTCCAATCTGCGCCGACGAGGTGGTTCGACCTCGCGACGCGCGGCGCTTGGGATCTCGTGAACCCTGGTCTCACTGAGGCGGGCACGTCGATCGCGGGGCGCTTCGGAAATCTGCGACCCGAGATCTACGCGACGCACCGCTCGCCGTCGCGCCTCTTGCCTGCGACATCGCTCTTCTCCGCGCTCGGCGACACGCCGTCGGAAGTCGTCGGCGCAGCGGTCCCGTGGCGGCTGTTTCCGCGTCTCGACGTGTTGCCGACCGTCGGCGCACGCATCGTCGGCACGGAAGTCGGCCTCGACGCGACCCTGCGGACGACGCTCCGGCTGGACGATCGCGGCGACGGCGCGCTGATGATCGAGGTGCGGCGGCAAGACTCGATGCCCGAGCGTTGGACCGGCGTCCGCGTCGGCGCGCGCGTGCCGGTGACGCAGCGTCTTCGCGCGTCGACGGAGCTCGAGCTCGTTGCGCCGGACGATCCGCGCGGACGAGGGGCTGTGTGGCCGTGGGCGCTCGTCGCGCTGCGCTACGTGCCCGTGGACAAGTGGGAGATCGCCGGGGCGATCGAGTCGGCATCGACGCCGACGCACGCGTTCGAGATGAACGCGATGCTGCGTCTTTCGCGCACGTGGGGCGCGCCATGAAGCGCCTCCTCTTTGCGGTCCTCGCGCTGCTCTTTCTAGCGGCGTGCGCGAAGCTCCTCGGCATCAAGCCGCAGGAGGCGAAGCCCTTCGAGCACCACGCGCACGCGGTCAAGGGGGTGAGCTGCACCGATTGCCACGCCGGCGTCGCGAACGCGGGCGCGAACGCGCCGCTGCACATTCCGGACACCGCCGCGTGCGTGCGCTGCCACACCAAGCCGCACGACCCGCGCGAATGCAAGGGCTGTCACGGGCTCGAGTACGTACGTCAAGGCGCGCAGCTCGCGATCGACACGCTCAAGTTCGAGCACGCGTCGCACGTCAAACGCGCGAAGGGCGAATGCGTCCACTGCCATCAAGGGGTCGTGCGCGACTCGGATCAGATCCGCCCGCCGATGGCGCTTTGCCTATCGTGCCACGCGCACCAAAAGGAGTTTGCGGCGCGCACGTGCGATACTTGCCATACGGATCTGCGCGGCGAGCAGGTGCGCCCCGCCAGCCACGTCATTCACGACGGCGACTGGCTGCGCGAGCACGGGACGCGCGCCGCGGCGTCTCGCGATCTGTGCTCGACCTGCCACACGGATACGTCGTGCGCGGCGTGCCACGGGCGCACGGTGCCGATTCTTCCGGAGAAGATGCACTTCGACGATCCGCTTCGCGCGGGCGTGCACCGCGCCGGCTTCAAGTCGCGGCATTCGCTCGAAGCGCGTGCGCAGCCGGGCCTCTGCTCGACGTGCCACACGCCGCAGACGTGCGACGCATGCCACGCCGATCGCGGCGTACGCGCGACGATCGGCGGCGCGGGGAGGAGCCCGCACCCGCCGGGGTGGGTCGGGTTGCGCGGGGAAGGGAACGAGCACGGGCGCGCGGCGTGGCGAGATCCGGCCATCTGCGCGTCGTGTCACTCCGGCGCGGGCGAGCAGCTCTGCATCGGGTGCCACAAGGTCGGCGGCGTCGGTGGCAATCCGCACCGGCGCGGGTGGACGAGCAAGATGCGACCGACGATCGACATGCCGTGTCGCCAGTGCCACTCGGGCGCGCAATGAAGCGGATCATCCCGTTCTCCGCGCTCTACCTCGCGATGGTGATTGGGGCGGTCGCGCTCGTCGCGTGGCTTCGAACGCCTTCGCAGCACATGATCGTCATGGCGGCGTCACCCGCGATGAGCGGCGGCATTCCCGGGACGCTCGGAACGCGCGGGCACAGCGCGCACCTCAACAGCTCTCGCGGCGTCGTGTGCAACGACTGCCACGAGTTCGCCGCCGACGGATTCACCAAGCCGAAGACCGAAAAGTGCCAGGCCTGCCACGCAGAAAAGCACGTCGGGCTCCATCAATCGGCGCTTGCGAAAGAGAAGGGCGCGAGCGACTGCACGTCATGCCACGCGTTCGTGCCGCGCGCAGGCGACGACCGCGGCGCGTGGAGCTGCATGCGCTGTCACTCTGCGCCGCAGGGCAACCACCAGGCGATCTCGGTGCACGCGCGCGAGCAGTGCGGCACGTGCCACAAGCCGCACGAAACGCCCGCGACGAAACCGGCCGACTGCAAGACGTGCCACGACGGGCAGAAGGCGAAGATTCACGTCGTCCACGACCCGAAGCTCGTGTGCGCCGACTGCCACAAGCCGCACGAGAAGGCGCCGCGCGGCGCCGACGCCTGCACCGGGTGCCATTTCAAGAAGCCGCCCGTCATCGCTCAGACGGCGATCTTCTCCGGCGGTCACAGGTGCACGAGCTGCCACAGCGCGCACGATAAAGGCGCGAGCGTGAAACAAGACTGCAAGACATGCCACGCGCAGAAGCACGTGATCGGCATGGAGCGCGTGCAGCAACACGCCGATTGCAAGAACTGCCACAGTCCGCACAACGTCCTCGGCGGCGCGGGGAACGCTTGCGCGAATTGCCACTCGGGGCAACACAAGGGGCAGGCGATCGACGTCTCGCGCGGGTGCACGACCTGTCACAACGTCCACGGCGCGGGCAAGGCCATCCTCACGTCGGTCGGCGGCGGCGCGGACTGCACTTCGTGCCACAAGAGCGCAGCGAACAACCGCGCGTTCCACGATGGCAAAGCGGAGTGCGCGCAGTGCCACGCGACGCACGGGAGCTCGAAGCTGGGTCCAAAGCAGATCGTCGCCTGCGAGCAGTGCCACGCGAAGGAGGCCGAGCGCGTCAGCACCAACGCCGGACACGCCAACTGCAAGAACTGCCACGTCCCGCATCAGCCGCTGCCGCCGAAGGCGACGTGCAATGGATGCCACAGCGTCGAGTCGCAGACGGCGCCGAAGGGCCACGCGAAGTGCCAGTCGTGTCACGAGCCGCATAGCGGCGCACGAGCCGCCACGTGCACGACGTGCCACGCGAACAAGGTGCAGACGGTGCACGGCAACATCAATGGTGGCTGCCAATCGTGCCATCGCGCGCACGGACCAAAGGGCGTCGCGTCGGCGCCGACGTGCACGTCGTGTCACCAGCCAGGGAAGATGCAGGCGTTGCACGTTGTGCCGCAGCACGGCGTGTGCGCGAATTGCCATCAGGCGCCGCATCAGCCGGCGCGCTCGGATCGCGCGACGTGCACGTCGTCGTGTCACGCGAATCGGAAGGACCACGAGAAAGACGCGATCCGCTGCACGGCGTGCCACAACTTCCGAGGTGCGCGATGAAGGCGCTCCACGTGGCTGCCGCGGTCGTCATCATCGCCGGGGGCGTCGGCGCGGGCGTGTACGCAGCGAAGCGGCACCCGATGCCGCCGCCCGTCGCGCAGCCGATCGCGTTCAGCCACGCGAAGCACACCGGTGACGGCGAGAAGTCACCGAAGCTCGCGTGCGTCGAGTGCCATCAAGGCGTCGAGAATTCGGCCGTCGCGGGCATCCCGTCCCTCGACCGCTGCCTCCAATGCCACATGAAACCGCAGTCGGACGAACTCGGCGAACGCGCGGTGCGCGAAGCCGCGGCGCGTGGCGGACCGTTCGCGTTCAAGCCGGTCACGCGCAACGCGGGGCACGTCTACTTCTCGCATCGCGCGCACACCGTCGGCGCCAAGCTCGCGTGCGCGCAGTGCCACGGCGACGTCACGAAGTGGACCGCACCGCCGGCGCATCCCGAGCCACGGCTCCTCAGCATGGACGCTTGCATCGATTGTCACCGCAACAATGGCGGCTCGACCAGCTGTCTCACCTGTCACCGCTAGGAGACGTCATGCCCGTCGAAACGATCACCGCCGACTCGCCGCCGCCGAAAGAGACTCCCCCCGAGGGAGCCGACCTCTCGCGACGTGACGCGCTCGGCGCGCTCGGTCTCGCGGGGGCGGCGATGATCGCGGGCGGCGTCGTCGCCCACAAAACGTCGTCGCATGCGGCGATCGCGCACGACGTGCCACCGACCAGCCTCGCGCTGAACAAGCCCTACGTGCGCGGCGCGCAGCATTTCGGCTCGCACGAAGAGCGATGGATCACGACGTCGTGCGGGCAGTGCACGGCAGGTTGCGGCGTGCGCGTCCGCGTCGTCGAGGGGCGCGCGGTCCGCATCGAAGGCAACGACAAGAACCCGCTCAACCGCGGCGGCATCGGTCCGCGCGGCCTTGCCTCGCTCCAAGCGCTCTACGATCCGGATCGAATCTCGTCGCCGCTCATGCGCGAGAACGGCCGCCTCGTGTCGATCCCTTGGGATCGCGCGATCGGCATGCTGACGACGAAGCTCGCCGAGGCGCGCGCGCGCGGTCCCGAGCGCGTGATCGTGATGACCGGACGCGAGCGCGGCTTCATGCACGATCTCTGGGAGCGCTTTGCGCAAGCGTTCGGCACGCCGAGCTTCGTCGACGGTCGCCCGAGTCGCTCGTCGACGATCGCGCAGGCGACGCTCGCGACGCTCGGCACGTTTGAAGTGCCGACGTTCGACTGGGCCAAAGCCGACTACGTGGTGAGCCTCGGCGCCGGCATGCTCGAGGACTCTTGCCAGCTCGTGTACCTCGCGCGCGCGGCTGCCGACGCGCACCGCTCGCGCGCCGGCAAGCGGACGACGATCGTCCAGGCGTGCCCGACGTTCGATCTCTCGGCACAGGTCGCCGACGAATGGATCCGAATCCATCCGGGATCGAGCGCGGCGATCGCGTACGGGATCGCCCACGTGCTCCTGCGCGACGGCCTGCACGACGCACGATGGGTGAAGGAGCAGTCGACGGGCTTCGACGCTTTCGCGACGTTTGTGTCCGAACACTTCGCCCCCGCGCAGGCCGCCGCGATCAGCGGCGTGCCGGCGAAGACGATCGAGCGCCTCGCCAAGAACCTCGCCGAGCGGCGCCCTTCGTTCGTGTACGCCGACGAGCGGAGCTTCTCGTTCTCCAACGGATGGGAAACCGCGCTCTCCGTGTTTTCGCTCAACGCGCTCCTCGGCGCGATTGGCTCACTCGTCACGATCGCGCCGCGACCTCCGTACGCCCAGTGGCCGGCCGTGACGATCGACGACCTGGCGCGCGCGGGCGCCGCCAAGCCGCGCGTCGACGGTGCGGGGAGCAAGGACTTCCCCTTCGCGCGCGCGGTGCACGAGACGATTCCTGACGCGATCGAGGCGAGCCCGCCGGACGTCGTCGTCCTCGATCACGCGAACCCCGCGGACGCGCGCAAGCAGCCCGAGCGCTGGAAAAAGGCGCTCGCCTCCGTCCCGTTCGTCGTCAGCTTCTCGCCTTACCGCGACGAGACCGTCGACCTCATCGCGCATCTCGTGCTCCCGGATCACACGTTCCTCGAGCGCTGGGACGACGCCGCGTCGGCGCCGAGCGTCGGCGTTCCGGTCGCGGGCGTGAGGCGTCCCGTGGTCGAGCCGCTGCTCGACACGCGCAGCACGGGCGATGTGCTCATCGAAGTGGCGCGCGCGCTCGGCGGATCGGTCGCGCAGAGCTTCCCGTGGGGCACGGCGCGCGAGGCGCTCGAGGCGCGCTTGCGCGGGCTCTTCGACGCGCGGCGCGGATCGATCGTCGAGCCCAAGGAGGCGGCGTTCCTCTCGCGCCTCTATGCCGATGGGTTCTGGACGGATCCGGGCGCGGCGCCAGTCGCGCTCCCGCCGTTCGCGTTCAAGACGGAGTACGCGGAGGCGACGTGGGAGGGGGACGCCGCCAAGTTCCCGCTGAAGCTCGTCGTGTTCCGCCCGCTCGGGTACGCAGAAGGGAGCGGCGCGAACCTTCCGTGGCTGCGTCAGCTGCGACCTCGCTCCGGCTCGCCGCGAACGGAGCCCACGCTCGTGTCGCTCCATCCGAGCGCTGCGCCTGGCGTGAAGACGGGCGATCCGATCGAGATCACCAGCGCGTTCGGGAATGTCCACGCGACGGCGCGCATCGACACGCGGCTTCCGCCGGACGTCGTCGCGTTTCCGATGGGCGGCGGTCATGAGGCGTACGGTCGCTGGGCAAAGGACCGCGGCGCCAACGTGATGCGCATCGTCGCACCGGGGCCCGCGCCGCATACGGGTGCCAACGTACTGAGCGCGACGCGCGTGCACGTTGCGGCCGTCGCGAAAGAGGCGTCGCGATGAGCGCTCTCCGAAATGCGATGGCGAGCGTGCTCGCGCGACGCGACATCGTGCGAGGCGCGCTCGCGTCGCTCGCCACGGCCGCCGCGTCGCTCTTCGCTCACCGCCCCGCGCTCGCCGCCAACAACGATGAGCATGGCGCCACATCGGGCGCCGCGCCGAAGCGCCGCTGGGGGATGGTCATCGACCTCGATCGCTGCACGGGCTGCGGCGCGTGCGTCGTCGCTTGCCAGCAAGAGAACAACATCCCGACGCTGTCGACGACGTACGACAACCGCGGCGCGCAGATCGAGTGGATGAGCCAACTCTGGCGCGAGCCGGAGGACGGGCACTCGATCCCCGAGCTGCTCCCGTTCCCTTGCCAACACTGCCTCGACGCGCCGTGCGTGAAGGCGTGCCCCGTCGGCGCGACCTTCAAGGACGACGAGGGGCTCACCGTGCAAGTGACGGATCGCTGCATCGGTTGCCGCTACTGCATGGTCGCGTGCCCTTACTCGCGACGCTCGTTCAACTGGGACGAGCCGACGTGGGACGGGAGCCTCATCCAGCTCTTGAACCCCGACGTCGCGACGCGTCCGCGGGGCGTCGTCGAAAAATGCACCTTCTGCTCGCATCGCCTCGCGCCGATCAAAGAGACCGCAAAGATCGAAGGGCGCGCCATCGCCGACGAAGAGGTCCAGCACATGACGGCGTGCGCGACGGTGTGCCCGGGGCACGCGATCACGTTCGGCGATCTCAACAATCCGGAATCGCGCGTTCGCGAAGAGGCCAATAGCCCGCGCGCATTCCGGCTGCTCGAGGAGCTCGGGACCGACCCGAGCGTCGTCTACCTCAAACGCGACAGGAGGACGTGACATGAACCAGCAAGACGAGCGTCCGACGTTGCCGCGCGCCAAGCCGATGTGGTGGGCGCTCGTCGTGCTTTGCGTGGTGCTCATGGGCGTAGGCGTCTACGGCTTCACGCGCCAAGCCGAAGACGGGTTCATCGCGACGAACTTGCGCAACCCGGGCGCAGGCGGCGCGGCGTGGGGGCTCTACATCGCGTTCGACGTCATCTTCGTCGGCATCAGCTTCGCGGGGATCACCGTCGCCGCGATCGCGCGACTCTTCGACGTGGCGGTGCTCAAGCCGGTGACGCGCATGGCGGAGCTCTTGACGATCACGGCGCTCATCGGCGGCGCGGGCGTCATCATGGCGGACCTCGGGCGACCGCTCGTCGGGCTCGTCAACCTCCCGAAGTTCGCGAACCCCACCTCGCCGTTCTTCGGGACGTTCACGCTCGTCATCGCGGGCTACATGTTCTCGAGCCTCGTCTACTTCTTCCTCGCCGGGCGCCCCGACGCCGCGCGCTACGCCGCGGATCCGAAGCGACCGCTCCATGCGTTCTACAAAGCGTGGGCGACCGGCTACGCCGATGGCGACGACGAGCGACGCCGCCACAAGCGCGTGACCTTCGTCCTCGCGCTGTCGATCCTTCCGCTCCTCATCACGGCGCACTCGACCCTCGGCTTCATCTTTGGCCTCGAGGTCGGTCGGCCCGGTTGGTTCAGCGCGCTGCAGGCGCCGGGCTTCGTCGTGATGGCGGGCGTCTCGGGCACCGGCATCCTCATCCTCTTGCTCATCGGACTGCGCAAGCTCTTCGATCTGAAGATCCCGGACGAGTCGATCAAGTGGCTCGGCAACTTCATGTGGGTCCTCGCCGCGGTCTACCTCTACTTCATGGTCGTCGACGAGCTCACGGCGAGCTACGCCGCGCCCACCGCCGAGCGTCACGTCGCGCACGAGCTGACCCAAGGCCGCTTTGCACCGATCTTCTTGGTGACCGCTGGATCGCTGCTGCTCTCCGCGCTCTTGCCGTTCCTCCTCTACATCCGCGGCAAGACCTCGGTCGGCATCGTCGGCGTCGCCGCGTTTCTCGCCAACGTCGCGGCGGTGCTCAAGCGGTTCCTCATCGTCGTGCCGTCGCAAATCGAGGGGACGCTCTTGCCGCTCGAGAAGGCATCGTACCGGCCGGCGTTCATCGAGATCGCGGTCGTGACGGGGCTCTGCGCGTTGGTGCTCCTGCTCATCCTCGTCTTCGGGCGGATCTTCCCGCTCGTGCCGAGCCAGCACCCGGTCGAGGGCACGCCGCCGCGCGACCGGCCGCGCTTCGCCGCGACGATGGCGTGGGCGCTCTTCGCGACGGCGCTCATCGTGGTCGGCGTCGCGGATTCGTTCCGCGTGTTTCGTCCGCGCGAAGTCGATCCGAGCATCCCCTTCGCGCCGGTCATCTTCGCGGTCGGGGTGATCCTCTTGTTCAGCACGGCGATCGTCTACGAGGTCTTTCCGCGGCATCGCGCCGCGGCGGGAGCTCCCGCGCCTGAGCGCGATGCAGAAGCTCGAGGATGAGGATGTCGAGAACAAGGAGAACCGTCATGTGGAAGAACCTGGTGCTCGCATCTCTCCTCGCGTCCGTCGGCGTCGTCGCCGCCGCGTGCGAGGGACCCGTAGGTCCAGCCGGTGTCGCCGGCGCCGCTCCTCCAGGCGAAGCCGGCGTACCCGGACCGCCAGGAGAGGCTGGCCCGCCAGGGCCTTCGAGCGACGCTTCGATCCCACGTTCGCACTCGGAGACGGGCGCCGGACTGAAGCTCGCCGTCTCGAGCGTGATGATCGACGCGAGCGGCGTCGTGAAGGTCGCGTTCAGCGTGACCGACGGCGCGGGGACGCCGCTCGACCTCACCGGGAAGTACACGGACGGCGCCGTCGTCCCGAAGCTCGTCTTGAGCTGGTTGCGGGAGGACGCGAGTGGCAATCGGCTCGACTACGTCGCGTACACGACGCAGGACCAAAAGAGCGTCGACGGCACGACGCACGCCGCGATGCCGGGCGCGGATGTCGGCGGGACGATCGCGGAAGTCGGTGTGGGCGAAGGTTCGTACACGTACACGTTCGCGACGAAGCTTCCGACGACCTTCGACAAAACGAAAACGCACACGCTCGGCGTGTGGGCGTACCGCGATTTCGGCGGCAAGCACTACATCGTGAACACGCTCTTCGACTTCGTGCCGAACGCGAGCCCCGTGAAGGCGAAGCGCGACATCGTGAACACGCAAGCGTGCAACCAGTGCCACAACCCGCTCAACATGCACGCCGACGGTCGTCGGGACGTCAGGCTCTGCATCCTCTGCCACTCGTCCCCGATGGTCGACGTGAGCAACGGTGAGGCGCTGGCGATGCCGGCGTTGATCCACAGAATCCATCGAGGGAAAAATCTGCCGAGCGTCATCGGCGGTGCGACGTTCCAGACCACGAACGACGGCGCGTTCGAGGATCACTCCGATACGTGGTTCCCCGGTGGCGACGCACAGAACTGCGCGATGTGCCACAAGGGATCGCAGGGCGACGTGTGGCGGAAGAGGGCGCCGACGCGCGCGACGTGCACGACGTGTCACGATCGCACGTCGTTCACGTCGCCGCCGGCTGCGGGGTTCCATCTGCACCCGGGCGGCGCGCAGATGGACGACACGCGGTGCGCGACGTGCCACACCGAGACGGGGATCCCGACGGTGTCGATCGTCGACGCGCACGCGACAGCGTCCACCGATCCGAACGCGACGAAGCTCGTGCTCGTGATCGCTTCGGTCGCGAACACCGCGCCGGGGCAGACTCCGGTCTTGCACTTCACGGTGACGAAGGACGCGCTGCCGCTCGACATCCTTGCGACGCCACTCAAGTCGCTCGCCGTCACCTTCGCCGGACCGACGACCGACTACGCCGGCTCGCAGCCAACTCAATACTCGATCCAGGGCGCGGTGCCGACGCCGGGCGGCGTGCTCGCGCTCGACGGCGCGGTCGGTAGCTATACCTACGCGTTCCCTTCGGCGGTCGCGCCGTCTGCGACCGGAACGTGGGCCGTCGGGATGGAGGGGTATACGCAGCCCAACGCGTTCCGCTACGCGGCGCTCAACCCGGTCGCTTACGTCGCCGTCACCGATCCGACGCCAGTGCCGCGTCGGCAGATCGTCGATCGCGACAAGTGCAACAGCTGCCACGACGATCTCAGCGCGCACGGCGGGATCCGCAAGAGCCCGGAGTACTGCGTGCTCTGTCATACGCCGAACAAAGTGAACGATCAGCGCGTCGCGCGCTTCGAGGTACCGGCGACGGTCGCGGAGTCGGTCAACTTCAAAGTGCTCGTGCACAAGATCCACCGTGGCAGCAAGCTCGAGCAAGGCTACGTCCTCGGCGGCTTCCCGGCGCCGACGACGACGAACCCGGGGGGGACGCCGGTCGACTTCGGGAAGGTCGGGTTCCCGGGCAACCTGCGCGCTTGCTGGACGTGCCACTCGGGGACGACGTACCAACTGCCGATCTCGCCGGGGCAGCTGCCGACGAAGACGAAGCAAGTGCTCGCCTGCAACGACAGCCCGCTCAACCCGCTGAGCTACTGCACGAGCCGCGCTGTGCAGAGCGAGTCGTTCCTCCAGCCGATCAGCGCCGCGTGCACGGCGTGCCACGACAAGCCGGCGCACGTCGCGCATGCGCAGATCATGACGGCGGCCGACGGCACCGAGAGCTGCGAGACGTGCCACGGGCGCGGTGCGCAGTGGGACGTGCAGCTCGTGCATGCGCTCGATCCTTGAATCCCACGTCCACGCCGTCCGCCGCTACGCGTACGCCATCATCGTCGAAGACGACGCGCTACTTGGTCGGATCGACGACGCCGTCGTCGCTTCCGCGAGTGCCGTCGTGACGACGCACGTCTCGCTCGGACATCTCGGCGGCCATCTGCGCGTGGGCGTCCGGCGCAAGGGCCTTCGCCGCGGCCGGGAAGAGCGCGCGCTCCTCGCCCATGATGTGCCCGCGGTACATCTCGGCGAAGCGGAACGCGAGGTGACGGACTTTGGCCTCCGCGCCCGGCGCGAACGCACGCGCGGCCGCGACGAGCTCGGCGAGCGCGTCGTCGTTCATGCGGTGCTGCACGTCGAACGCATCGAGCATCTGCTTGAAGTCGGGGAGCCCACGTAGCCGCGGAAAGAGCGTCTGCTCCTCGTCGTCGTCGTGCCGCGCTCCCTCTTGCGAGAAGAAGACGAGGACGTCGGCGATCGTCGCGAGCCCGGCGGCGCGCCGCTCGGCGTCGGTCAGATCCTTGGAGGCGCGCTCGAGGCTCACGAGGCGCTCCTCGATCACACCGTGGGTGCGCACGAGTCGCGCAAACGGATCGGCGTCGCTCGCCGAAGGAGTCGTCACGATCACCAATGTACACCGACTCGGCGCCTTTGCTTCGAGCGCCTCCGAGCGCTGGTGTTACTCGTGCAAAAAATACGTTTGAGCTCGTCCAGCCAAGTGGCGCGCCGAACCCCCCTAGCAGTATCGTGACGGGACCGGCTGCGTACCCCGGACGCCATGATCGCTGCCGTCATGCATTGGTTTCTGGGGTTGGGCGCAAGGCACGGCGTCGATCCGTGGATCTTCGGCGTGATCTACGTCGGCGCCGTCCCGTTCTTTCTCGTGAGCGTCGCGTGGCTCGTGCGAAACGCTCGCCAGAAGCGCTCCGTTGCGTTGCCCGCCATCGCCGCGGGCTTCTTCTTTCTCTCGGCGTACCTCTACCTCATCGTGGTCGGGCACGACGTGTCCGCTTGGGTGTACGTCGCGCTCGGCCTGCTCGTCGCGGGGAGCGCGGCTTCCACGATCCGTGGCGTGCGCCGAAAGGTTCGCGCGGCGTCGGAGGGGAGCGCCGGGTACGACGTCGTCGTCATCGGTGGCGGCGCGGCCGGGCTCACCGCGGCCGGGATGAGCGCGCAGCTCGGCGCGAAGACGCTCCTCGTCGAGCGCGAGAAGCTCGGGGGCGATTGCACGTGGACGGGCTGCATCCCGAGCAAGGCGCTGCGGATGGCTGCCAAGATCGCGCATCAGGCGCGGAGCGCAGCGCGCTACGGGCTCGAGCCGGCGGAGCTCGGCGTGGACCTGGCAAAGGTGCTCGGCCGTGTGCATGCGATTCAGGAGCGCGTCTACGACGAAGCCGATCGGCCCGAGGTCATCGCGGCCTTCGGCGTCGAGGTGCGCAGCGCCGACGCGCGCTTCACCGGACCGAACGAAATCGAGCTGACCACGGACGACGACGAGCCACCCACGCGCGTCCGTTTCCGATACGCGGTCATCGCGAGCGGGAGCGCCCCCGTCGTCCCGCCCATCGCGGGGCTCGATGCCGTTCCGTTTCTCACGAACGAGACCCTCTTCCACGTCGAGCGACTCCCCACGGACCTCGTCGTCCTCGGCGGCGGCCCGATCGGCATCGAGATGGCGCAGGCATTTCGGCGTCTCGGATCACGCGTCACGGTGCTCGAGCGAGCTCGCGAAATCCTCCCGAAGGACGATCGCGATCTCGTCGCGCTCCTCCGCGAGCGCCTCGAATCGGAGGGCGTTCGCGTCCGATGCGACGTGCGCGTGACGCGCGTCGATCGCGGCATCGACGGCAACGGCGTGCGTCTGTCGTTCGATCACGATGGCGCGGCAACGACCATCGACGCGGACGCGCTCCTCGTCGCCGCTGGGCGTCGCCCGCGCACCGCGGGTCTCGGTCTCGACGCAGCCGGCGTGCACGTGAGCGACCGCGGGATCACGATCGACGCGCGGTGCCGCACGAGCCAGCGTCACATCTACGCCTGCGGCGACGTGACCGGAGAGCTTCAGTTCACGCACATGGCCGAGCACATGTCGAAGATCGCCATCACCAACGCGGTCGTCGGACTCCCGTCGAAGATCGATCGCGCGGGTGTGCCGTGGGTCACATTCACCGATCCCGAGCTCGCGCACGTCGGCGCGCGTCGCGAAGACCTCGACGAGGCGGGCACCAAGTACCGGCTCTACCGCTTCCCGTTCGCGAAGATCGATCGCGCGGTGGCAGAGGGCGCACCGCACGGCTGGGTGCATGTCTTCGCGACGCGCCACACGGGCAAGATCCTCGGCGCGACGATCCTCGGCGAAGGCGCAGGCGAGATGATCGCGGAGCTCGCGCTCGCACGAAAGCATGGAGTCTCCCTCCGCAAGATCGCAGACACCATCCACGCGTACCCGACGCTGGCACTCGGGAACCGTCGGGCCGCCGATCAGTGGTACGTGCAGAGCGCATCCCCGCTCTTCGTACGCGCGCTCCGCTTCCTACGCGGGCTCCATGGCGAGGTGCCCCCGCCGCCAGATTCGAACCGCGTGGTGTGAGCGCGCAGACATCACGCGAGCGCTCCCGAGCAGCTCGAGCCCGCGCCGGCCGTGCACGCGTGGCAGTGGCGCCCGGTCGCGATGCGCTGCGCTTCGAGCACGGCGAGATCGTCGACGTCCCAAATCGTACGAGCGCCGGTCGCGGCCGCGGCGCCGAGGGGCATGTCGAGCATCTGGTTGAAGTCGCAGTCGTAGAGCTGGCCGTCCCAACCGACGCTGACGAGCGAGCGGCACATGAGGCCGTCGATCGTGGCCCGGTTGAAGTGGTTGACGAGGAGCGTCGCATACTCGTCGTGCTTCCCGTCACGCGAGAGCGCGTGCGCGAAACGGCTGATTGGCATGTTCGTGATCGTGAGCAGTCGACCGAACGAGATGCCAAAGAGTCGCGCGAGCTCTTCTTTGTACTTTGTCTCGAGCGGCGCTTGAGCGGGCGGCAGCCACGCGCCGACGGGGTTGTAGACGAGATCGAGCGTGAGCTTCGAGCCGGGCTGTCCGTAGCCGATCGCGTTGAGCCGCCGGAGTGCTTCGATGCTCTTGTCGAATGCCCCTTTGCCACGCTGCGCGTCGACGTTCGCGGTCTGGTAGCAAGGCAAGCTCGCGACAATGGCGACTTCGTTTCGCGCGAGAAAATCGGGCATGTCTTCCATGCCGGGTTCGAACAGCACCGTGAGATTGCAGCGATCGATGACGCGGCGGCCGAGGCGCCGCGCTTGGACGACGAGCCATCGGAAGCTCGGGTTGAGCTCGGGCGCGCCGCCCGTGAAGTCGACGACGTCGACGTCTCGGTTCTTCGCAAGCACCTCCACGACCCGCGCCGCGACCTCGCGCGGCATGATCTCGGTGCGCTTGGGTCCAGCGTCGACGTGGCAGTGGTGACACGCCATGTTGCAGAGCTTGCCGACGTTGACCTGGAGGGTCGTGACGCGCGCGCGCGTGAGCGGTCCCAGGCGGTGCCGTGCAAGCGTGGACGCGAAGTCGTCGACGACGGGAAGACGAGTCTGGGGAGGCACTAGCCTGTTCTGCATGTCCGAGCCAAGGTACGCAAGTCGTCGACCCGATGCGGACCTTCCAGTGATCGAGCTTGTCGAACGCGGGCCATTCGTATCGGTCATCATCCCGACGTGGTGCGAAGTGGACTGCATCGCGGACGTCGTCGCCCGCGCGCGCGCCATCGGCGACGAGGTGATCGTTGCGGACGCCGACAGCGACGACGGTACGGCCGCCGCCGCCCGAGCAGCCGGTGCGATCATCGTCCGTAGCGTCAAAGGCCGCGGACCCCAGCTCAACGCTGGGGCTGCCATCGCGCGCGGAGAAGTCCTGCTCTTTCTGCATGCCGACACGCAGCTCGAAGCACGCGCGCGTGACGCCATCCGCTCCGCCGTCACCGATCCGAGCGTCGTCGGCGGGAACTTCTACCTCCGATTCGAGGGAGCGGGTCGATGGGCGCGCTTCTTCACGACGGTGAACGACGTGCGTCGCCGTTGGCTGCGGATCTACTACGGCGATTCCGCGATCTTCGTCCGCCGCAGCGCGTACGAGAAGCTCGGCGGATTCCCCTCGATTCCACTCTTCGAGGACTACGCGCTCGTGCGTCTCCTCGAGCGTGAGGGCCACACCGCGTACATACGCGACGTGGTGATCGTCGCCAGCGCGAGGCGCTTCGAACGCGCGCCGATGAAGACGCTGTTCGTCTGGATCGTTCTCCAGGCGCTTTACATGACCGGCGTGTCGCCGCATCGGCTCGCGCGCCTCTACGCGGCGGGCGACGGGCGCCGCTCGTGACGCGCGAGGATCCGCGCGGCGAGGACGGACGCGTCGCTGCCGACGCCGCCGAGCAACGACGATCCGCACCTCGCAAGCCAGGGGAGTGCCAGGTAGTAGAGGCCGGGAATCGGCGACACGCCGTCCGTGTGACGCGGCGTTCCCGCGGCGTCGAGTGCGGCCGGGTCGAGCCACGTGAAGTCGTGACGGTAGCCCGTTGCCCACACGACTCCATCGACGCGGAGGGACGTTCCGTCCGCGAATTGAAGCTGGCGATCGCTCGCGCCGACGCAGCGGCCACGAACGCGGTACGGCTTCTTTCGAAAGAGCGCGCCGACCCCTGTGTCGACGACGAGCTCGTGACGGCGCATCACTCTCCCGAGCGCGCTCCGCGTTGGCACGTCGTAGACGCCAAAGCGCGTGCGAGCGCGGCCGCGAAGCGCGGTACGATCGGCGTCTGGTACGCGCCCGTTGCAACCACGACCTGCCGCGCGCGAAGCT
>JAYVXB010000341.1:0-17330 GCA_043785585.1 Deltaproteobacteria bacterium | reverse complement strand
GGATTCGAGAGGACCGCCAAGCCGCCAAGGGATTCGATCCAAGAACCCTTGGCGCCTTGGCGTCTTGGCGGTGAACCCTCCGTGCGCTGTCGCGGTTGGCCTACTTGCCGCGTGGTGCCGCTTCGATCGCGCACAAGACGCCGCGCGCTTTGGTGCGCGTCTCGTCGGCTTCGCTCTTCGGGACGCTCGCTTCGACGATGCCGGCGCCTGCCGTGATCTCGAACGTGTCGCCGCGGCAGATCGCGGTGCGAATCGAGATCGCGAAGTCGAGGTCGCCCGTCCTTGCGACGTAGCCGATCGCTCCGCCGTAGATCCCGCGAGGCTGCGCCTCGAGCTCGCGGATGATCTGCATCGCGCGAACTTTGGGCGCGCCGGAGAGCGTCCCTGCGGGGAACGCGGCGCGCACGACCTCGAGCGGCGGCGTCGATGCCGGCACACGACCGCGCACCTCGCTCACGATGTGCATCACGTGCGAGTAGCGCTCGATCTCCATGCGCTTCACGAGCTCCACGCTCCCGATTTCCGCGACGCGCCCGACGTCGTTGCGCCCGAGATCGATGAGCATGACGTGCTCGGCGCGCTCTTTCGGATCGGCGAGGAGCTTCTGCTCGTTCGCGAGATCCTCGGCTTCGGTCGCGCCACGCGGCATCGTCCCGGCGATCGGACGCACCGTCATCACGCCCCCCTCGAGCCGCACCATCGTCTCGGGGCTCGCGCCGGCGATCTGCGTGCGCGTCGTCTCTCCGGGCGCGGGCGGCAGATCGAGGAAGTACATGTACGGCGACGGATTGAGCACGCGGAGCGCGCGGTACGTGTCGAGCGGATCGCGCCCTTCACGCGGGACGCGGAACGTGCGCGCGAGGGCGATCTGGAAGGCGTCGCCCGCGGCGATGTACTCCTGCGCTCGTCGAACGCTCGCCTCGTAGCGCGCGTCGTCGACGTCGACATCCACGCCGCGCGGCATCCGCGTTCGATCCGGAATCGGAAGGGCGACGAGCTCCGGCGCGTGCGCGAGATCGTGACGCGCTCGCTCGACGTCGGCTTGGCTCTCGGCGGCGATGGTCACAGTCTGCCGGAGGTTGTCGAAGAGGAGCACCGTCGCGCCGCCGACGAAGCGCGCGAGCGGCGTCGTGATGCGCTCGCCCCAGCCCGGCACCTTCTCGATCGCGTGAACGAGATCCCACGCCATGTAGCCGACGTGCGCGCGCGCGAAGCGCTCGGCCGGCGTCGCGCCGCCACCGTCCGATGCGACGCGGAAGAGCGACTCTGCGGCCTCGAGCGGATCGATCGCGCCGTCGATCGGTTGCACGGCGCCGTGCGCGTCACCCGTCGTGATCCATCCCGACGTCGTCAGGATCGATTCGTACCGCGGCCGGTAGCCGAGGATCGAATAGCGACCCCACCGCTCGCCAGCGACCACGCTCTCCAGCAGAAACGACGCCGCGTCACCGCCCGCGCGACGGAGCGCGGCGTACGCGCGCACCGGCGTCATCGTGTCCGCGACGAGCGTGAGGGTGTGGATCATCGCGCGCTCAGGATCGGGCCGCGGCCAATCCGAGGAGCTCGCGGGCGCGCGCGGGATCCGCGGGCGTACGGCCAATCGACCGTGCATACGTCGCGGCGCGCAAGACGAGCGGCGCGCTCCCTTCGGAGAGCACGCCCTTCGACAAATAGATGTTGTCCTCGAGCCCGACTCGCGCGTGCCCACCGAGGCGCATCGCGAGCTCCGTCATCGACTGCTGAAATCGCCCGACCGCGGCGACCGCCCACGTCGCGCCGCTCGGCACGAGCGTCTGCATGAAGCGGACGACCTCTTCGCGCGCACCGATGCCGCCGGGAACGCCGAGCACGAACTGGAAGTGCAGCGGCGCGACGAGCACGCCCTCCTTCGCGAGCGCGATCGCTTCGTCGACGTGGCCGACCTCGTAGCACTCGAGCTCGGGGATCGCACCGGCGGCGCGGATGCGCTTGGCCATGTCGCGGATCTCGGGGCGCGTGTTGACGAAGACGTCATCGCCGAAGTTGAGCGAGCCGCAGTTGAGCGTCGCCATCTCGGGCTTGCACGCGAGCGGTCCGGCGCGCTCGCTCATCGACATGCCGACGGCGCCACCGGTCGATGGTTGGATGATGCAATCGGTCTTCGCGCGGATCGCCGCGATCGTCTCGCCGAATCGGTCGGCCGACTGTGTGTTCGAGCCGTCGTCGTTGCGTACGTGCAAGTGAATGACGGAGGCGCCGGCTTCGCGGCAACGCGCCGCCTCGTCGGCGATCTCGCGCGGCGTGATCGGAAGGTGCGGCGTCTGCGCGCGCGTCAGCTCGGCGCCGACGATCGCGGCGCTCAAGATGACGTCGCCGGCAGCCTCGGGCGTCACGATCGGATCGATGCTCGGCGCGGGCCCCGCCGGGAGCGCGGGCATGTAGAGCTCCTTCGGGCGGCGCTGAAGCTCCTTCGGCGTGACGCACGTCCCGATCGCGCGGCAGACGACGACCGCCTCGCGCAGCACGTCGGCCGCGCTCGCCGGCAGCCCCGCGCCGCGCACGTTCGACACGACCTTCTTCGCCTCGAACGCGATCTGCCGGCTCGTGTTCCCGATGCGAACGATCTCCGCGCTCGCCTCGATGTAGTCGCCCGTGAACACCGGCGCGAGGAAGTCGACCGACTCGTACGCGCGAAAGAGCCCTTCGTCGCCGTCGAGTCGAATCAAGAGCTCGGTGGCGAGATCGCCGAAGAGCGCGAGCATGCGCGCGCCGTCGACGAGCTCTCCGGCGTAGTGCGCGTCGTGAGCCGACATTCGCAGCCGCAGCGTGACCTTCGTGCCGATCATGGCGTTGGGATAACACGCCGCCGCGCGCGGGTCCGCCCCTCAGTCGTCGGCGGGCCCGGGATACTCTCGGTACTCCTCGCAGTCGCTGGCGTCTGCGGCGCGCTTCGACGGCGTGCCGCGCGCTACGTCGCACTCGCTCTTGGTCTTGTTGCACTCCCACAAGCGACGGGCCGCCTTCTCGAAGTTGTGGCACGACGCGGTCGGCTGCGCGTAGCAAGGACCGAGGAACGTCGTCTTGTCGAAGCCGCGCTCTTGCTCGCGCTTCGCTTCGCACGACGCGCGCGACGGGCGGCACTCGTCTTCGCCCATGTTGTCGTAGACGCTGTGGAAGCAAAAGAACCCGGCGCTCTTCGGCGCCGCGGATGCCGCGGGAGCGACGGGGGTGATCTTCGGGGCTTTGACTCCGTCGGCGGCGGCTCCTTCCGTGTTCCCGCTCATGGCGCCGCTGTTGCCGCTGCTCGGCGCGCCGCCTGCGAGGCACGCGGAGCCATTCCACTCGGTGCCGGCCGGGCAAACGACCTTCGACGCGACGCACGCATCGCCTTGCCACGACGTCCCCTTCGGGCATTTGTCGTCATCGTTCGCGCCCTTTGCAGCGGGCGCGGCGGCACATCCGGCCACGCTGACGACGACGAAGCCACACGCGATCGCAACCTCGACGAATCGAAAACGCATGGGGCCACGCTATCGCAAATCGGTGGCGATCGCGTGGTCTCGCGCGACGTCGCCCCGCTCGCGCAGCACGCGCGCGATCTCGGGCGCGGTCGGTCGAGCCGTGGGATCGGCGCTCAAGCAGCGGTCGACGAGCTCGGCCAGCGCGGGATCGACCTCCGCGCGCGGTGCGGCGATCGAAGGTGGCGGCGGCGACGATCGACCGCGCAAGCGCGCGACGACCGCGGCCGCTTCGAACGGCAGCTTGCCCGTCAGCATCTCGAACGCGATGACGCCGAAGCTGAAGACGTCCGACGCGGGCTGCGCGTTTCGCGCGCCGCGCGCGGCCTCCGGTGCCATGTAGAGCGGCGTGCCCGTGATCGCGCCGGTCGCCGTGAGCGAGCTCTCCGGCGCGCCCGCCGACGGCGTGGTCGCGACGTCGACCGTCGCGTCGAGCGGGCCCGCGACGCCGAGCGGGCCCGCGACGTCGAGCGCCCCCTCCGCGCGCGCCGAGATCCCGAAGTCGGCGATCTTCGCGACGCCGCCCGCGACGAGGATGTTCCCGGGCTTCAGATCGCGATGGACGATCGACGCCGCATGAATCGCCGCGAGCCCTTCTGCGATCTGCCTCAGCAGCGGGAGCGCCCAGCGCACGTCGCCGAATCGGTCGCGCAGATCCGCGAGCGACGGCCCGTCGACGTGCTCCATCACGATGTTGCTTGCCTCGACCGCGCGGACGCGCGCCGAAAGCTCGACGTTGAGATCGTCGGCGCGGCGCAGCGACATCACGTGATCGAGCATCAGCGCGGTCGCCTGTAGGACGGCGATCGCGGTCATTCCCGCCGACGCGAGGTGAAACCCGCCGGTGAGCTCGCCGAGACCCAGGAACCATCCCATGTCGCCGCCGGCGACGAGGAGCGCCAGCGGCCACCCGAAGGTCGAGAGCGCGAGGGTGATCGCGCGCGGACGAGCGCGCATCGCTCGAACGAAGAGGACGCAGTTGAAGATCGTCGCGGCGAGGAGCTGCGGGAGAATGAGCGGCACCACGGTGCGCGTGGCCTGAAACGGACCTCCGGCCACGACCGCGACGACGACGGTGATCGGCAACGCGAGCCCCCACGCGAACCGCGCTTTGCCGAGACCGAACTGCACGTGCATGTAGCGAACGTTGGCGAAGACGGCGACCGACAGCATCGTCGCGGTGACGGCGAGATCGCGCGTGCCGAAGACGGACGGGGTGAAGCCGAGCATGAACGCGGGATACGCGGCGGTCGCTGCGGCTTGCACGCACTGCCATCCGTGGGCGAAGCGCTTGCGATCGGCGAGGAAGAGCGCGGCGTAGGCGAACGCGAGCATCACCGTCGCCGCGAAGCCCATCGACGCGCTCACGCGATTGACGACGCGAACCACGTTGAACGCTTGGTCGCCGTCGAGCGTCGCGCTGAGACGCGGCACCGAATCGATCCACGCGCTCGCCGACCATGCGTTGTCGATGACGATCTCGAGATCGAGGGCGTCCGTGTCGCTGCGCTCGCCGGGGATCCGGAAGCGCTGCGGTCCGGCCTCGCGGTACCCGTCGAGCGTTTGCGCGTCGAGCGCGTAGATCCGGTGGTCGTCGACGATCATCCGTGCGCGCGCCGCGAGCATCGGAATGGCAAGCGTGAGATCGCGCCCGCGCATCTCGCGCGGCACCCCGACCGACGCATGGAGCGTGTACTCCGCGGCGCGCGCCCCCGAGCGCTCGACGAGCTTGTCCTCGAGGTGCGCAGGCAGGGTGACGACCCCGATCGGGCGACCGCGGATCTCGAGCGTCCACTTCGCGATGAGGACGACCTGCTCGCCCGGCCGAGGCGCAGGAGCTCCGCACCCGACGATCGCCGCCAGAACCGAGGCGACGAGCACGGCGAGCACGGCGAGCACGAACAGCGAAGTCCTCTTCGCGGCGCGGTCGAGGTGAAGCATGCCGCGCGAGCGTAACCCGATGCGATACGCTCGGGTGGCCGGGACCGTTGATTGCTCGCGTGGAGGTGGCGTGTTACCTCCTCGCGTCTCTTTCTCTAGCCCCAAAAAATCCACCCCGAAAAGCGCGGATGAACTTCGTCGAAGCCAAGAACCTCCCCTCGCACGTGGGGATCATCATGGACGGCAACGGTCGCTGGGCGCAGCTCCGCGGGCAGTCGCGCTCGGTCGGGCACCGCGAAGGGGCGGCGGCGGTTCGGCGCACGGTGCGCGCGGCGCGGCGGCTCGGGCTGCGCGCGCTGACGCTCTATGCGTTCAGCGAGCAGAACTGGGCGCGCCCCGAAGAAGAGGTCGACGCGCTCATGGAGCTGCTCCGCGAGTACTTGCTCACGGAACGCAGCGAGCTCCTCGAGAACGGCATTCGCCTCAACGCGATCGGGAACATCGGTCGCTTGCCCGGAATCGTCCGCGCTGTGCTCGATCCGGTGCGCAGCGATACGTCGAAGAACGATCAGATGACGCTGACGCTGGCGCTCAGCTACGGCGGCCGCGAAGAGATCGCGCACGCCGCGAAGGAGCTCGCGAAGCTCGTCGCCGCAGGCAAGATGAGCGCGGACGATGTGACGCCCGACGCGCTCCGCAACCTGATGCCCAGCCTCGCCGTCGGCGATCCGGATCTCGTGATTCGCACCGGCGGCGAGCGGCGCATCTCGAACTTTCTGCTCTACGGGCTCGCGTACGCCGAGCTCTATTTCGCGGACGTCCTCTGGCCCGACTTCGGCGAGGAGGCGCTCTACGCAGCGGTCGGAAGCTACCAGCAGCGCGAACGCCGCTTCGGATTGGTCGGCGCGCCCGCCGTGCCCGTAGCGCCGACGCCCCAGCAACCCGCGGCCTCCGCGTCGGGTCCGATCGCCTCCGCGATCCGAGGCGCGATCGCGACCGTGACCCGCATCGCCATCTGACGGCGAACGCGAGCGAGTCCTCGGATGGCGGAGAAGCAGGCTTCGAATCTCGTCGTCCGCCTCGCCACGGCCGCCGTCGGCGTGCCGGCGATCCTCGCGCTCATCTTCATCGCGCCCGCGTGGGGCTTCTACCTGCTCGTGCTCGCCGCCGCGCTCATCGGGAGCGCCGAGCTCTTCGCGATGACGCACCCGGGGGATCGCACGTCGCAGCTCCTCGGCGTGCTCCTCTCGGCCGCCGCGTCGGCCACGCTCTTCTTATTTCACGGCGACACGCGCGCGATGGTGACGCTGCTCGTCGCGGTGCCGATGCTCGGGCCGCTGCTCACGCTCGTTCGCCTCGGCGACATCTCGACGGCGGCGCTCCGCGCGTGCGCGCTCGGATTCGGGCCGCTCTTCGTCACGGCGCCGCTCACGATGCTCGCGCTCGTTCGCGTCGAGCTCGGCGCGGCGGGCGGCGGGTACGTGCTCCTCGCGATCGGCTTCGCGTGGCTCAGCGACACGGGCGGATACTTCGCCGGGCGCGCGTTCGGCAAGCACAAGCTCTACGAAGCCGTGTCGCCCAAGAAGACGGTCGAAGGCGCGATCGGCGGCCTCGCGGCGGCGACGGCGTGGGCGGTGCTCGGGCACTTCTGGTTTACGCCGTCGCTCTCGATCGCGCACGCCATCCCGCTCGCGATCGGCGCCGCGGCCCTCGGCCAGGCGGGCGATCTGTGCGAGTCGCTCCTCAAGCGATCGACCGGGGTCAAAGACTCCGGCTCCATCGTCCCCGGCCACGGAGGAATGCTCGACCGCGTCGACGCGCTCATCTTCACCAGCGCGGTCGTTTACCTCTACGTGCGCTGGCTCCCCCCGACCTGAAGCGGCAAATCTCCGAAACGCGATCGAACACCAACGCGCCGCGTCGTCTTTTTGCGCTCCGAAGTCCTTGCACCCGAGCGCTCCTCCGTTCAAAAAGGGGCCACCTTCATGAGCGCTCAATCGATCCCGACCCCGCCCCCGTCCAAGAGCAGCCTGACCCCGCACAAGGAGTACGACTTCTACAAAGTCGTGCAGGAGTACCTCGAGCGCGCCTCCAAGGTGTGCAAGCTCGAGCCGTACGTCGCGACGATTTTGAGCCAGCCGAAGAACGAGATCATCGTGAACTTCCCGGTGAAGATGGACACCGGTGAGATTCGGCTCTTCAAGGGGTACCGCGTTCAGCACAACAACCTGCTCGGGCCGTTCAAGGGCGGGATGCGCTACCACCCGCAAGTGTCGCTCGACGACGTGAAGGCGCTCGCGGCGATGATGACGTGGAAGAGCGCGCTGATGCGCCTGCCGTTCGGCGGCGGCAAGGGCGGGATCAAGTTCGATCCGCAGAGCGTGTCGAAGCACGAGCTTCAGAAGATCACGCGGCGCTTCACGCACGCGCTCGGCGAGAACATCGGGCCCGAGTACGACATCCCCGCGCCGGACGTCGGCACGAACAGCCAGACGATGGCGTGGATGATGGACACGTATTCGAACATGGTCGGCGCCGGGAACAAGCAAGGCGTGAAGGGCGTCGTGACGGGCAAGCCCGTCGCGAGCGGCGGGACGCTCGGGCGCGCGAAGGCCACCGGGCAAGGCGTCGTCTACTGCATCCTCGAGTGGGCGCGCGAGACGGGCTTCAGCCTCGAAGGCTCGACGATGGCGGTGCAGGGGTTCGGCAACGTCGGATCGAACACCGCGGTCATCTTGTCGAAGCTCGGCGTGTCGACGGTCGCCGTCGGCGATCACACGGGCTACGCGTTCAACCCCGAGGGCTTCAACGCGCACAAGCTGCAGGACTGGGTCGAGGCGCACGGGAGCATCGCGGGGTACCCGGGCGGCAAGGCGATCACGCGCGAGGAGTTCTTCGCGACGAAGTGCGACATCTTCGCGCCGTCCGCGCTCGAAAATCAGGTCGGCGAGGCCGAGGCGCGATCGATCGACTGCAAGGTGATCGCCGAAGGCGCGAACGGTCCGCTCAACCCGGCGGGCGAGAAGATCCTGCTCGACAAGGGGGTCGTGATTCTTCCGGACGTGCTCGCGAACTCGGGCGGCGTCACCGTCAGCTACTACGAGTGGGTGCAGAACAAGCGCTGCGAGAGCTGGTCGGAGGAAGAGGTCGACGCGCGTCTCGAGGTCGCGATGAAGCGCGCGTACCGCGAGGTCAGTGATTTCGCGCGCGCGAAGAAGTGCGATCTTCGGGTGGCGGCGTATGGGATCGCGCTGCAGAGGATTGAAGCGGTTTACAAGGAGCGCGAGATCTTTCCGTGAGCACACGAGAGTGAGGTCGACTCCCGTTCTGAGAGCGCGAAAAAGGAAAGAGGCGAATCGTAGACTTGCAGCGGCTTGCGGCGGGCCTCGATCGGCCTTTCACGGCGTAGTGCTCGGCATTCCCAGCGCATCGCGGCGAATGCGGAGAATCCCGGACTGGAGCGCGCGAAAATTCGGCACACCGAGCTTCGCGGTCGACATCCAAATCTCGTCGTCGTCGACCCAAAGCGGGTATACGAAGCCCTCGCCCGGTTCGGCGGAGATCCGCCAGGCCAGGCCGTCCGAGAGGCGCACAGCAATCGCCGAGGTATCTCCGCTGACGTAAAGAGCAACGCCCCGATTGGCGACGAGTCTGGTGCCGGCCCGATGCCTCCAGTACGTTCTGGGCGAAGTTCGTGCAATCGTCGATCGGCCGATCGGGCCCGCTGCAGCCGGGACCAGGTTTCAGCGTGCAACTGAAGCGCCTCGTACTCGAGTTGTCGGTGTACTCCCTGAACGCTGACTGAACCCACGTCTGCGGTTGCGTGTCACACGCGTTGCCGGGAAAGAACCTTGTCAGGTCGTTCGTCGCCCGACTGCAGCCTGGCAGTGAACTAGACCAGTGATTCGGGTCGCTGGCGGAGCGTGCCTCACCAAAGGCACAAGGCAGTTGCGGCGCTGTCGCCCACGCCTCGACCTCGGAATCATGGGTCTCCGCGTCGATGAGCTCGAAGTCCTTCACGAGCTCTCCTTGGCGAAGAAGGCTGCTGCTTTTTTTAATATCTCGCGCTCCATCTTGAGCAGGCGGTTCTCTTTGCGGAGCTGCTCGAGCTCCGCCTTCGGATCTAGCCCCTCGGTGTTCTTTCCCGAGCCGGCCTCGTGCAAGTCGTCGCGCAGCACCCACTCGCGAAGCGTGTTCGCGTGCACGCCGAGGTCGCGCGCGATTGCCTCCACGCGCTTGCCGTTGCGCTTCGCTTCGCGTGCGAGCTTCACCGCCGCTGTTCTAAACTCCTCGTTGTACTTCTTCCTCGCCATGACGATCTCCTACCGCACTCGCGTGCGTCTGGGAGTGTCTACGAGAGCGGATCAAGTCCACATGTCATGGAAATGCGCACGGTGGTGTCGTGGAAGTAAGCTCGGAAGGCGTCCGAATCGCCGTGTAGGAAACCGAGATCGATCTTGTCGGCCGCGCCATTCCACGCGCGTTGACATGATCGAGTCGATGGCCCCGATTGGACTGTGCAGATCAAGACGGGGATCGATCCGTCCGCACAACCTATCGCCGGACAGTTCGTGGCTTCGTCGATTGGCCCAAATCGATATTGGGCACTCGCGCTCGCGCTCTCGACGACCACGAAGCACGCGTCGTGGGAGCGACCCGAGAGTGAATGGCTCCATTCGAATGCCGGATTGCACGTCGAGTTGCCGCACCGTGCGTTGCTAACGAGGAGCGCGAGCACGATCGTTGCGCCGAGCGAGCGCCCCCATAATCTCGCGCGCATGGCAGCGGCGCGCTCACCCGGGCCGCCGGAGGCGACGCTTCGATGCCGTTGAAGCTGAGCATGATTTCTGGCGGCCCCAATTTCGCGACAACGCGTCTCGCCGCCGCTCCACCGTGAAACGCGCTCGTTCATCGTCGTCGTCCTCGGGCCTCCGCAGGTCAGCTCATGAGGTTGAGCTGGCCGTCGACCAGAGTCCAGCGACGGTTTGCGCGGGTGGCTTCGTTTCGTGAGAGCCCCGCGCACATTCGCCACACTTCCCCCTTGCCATCCACCCGGGATATTTGCGAGCCTCCGACCTTCCCGCACAACCGCACGGAGAGCCCGGACGATGGCCGCCACGAGCCCGAAGAAGCCCGCCAAGAAGAAGCCCGCGACCCCCTCGAAAGCCGTCGAAAACGCGCTCACCGACGCGCGCTACATCTACGGCCGCGCGAAGGCGCGGTTCGCCGCGTTCAAGAAGTTCGACGCCAAGCGCAAGCGGAAGCTCCTCCCCGAATCGGACTTGAAGGCGTACTTCACGCTGAGCCGCGAGCTCTCGAGCGCGCGCGGCGCGCAGGTCGTGAAGATCGTGACGAGCAAGACAGAGACGGTGGCCGAGCGCCAGGCGCGTGCGGCGGTGTTCGAATGCGTCTCGGATATCCGCGAGACGATCCGTCTGTCGTTCCCGGATCACGCCGCGCTCGCGACCGCGTTCGGTGCGGGCCACCGCGCAAAGACGAGCGCCGACGCGCGCGATCTCTCGTCCCTCGTTCAGAACTCGTATGCCGACAAGGACTTCGGTCCTCTGGCGAAGGACGCCGGAATCACGCCGGCGGACGTCTCGAAGGCGATCGATCTCCGCCGCGCGCTCATCAGCGTCGCGACCGATCGGACCGCGAACACCGGCGCGCAGAAGGGCGACACCTCCAGCGCCAAGGCGCTCTTGCGCAAGCTCGAGAAGACGACGACGCGCGTGATCGACGTGGCAAAGCTCGTCTTCAAGGGGAACACGAAGGTCCTCGCCGAGTTCGCGCGCCCCACGCGGCGTTCACCGAAGAAGAAGGCGAAGAAGGCGCCGCCCGCACCGGCAGGTACGTAGTAGGGCTTCGGCAGACCCGGTAGAGTCGCGGGCAGACCAGGTAGAGCCTCAGACAGACAAGGTAGAGCCTCGAACGGTACCCGTAGAGCTCCGGACCGTACGGGTAGAGCCTCGCACAGCATCGGCAGAGCCTCGAACCGCATCGGCAGAGCCTCGCACAGCATCGGCAGAGCCTCGAACAGCATCGGCAGAGCGTGCGTCAGCGACCGAAGCGCACCGAAGATTGGCCGCACGCTCACGAACCGCCGCTCACCGCCTCCAACTGAGCTCTTCGAGCGCGTCGCGCCGCAAGTCCGCGAGCGTCGCGCGGAATCGCGCGTCGACCGCGCCTTCGACGGCGACGTACCGCGCGTCGTCGAGCTTTTTCACGAGCTCGACGACGTCGGCCAAGTCCTGATGACGGCGCGCGCGGAGCTTCAGCTCGACGAGGGGCGCGAGTGCCGCGAACGCTGCGTCGTCCGCGCTGGCTTCGAGAGCGCGCGGCGAGGGATACGGCGGCTCGCCCGCGCGCGGCGACGGGTCCCCTCCGATGAGCAGATCGATTTGCACGCCCGTCGGCGAATGCCGCAGGCGCGATCGCGACTCACGCGCAAAGCCGAACGCCGCGAGGTGCGCGTCGATCGCCGCGAGGTCCGCGCCGTCGACGAGGACGTCGATATCGTCCGTCGTTCGAGCGTATCCATGGTGAACGACGGCGACGCCGCCGACGAAGCGGTACGGAATCGCCGCCGCATCGAGCAGCGCACGGACCGCGGGGAGAGCGGCCTCGATCGGCACCGTCGTCGGATCCATCGCCAGCGCGAACCTCCTCAGTCGACCGAGCGTGGCTGTCGTACGGTCCACTCAACGAGCGTAGCACGCGGCGGCGGGCGAAAAGACGAGCCGCCGCGAGCCGTCAGCGACGCCCGCGCCCCTTCCGCGCGTCGAGCTCTTGCACCATCTCGGCGGCCTTCTTGCGCACCGTCGCGCGCTTCGCCTTCAGCCCCGCCTTCACGAAGGGACGAACGCGCTCGCCGAGATCGCCGAGGCCGATGCTCGCGGCGGCTTGCACGGCGCTGTCGGTGTGCGCCAAGAGCTCGACCAGGCGCGGCGCGTGGAGCGCGACGTTCTCGCCGATCGCGATGAGACCGATCCGCGCATGCACCTCGCGCCACGCGTCGCCGTCCTCGATGCACGCTTCGAGCGCCGGCCGCGCGCGCGCCGCACGCCGACCGAGGCGCGCGAGCGCCTTGAACGCCGCGAGGCCCGAGTAACGCGGCTCGAGCACGAGATGCGCAGCGAGGAGATCGACGACGCGCGTGTCGTCTTTGCCGCACGCGCCGAGCGCCGTGAAGAGCGAGTCGATGTCGCGATGCGTCTGCCAGAGGCGCATCTTCTTCACGCGGCGCAAGGTCGCGAGGAGCGGCTCGATCGCGTCGGCGTGCCCGTACTCGGCGAGTGCGTCGATCGCTTCATGGCGGACGTCGTCGTCGCGATCGGTCAGCGCCGCGATGAGCGAAGGCACCGCCGCCGCGGGGTGATCGTCGATCATGCCGAGCGTCGACAGCGCCTCGCCGCGGACCTCGGCGTTCTTCGAGCGCGTCAGCTCGACGAGCGCATCGAGCGCGCGGCGATCGCCCGTCGCGTACCCGAGCGCGCCGATCGCAACGGTGCTCGGTGTCGGTGCTTCGACCGCCGCGAGGAGCGCGCCGACGAGCTTCTTCTGCTGCGCGCCGCGCAGCTTCGCGAGCGAAGCGCACGCCGCGAAGTGATCGTCGAGATCGTCGTCGTCGAGGAGGCGCAAGAGGAGCGGATCGGGCGCGTCGGCCGCGACCTTCTTCGCGCGCGCCGCCTTGGCGACGATCGTCTTCATCTTCTCTTTGTCGGTCGCGAGCGTCTTCAACATCCCGGAGATCAAATCGAAGAGCGCGTCGCCGTTCACCTTCGCCGGCGCGTGCCCTCGCTCCCACTCGACCCACTCGCCGTCCTTGCCGTAGCCGAGGCAAAGGCGATCCGAAATCCACCGCACCGCCGGGACGAGCTTCGTCTTCGTCTCGGGCGCGCGCGCTTTCTTCTGAGTGACGCAGTCGAGCGCCGTCGCTTCGGCCGCGATGCCGAACACCTCGAAGCCATACTGAAACTGCCACGCCGGCCGCACGTCGAGCTCCTTGGGACGCGGCCACACCTCGGGCTTCACGAGCACCGCGAGGCAACCGATCGACAGCACGAGCTCGCGATGCGCCTTGGTCAGCGGCACGCCGAGCGCCTTCTCCATCGCCTTCACCGCGGCCGCGGTCGGCGGCTTCTTGCGGCCGGAGAAGACCATGAAGTCGTCGTCGAGCGACTCGAGCTCCTTGAGTAGCTGCTTCAGCGAGGTCGGCATGGGCGCACGGTAGCGCAGGCGCGAGACGTTCGGGGGCGGTGGACGCGACGTCGCGTGTTTTGTAGCGTGCCCCTATGGCGTACGTGCGGACTCGGCTCGGTCGGTGGTTCTACGAAGAGCGCGGGCGTGCGCAGCGCTCGGGCGATCCGGCGATCGTGCTGCTCCACGGCCTCCTCTTCGACGGCGGAATGTGGCGCGCGCAGGTCGAGCCGCTCTCGGCGATCGGTCGCGTTCTCGTCTTCGACGGACCGGGGCACGGCAAGAGCGAGCTGCCGCCGCCGTTCTCGCTCGAGGATCACGTCGAGGCGCTCGGCGACGCGATGACGGCGCTCGGCGCCGATCGCGCGGTGCTCGTCGGGCTGTCGTGGGGCGGGATGCTCTCGATGCGGATGGCGCTTCGTTATCCGAAGCGCGTCGCGGCGATGGTGCTGCTCGACACGAGCGCCGAGGCGGAGCCGCGCGCGAACGCGATCAAGTACCGCGCGTTCACGATGTTCGCGCGACGCTTCGGGATGCCGCGGTGGTTCGTCGATGCGCAGCTCGCGCCGATCATGTTCGGCCCGCGCACGCTCCGCGAGCGTCCGGAGATCGTCGAGCAGTTCACGCGCACGGCGAACGGGTACTCGCGCGACGGATTGGCGCGCGCGGCGAAGGCGGTCGTCATTCATCGGAAGAGCGTGCTCGATCGGCTCGGCTCGGTGACGACGCCGACGCTCGTGATGTGCGGACGCGACGACAAGGCGACGCCGCCGGAGCGAAGCGAAGCGCTCGCGCGCGCGATCCCCGGCGCGAGGCTCGTGCAGATCGCCGACAGCGGCCACATGTCGGCCATCGAGCAGCCGGACGCGGTGAACGCGGAGCTCGTGCCGTTCGTGCGGAAGCACGCTTCTGGCTGAGCGTCAGCGCAAGAACAAGAACGCGATCATCCCCGCGAACAGGATGAACAGAAATCCCGCCGCGCCTGCGATCAAGATCATCGGCCGGTTCGATCCCGCCCGCTCGGTCTGCGCGCGACCGCCGATCGCCGGGAGCGTCGCCTGCTGCGCGCGCATCGGCGGGAGCGCATCGCGAAGCTGATCCACCGTCGGCGCGGGGTCGGCGCCCGAGCCCGACTGCCCCCAGAACGGACTCGAGGGCGCAGGCGGACGAAATCCTCGCGGCAGGTTCGACTCCGCGGATGGCGTGGGCGACGAGAACGGCGTCGTCTCGACGATGACGCGCGCGCCCGCCGATCCCGGCGCGCTCTCCGGTGGGAGATCGCGGTAGGACGGCGGGCCCGGATCCGAGATCCGCGGCACGCCGGCGAGCGGCGCGCCCGACGAGTCGACCATCACCGCGAGCATCGTCTCGGAGACCGTGGCTTCGTCGTCGCGCACCGGGGCGGGCGGCGCCGGACGCGGCGGCGAACGGGGGACGACGCGCGCGTCTGGAATCGTCGGCTCGTCCCTCGCGACGATCGTCCGCGGGTCCGCGATGAGCGTCCGCTCGTCCGACCCTTCGTCATCCATCGCGGGCTTCGACGGACGCGGCGCCGACTTCGCCGCCTCGCGCACCGCCTTCTGCATCGCGCGCGCGTCGGGCCAGCGCATCGGCTTGTCGAACGCGAGCGCGCGCTCGACGACCGCGACGACCGCGGGCGGGAGATGCGGCGCGACGGAGCGAAGCGATCGCGCAGGCTTCGTCGCCGCCGCGATCAGCACGTCGCTGATCGTCTTCCCCTCGTGCACGTAGTGCCCCGACAGCGCCGTAAACATCGTCGCGCCGAGCGCCCACAGATCCGATCGCGGATCGACGTCGGCCCATCGCCCCGCCGCTTGCTCCGGCGGCATGAACGCCGGCGTCCCGAGCGTAAGTCGCACCCCCGTCTGCGCCGACACTTGCTGCGCCGCGTCCATCACGCGCGCGAAGCCGAAGTCGAGGAGCTTGGTCTTGTTGTCTTTCGTGAGGAAGATGTTCTCCGGCTTCACGTCGCGGTGGACGATCGATTTCTCGTGCGCCGCCGCGAGCACGTCGAGCAGCGCGTCCGCCATCGCGCAGACCTCCGCGGCGAAGAGGCGCTTGCCGCGGCGCTCCCAACGCTCCGCGAGCGTCTCGCCTTCGAGGAGATCCATCACGAGGTACGTCGTGCCGTCCTCGTCCGTGTCGTCGTCGATCACGCGGACCGAGCCCGCGTGCGCGACCGTGTTCGCGACGTACCCTTCGCGAAGAAACCGCGTTCGAATCTCGGTGACGCCGGAGAGCTCGTCGTGGAGGATCTTCACGGCCGCGCGGTTGCCGTTGCGATGCGTCGCCGCATAGACGGCCGCCATCCCCCCGACGCCGATCAGCCGATCCAGCCGCCACTTCTGACGGAGCGTACGGCCGACGCGCTCCCGCGCCGCCGCCGTCGAATCGTCGTCCGTGGACGCGCCCATGCTCGATTTTCCCAGGAGAGCACCGAGCGACAGCGCGCCGCAAGTTTAGCCGGCGACGACGCTCGCGCCGGAAAGGAGTGCCTTAGAATTGCCGGCGCCAGCCGACGCCATAGGCCGGCACGGAGCCCGTCGGCGTCGCGCTCGCGCCGATGACGCCGGCGACGGGGAGGCCGAGCTTCCACGACGTGGTCTTCGAGGTCCATGCGCTGCGCGTGAGAAACCACGAGACCGCGCCGCCCGCGACGCCGCCGCCCATCGTCGCGACGAGCCACCAGCGCGTCTTCATTTCGGTGAGCTGATCGAAGATGAGCGGGCTCGCCGCGGCCGCGCCTGCGAGCGCGCCGACGCCGACGCCGACGTCGATGAGGAGGACGCGCGAAGGCGATGCGGTGACGCGCGTCGCGAGCGCCTCGGCCGCGACGAGGCCGATCGCCGCGCCGTACCCCATGCCGGTGAACGGCGTCACGTCGGTTGTCGTCCCGCGGTATGCGAGCTCGCCGAGCGCGCCGAAGAACATCCCGACCGCGCCGCCCGAGTGCGCGAGCATCGCGTCGCCTTCATCCATCCGAAACTTGATGAGCGCCACCGTCGACGTGCCGAGCCCGATGAACCCGCCCGCGACACCCCACGCGTACCGGTCCGTCAGCGGATCGATGTGCCGCCCGTTCGCGATCGACAGCCCCGCCGCCGCGCCCCACCATCCGCCCGCCGCGAGGAACCATGCGTCGCCGGTCGTCACGTCCCACTCGTCGGCCACGAGGAGCGCACTTCCGATCCCGACACCCGTCCCGAGCGCGAGGAGCGGATAGAGCACGCGCGGATCGTCCGAGCCGCTCGATCGCTGGATGCTGTACGCGAGGAATCCGCCGAAGAGCGCGGAGTTGATCGCGAGCACTGCGCGCCCCTGCGATCGCAACGGGCTCATCACGCCTGCGCCCGCGGAGCCGTCGATCCGATCGCGCTCGCGCTCGGTCGCGGCCGCTTGCGCCGTGTTCGGCGAGAGCATGTCGCGCATCATGATGAGGCCGCGCACCGCGACGCTCTCCTGCGGCACCGTCTCGACGCGCACGCGGAGCTCGCGTCCGTTCGGCGGCACGGCGACGATCCGCACGACGTACGTGTCGCCGCTCGCGGGCTCGATCCGCGGGCTGACGACCCACGATCCGGTGTTCGACGCGCCGCCTGCGCCCGCCTTCGACGCGCGCTCGATCAAGTCGATGTCGCGCATGTGCCCGGCCGACGGGCCCGAGTCGGCGACGAAGAGCGTGAAGCCGAGATCGCTCACGCCGTCACGCAGCGTCGCGTCGAGCTCCTGCGC
>JAYVXB010000340.1:0-5713 GCA_043785585.1 Deltaproteobacteria bacterium | reverse complement strand
GTGATGCTCGCGTTCGCGAACGCTTGCACGGCGACGGTGGCAGGCACGGTCGACGATCCTGGATCGAGCACGGTCATCTGCGGCGCGCTGATGTGGCGCGCGTCGAGCGCGAGCAAGATCGTCGCCGCGCCGACGGACGCGAGCGTGCACGGGTGCGACGCCTTCGCGTCGGGCGCCGATGCGTCCGGCACGTCGTTCGATGCGCTGCCGCCCTGCGTCCCGCACGCGGACGCGACCGCGATCGCGACGACCCCGAGCCCGATCGATCGCATCATCGCGGACCCTCGGCGCCGCGCGCGCGCTTCGACAACCAGAGCGCGAGCAAGTGCGCGAGCAAGTCGACGCCGCTCGCCGACGACGTCGTCAGCGTCTGCGCGCGCGCATCGCCCGCGACGCGCATCGTCTCGGGGACGCGACGCGTCGCGAGGAGCCGCGCGTCGTAGATCGCGTCCGGCGCCCGTTCGCGCAACGACGCGACCGTCGTATCGAAGTTCTCGCGCGCCGTGGGCGCCACGCGAGCGAGCGACGCGTAGCTCGCCTCGTGCTCGCGAAGGATCCACGGCGACGCACCGCTCGCGCGAAACAAATAGAGCACGCGCTCGCGCTCGTCGGCGACGGCGTGCGACGTGTGCGTGACCTTCTTCCGGACCATGAGCCCGCCGGAGACGATCGCACGCGTCATGTCGAACTTCTTCTCGGTGTGCTGCGTGTTCTTCTCGACCTGCACGCGGTGCTGCGCCGGCAGCAGCGCCATCACGTCCGCGAACGGGAGCGTGTCGCTCGTCCGCTCGTCCGCGTGGATCGCGTCGTCGCCGAGCCGAAATCGCCGGACCGACGTCATCGCGCTCGGCCCCGCGACCGCCGCACCATCGCAGGCCACGACGCCGTGCCCACGCGCGCGCAGCTTGCCGAGCAGCGCCGCCGCGCGAGCGCGATCCGGCGTCGTGAGCACGATCGTCGGCGGCGGCGTCGCGAGCAACAGGCGCGACTCGTACACCGTCGCGCCGAGATCGGCAGCGAGGCACTCCGCCTCCGCCTCGACCGGCGTCGCGAGCTCCAGGATGGCCACGACGAACATCGCGTTGCCCCAGTCTACCGCGATCTCTTCCGCTTGCCCTGGAGCGGCGCGCTCCCCGTCCGACGCTCCCAACACGTCGGGCAACACCAGGCGTAGCGCGTGCGCCCTTCGGCATCGACGCTCGGAGTCAACCGCCACCCCGATTCGGTCATCGTGCGCATCGACGTCGCCTCGGGGCTGGCGGTGGCGCACGCAGCGCACGTCTCTCGCATCATGCGAGAGACAGCGTATCACTTACTCGGCGGGAGAGTCGGCGGTCACGCTGGCTTCCACGCGCGCTTCCACGTCGTCGCCCTTGCGCCACCGCGTCGTCTGCGCGCCCGTCGTGTCGAGGATGCCGAGCCACGCGAGGACCTTGATGACTTGGTAGGTCGGGTCGAGCTCGAACCAGCGCACGGCGAAGTTGGGGCTCATCGAGAACTCGTGGTGGTTGTTCTGGAAGAGCTCGCCGCCGGTGAGAAAATCGAAGATGAGCGTGTTGCGCGACACGTCACGGCTCGCGAAGTTGCGGTAGCCGTATTTGTGACCGCACCAGTTGACGATCATTCCGTGGATCGGCCCCATCAAGAAGTGCAAGGGCAGCAGCATGAAGAACCACGCGCTGGGTGCGAACGCAATGTAAAAGAGCGTGTACGCCGAGCCGAACGCGATTCGCATCGCCCAGTTGCTGCCAAGCTTGTCGATCGCCGGCCACACGGGGTAGCCGCCGTCGAAGCGCGGCTCGGGATCTTTGCGGTTGTGCGCGTAGTCGTCGTACCGCTCCTTCGTCGCCCACATCATCGCGAGGACGTTCTTGTGGTTCGTCGGCGAGTGCGGATCCTTCGGCGTGTCGCTGAAGGCGTGGTGCAGGCGATGAAGGATCGCGTAGCCGCGCGGGTTCAGGTAGCTCGATCCCTGCGAGAAGAACGTCAGCAGGTGAAAGAACTTCTCCCAGCCCTTCGACATCGTGAACTGACGATGCGCGCCGTAGCGGTGGAGAAAAAACGTCTGGCAGAAGATCGAGATCTGCCAGTGCGCGATGAAGAACACGATGATCGCCATGCGCGGGATAGTGCGGTGACACGCGCCTTCGCGCCGCCACGCTTGTGTCATCCGTCGCGGCAGCTCTGTCAGGAATCGGTCACGCGGTCCGACCGCGTCGCGCCGTACGCAGCACCCACGCTTCGTCGGCGAAGCGGTGGTTCGCGACGTATTCGTACGGCAAAAAGCAGTGTCCTCGCTGTCCCCAGTCGGTGCCCCACGAGTTGCGCACGATGAACGTGCGCTCGCGATCGTCGTAGCCGACCGCGACCATCGTGTGGCCGCCGATGTGCTTCTCTTCGTCCGGGCGGGGCATCCGGATGCTGCCGTGATCGCCGCCGCCTCCGAACGACTCGAAGAGCTGGAGCCCGAAGACGATCGGCTCGCGCGACGCGAGGCACGCGCGCATCGCGTCGAGCTCGACGTGAACGCGCTCGGCGTCGTCGATGCGATGACGCCGCGCCGCTCCGAACGCGCGCTCGTCGGGCCGATCGAGGACGCGCGCTTCGAGGTACGGCCACGCTTCTTCGGGGCACACGCCGTGGCGTCGCATGCCGTGCACGCCGTCGCGGATCGTGATGCCGTCGTCCTTCGCGCGGTCGTGCTCGATCACGCGCGCGTTCCAATAGATGAAGAGGCGGCTGAGCGCGTGGACGAGGCGTCCTTCGCGACGCTCGACGAGCTCGTGGGCGGCAGCGAGCGCGTTGGCGGTGCAGCTGTCGAGTTGGTGTTGGTCTTGGATGTGCGCGAGCTCGTCGCGGAGATCGACGTGCGCCGGCGGAGGCGCGGCGAGATCGGCGACGAAGAAGCGATCGGTAGGTTGGTCACCGCTCGGGCGAAAACGCCCCGTCGTGGCGCGACCACCGTTCGGGAGGTCGACGTCGTGACGCACGCGCGCATGGCGATCGAAGGGCATGTGGGCGAGCCCGAGGCTATCATTGGAGACGGTGGAAGCGGACGACGACACGCAACGCTTCCGAGACCTCACGGAGCGATGGACGGCCGCGGCGCAGGCTCGCGACATCCCCGCGCTCGAGCGCTTCCTCGCCGACGATTTTCTGTTCACGAGCTCGCTCTCGAGCGGCGGTTTGCAGACGCGCCGCCAGTACGTCGACTTCGTCACCAACGTGCTCGGGATCGAGTCGTTTCGCTTCAGCGACCTCCGCGTTCGTCGCTGGGGCCACGCCGTCGTCGTGCACTCGCGCTACCACCAGCTCGGGAGCGTGCTCGGCGAGTCGTGGAGCGCGGAGTTTCTCCTGACCGACGTGTGGATCGAGAACGGCGGCGAGTGGCGCGCGGTCGCGAGGCATTCGAGCCAACCGGTCACCGACGGTCTGGTCGGCGCGCGCTGAGGGACGTCGCCATCGAGAGGAGAATCACAGGAAGACGGGACGGCGGGAAGGTGGAGATGCTCGAGAAAATTCTCTGCTTCCCCTCTTCGTCCCTTCCTGTGAATCTCTCCTCTCGCGATGCTCACGCTACGCCCCGCCGCCGCGTCGGACGCCTCTCTCATCGTCACGTTGATCCGCGAGCTCGCGACGTACGAGCGCGAGCCCGACGCGGTCGTCGCCACCGAAGAGAGCATCCTCCGCGACGGCTTCGGCGATCGTCCACGCTTTCAAGTCCTCGTCGCGGAATGGGCGGGCGAGGCGGTCGGCTTCGCGCTCTATTTTTTCAGTTACTCGACGTGGCGCGGACGGCCGACGCTCTACCTCGAGGACCTCTTCGTGCGGCCGACAGCGCGCGGTCGCGGCATCGGGATCGGCTTGATGCGTCGCCTCGCCGCCGAAGCGCTCGCGCACGGCTGCGAGCGGTTCGACTGGCAGGTGCTCGACTGGAACGAGAGCGCGATCCGCTTCTACGAGTCGCTCGGCGCGCGGGTGATGCACGGGTGGCTCCCCGTTCGCATGGAGGGCGAGGCGCTTCGCGTGCTCGCCGCGGGCGGACGAGACGCGTAGTCTCTCGCGCATGCTCGATCTCGACGTCGACCGCGTGCGTGCCGAGTTCCCCGCTCTCGCGGGCGAATGGACCTTCTTCGACAACGCCGGCGGCTCGCAAGTGCTGACGCGCGTGGCGGACCGCGTCCGCGACTACATGCTCACGACGAGCGTCCAGCTCGGCGCGAGCTACGCGACGTCGCGCGAGGCAGGACGGCGCGTCGACGACGCCGCGCGCGCGACCGCGGCCTTCATGGGCGCGCGCGACGAGCACGAGATCGTCATCGGCGCGTCGACGACGCAGCTCCTCGCGAATCTCGCGGTCGCGATGCGGGAGCAAATCGCCGCCGGCGACGAGATCGTCGTCACGTCGTGCGATCACGAGTCGAACATCGGACCCTGGCGACGCCTCGCGGCCGAGCGCGGCGCCGTGATCAAAGAGTGGCGCGTCGATCCGAAGACACTCCGACTCGAAGCGCACGATCTCGAAGCCATCCTCTCGGATCGCACGCGCCTGGTTTGCTTCACGCACGCATCGAACGTCCTCGGGAGCGTGCACGACGTCGCTCCGCTCACGCGGACGGCGCACGCGCGCGGCGCCAAGGTCTGCGTCGACGGCGTGGCGTACGCACCGCATCGCAAGATCGACGTCGCGGCGTGGGACGTCGACTACTACGTGTTCAGCTTCTACAAAGTGTACGGGCCGCACCTCGCGGCGCTCTACGGGAAGCGCGCGCTGCTCGATGCCCTGCCGTGCATCCACCACGACTTCATCGGACGCGGCGTCGTGCCGTACAAGCTTCAGCCGGGCAACGTTTGCTTCGAGCTTTGCCACGGCGTCGGCGCGATCTACGAGTACTTCGACGCCCTCGGCGGCGCGACGAAGGCGTTCGAGGCGATCGCGGCGCACGAAGAGCGAC
The DNA here is from genome assembly GCA_043785585.1 of Deltaproteobacteria bacterium. Lineage (GTDB taxonomy): Bacteria > Myxococcota_A > Polyangia > Polyangiales > Polyangiaceae > JBBQXV01. Next base: position 758 of record JAYVXB010000340.1, on the reverse strand, counting down.
TCGCCGAGCGTCTCCTCGCGTTCCTCCAGCGCGCGCGCGGCGTTCGCATTCACGGCGACGCAAGCGCGGACCGCGCGCGCCGCGTGCCGACGATCAGCTTCAGTGTCGACGGCCGGCAGTCGAACGACGTCGTGACCGGCGTCGACGCGCACGGCATCGGTATCCGGTTCGGCGACTTCTACGCGCGGCGGTTGATCGACGAGCTGGGCGTGCGCGCGCAAGGCGGCGTCGTGCGCGTGTCGATGGTTCACTACAACACGCTCGCCGAGGTCGATCGGCTCGTGGAGGCGCTGGCGAAGGTGGTCGGGTAGGTGCCCGCATTTGCCCTCCGCGCCTTCGCGTTCGCCGATCCCACCGCCGCGTTCACAGCGAGCGACGGCATCGCGCGAATTCTCCTCGCCGCGCGGATCGCTCTCCTCTTCCTCGCGTGGCTCGCGCTCACCGCGCACGACGATCGTCCGCAACGTGTCGCGTTTGCAATCACGTGCGGCGTCTTCGTCGGCTCGCTCGCGTACAACGTCCTCTTCGTCCCACTCGCCGTCGCCGCCCTCGTCGTCTGCGTCCGCTGGCTCTTCATCGCCTCGTCGCGCGCTCGCGTTGCCTCCGCGATCGGCGCGGTCGTCGCGGTCGCGTCCGTCCTCGTCGCGGCACGTCTCGCCGCGCGCCCCGTCCCTGCTCCGCCCGACGACGTCGCCGCCCTCACCTCGTACTGGATCGATCGCGAGAACCTCTTCGAAGCGCGCTTCTGGGCGACGCAG
>JAYVXB010000339.1:0-5714 GCA_043785585.1 Deltaproteobacteria bacterium | reverse complement strand
TTGTCGATCCGATGCACGACGCCGAGGCTCGGCCTCACCCCGCGCGCGCCGTGCTCCATCTTCGAGAGGAGCGCGCGCACGCGCTCGTCGAGCGTCGCGCTCTCGTCGCCCGGATCGCCGGCGCCTTTGAACGGGATCGTGCTGATGCCGGTCGGCTTCGCGACGACGACGACGTGCGCGTCGACGAAGACGATCGTGCCGTCGGGGAGATCGCGATCGGCGCGCGGACGACGCGCGCTCATCGTGCGGACGATCTCCGCCCCCTTCGCAACGACCGCGCGCGGGTCCGTCACGATCTCGCCGTCGACGGAGATCTTCCCGCTCGCGATCCACGCGCGCGCATCGCCCCACGACGCCTCGAATTGCTCTCGAACGCGCGCGTCGAGCCCCGGCGGGCGCGGCGTCGGACTTCGGGGCTCAGGCTTCGGGGATCGCTTCCGCATGGTTCTTGACCTCTTTAAGCGTGACGCCGGATGCCCGCACGGGGAGCAGAATCGCGCATTTGAGTCCCCCCCGCGCAGCTTGCTTGACACCTCTAGCCATGACTCCGCACAATCGATTGAAATTCCTGAGGAGAACCGCACAGTGTCCAAGACCCTGCTCGCTGTCGATGACAGCGCAACGATGCGCAAAGTTCTCGATATCACCTTTAGCGGCGAGGACTTTCGCGTCGTCGGCGCCGAGACGCGCGACGCCGCGCTCGCCAAGCTGAGCGAGGGGCCGAACGTCGTCGTCCTCGATATCTCGCTCGGCAGCGACGACGCTTACGCGCTCGCGAAAGAGATCCGTCAGCGCGCGCCGGCCGCGACGCTCGTCCTGATGGCGAGCCGCTACAACCCGTACGACGCCAACAAAGGGCGCGACGCGGGCGTCGACGACTTCGTCGACAAGCCGTTCGACACGCAGCAGATGATCGACAAGGTGAAAAAAGCGATGCTCGCGCGCGAAGCGGGCGGCGCAGCAGCCGCGCCCGCGGCCGGCAAGCCTTCCGCCGCGTCGGCGATGGGACCTTCGGGGACCGTGCCTTCGATTCAGTCGCCGTTCCAGAGTGGAGGGACGCGACCCACGGGCGCCGGAGCTCCGCCGCCCGCGCCGCCTCCCGCCGCGCGCCCTGCGCCGCCGCCTCCCGTCGCCGCAGCGTCGACGTCGCGAACGCACACTCTCTCGTTCGAGAACTCGCCGTTCGCCGCGCCTGCCGCGCCGCCGAAGGCCGCTCCCGCCGCCGCGCCGCCCGCTCCGCCTCCGCCGGCAGCGGCCGCTCCTCATCACTCGCCTCCTCCTCCCGCGGTGGCTGCAGCGCCGCGCACGGACCACGTCGCAACGGCGGTCAACGGTCAGCTCGCGGGCAAGCTCGGCGAGCTCGGTCTCTCGCCGGCGCAAGCCGAAGCGGTGCTCGCGCTGTCGCGCGAAGTCGTCGAGCGCGTCGTGTGGGAAGTCGTTCCGCAGCTCGCCGAGACGATCATCAAGGAAGAGATCGCGCGGCTCACCAAAGAAGGCTGAGCTTCGTCGTTCACGCCAAGCTCCACTCGCGTCGCATTCGCGACGCACGCTTGCGCGCGGCGACGGGCGACTTACTGATGGATGAACGGCCGCGGTCTGCGCCGTGCCCTTCCCCTACGCATGCCGAACGACGAAAAAGACGCGCGCAAGCAGATCGCCGAGTCGATCGAGCGGCTCGAAGAGATCATCGGCGCGCTCCCCGGCGAGATGGCGCAAAATCTCAAGAACCGCATCGCCACGGTGCGGAGCATCCTGCTCGAGCAGCGCGCGCCGGCGTTCGCCCTCATCGGGCGGCGGGGCGCGGGGAAGTCGTCGCTCGTCAACGCGCTCTTCGGCGCGCGCGTCGCCGACGTCGGGCACGTCAAGTCGCAGACGGGGCGCGGCAAGTGGTTCGAGTACGCGTCCCCTGCCGGCGCGATCGCCATCCTCGACACACGTGGGATTCAAGAGGGCTCCACGCCCGAAGAGACCGACGAAGCCGCGACACCGATCGCGTCGATCGCGTTCGAGCTCAAGAAGAAGGCGCCCGACGGCATCCTCTTCCTCGTGCGCGCGTCCGAGGTCGACGCCGCGATCGACGCCGACCTCGAGGCGCTCGAGCAGATCGTCGGCGAGGTCGAGCGCGCGCACCGCTTCCGCCCGCCGATCGTCGCCGTCGTCACCTGCTGCGATCTCCTCGAGCCGAAGGCGACGACGCTGCACTCGCCGTCCGCCGAGTCACCCGCCGACGTCGAAGAGAAACTCCGTCACGTTCACGCGGCCGAAGGCGTGCTCGACAAGAAGCTCCGCGCGCGTAGCGCGCTCGCACCGCACGTCGTGAAGACGATCGGCGTCTCGGGGTACATGTCGTGGCGCGACGACGGGACGCTCCGCGCGGACGAGCGATGGCAGCTCGATGCGTTGTCGAAGGAGCTGTACGAGCTCTTGCCGAACGCGGGACGCGGCGCGTTCGTGCGAATCGCGCAGGCCAAAGGACTTCAAGACGAGCTCGCCGAGACGCTGACGAAAGCGGTCGCGGCGCTGTGCGCGGGGATCGCGGTGGTTCCCATTCCCGTCACTACGATTCCGATCACGTCGGCGCAGGTCACTCTCGTCGCCGCCATTGCTTGGATCTCGGGGCGCGAGCTCGGAATGAAGTCGGCGGGCGAGCTGTTCGCCGCGCTCGGCGTGAACATCGGCGCGTCCTTGGCGCTTCGCGAGCTCGCCCGCGCGCTCATCAGCGCGGCGCCCGGTGTCGGGATGCTCATCTCCGCCGGGATGGCCTTCGCGGGGACGATGGCCATCGGCGCCGCCGCACGCGCGTACTTCGTGCGGGGCGAGGGCGTCGATGCCGTTCGTCGCATCTACGAGAAGACGAAGAAGATTCGGCGCGATTGAGCGGGCGCGCGTTCGGCGCCTCACATCGCGACGAGGCTCTCGATTCGCATCCGCAGCTGAGGATCGGTCGAGCGTGCGTCGTGCAGCAAGCGCAGCGAGACCTCGACGTGTGGATCGTCGCCGAGCTTTTGCGAGAGCTCGTTCACGAGGCTGACGCGCCCGAGCGATGCGATCGGACGCGATGGCGTCGTCGAGGACGCCCCACGCCGCGTCTGCGAGCGCGTGTCGAAACAACGACGCGACGGCGGCGCGCGCGACGGCGCCGCTCTTGTCCGTCACCAGGCGAAGCAGGGCCGCGACTGCCGCGTCGGACTCCATCCGTCGAAGCGCGGTCGCCACCGCCGCGCGCACGTCGTCGCTCGGATCCGCCGCGTAGATCGTGAGCGCGGTCGCGTCCTCGGAGAGCCTGGCGTTGCCGAGCCCGCGGAGAAGCGCAGCGCGATCGTCGTCGGTCTTCGCGGCGTAGAGATCCATGACCAAGCGATCGGCGAGCCGGCGCGCGCGCTCGCGGTCCGTTCGAGCGACCGCGGCCGCCACCGCGCCCAGCGTGTACGCGCACGCCTGCGCGCGTCGCGCGTCGCGCTTCTTCTGCCACGTCGTGTACTCGGCGAGCACGAAGTCGACGGTCGCCTGGCTCGGCTCCGCGAGGAACCCGACGCGCTGGACCAGCACGATGTACACGCCGGGCTCGCGCCCCGCCCACGACGAGAGCGCTCGACGCAGGGCCGCTTCGCCTTCGCGCGTCCCCGCGCTCACGACGAGATCGAACGCCGCCGCTCACGCACCGAGATCGCCGTCCTTGCCGACCTGCGCGAGGAGCGCCACGGCCTCATCGCGGTGGAGCTCGAGGTACGCGACGTCGCGCCATATCCACTCCGTCGTCCCCACGCGTGGCAACAGACCGCGGCTGTGCACGTCCGCGAGCACGCCCTCGCGGGTCACCCCGGTGCTCCGCCGCGCCAGCGACGCCGCGCGCGAAGCGTCGTCGGTCGGCGCCTCCGCCGAGCTGGCCGGGAACGTCGGGAGCGCGGGCGGTGCGCGCGTCTCGGTGCGCACGAGCGCGAACGCGATCGACGACGTCGCGTCGAAACCATCGCAGCGGACCTTCCGGCTCGACGATGCGCACGGCCTCGTCGCTCGTGATCCGGACGATCGCGTTCTTCGGATCGCGCTCGACCACGCCGTTCGCGACCACCGCCTGATTTCCCTCGTCGGAGAGTCCGCTCGGCAAGGCCTCCAGCGATTCGTAGCGCGTGCGCCGTGTGAGCGCGCGCGCGCCGTCCTTTGGATCGAGGCGCTTCGCCGAGCTCCGACCGCGCCGCTTCGACGCTCGGCAAGAGATCGCGACCGAGCGCCGAGACCCGCGCGCGATCGATCTTCGTGAGGCGCGCCACGAGCATCGTCGCCCCCGCCTGCTCGCCGTGCGAACGAACGACGAGCTCCGCGTGCAAGTCGAGCTCGCTCGACAGGGGCGCCGACGCATCGGGAACCGCGGCGAGTGACGCATGCGAAGCGCTCTTCCACGTCACGTCGTACGTCCGCTCCACGCCGAGCGCAGCGCGAGCAACGAACGGAGCTTCAGCGACATGGATGTCTCCCCGCGAGCACCCACGTACAGAGCCTCGCCGAGAGGAATCTACCACCCGCGACCGGCGGCCCCCCCTTGCCCGTTCGGATGACACGACGACGCGTGCTAAAAGCACCGCCCATGAGCGACGACGCCCACTCCCCCGACCTCACGAAACCGTACGAGCCCGGCGCGGTCGAGCCCCGCTGGTACGACTTCTGGGAGAAGCACGGGGTCTTCGACGCCACGGACGATCCCAACGACACGCGCCCCGTCTACGTCATCCCGATGCCGCCGCCGAACGTCACGGGCTCGCTGCACATGGGGCACGCGCAGCGTTGCACGCTCGAGGACGCGCTCATTCGTTACCACCGCATGCGCGGTTACAACGCGCTCTGGCAGCCCGGGATGGATCACGCCGGGATCGCGACGCAGACGGTCGTCGAGCGGCAGCTCCAGCGCGAGGGGACGACACGGCGCGAGCTCGGTCGCGAAGAGTTCGAGAAGCGCGTCTGGAAATGGAAGAGCGAGAGCGGCGGTCGCATCGCGGAGCAGCAGCGCGTCCTCGGCGCGTCGCCGGACTGGAAGCGATCCAAGTTCACGATGGATCCGGACATGGACGTCGCCGTTCGCGAAGCGTTCGTGCGCCTCTTCGACGAGGGGCTGATGTACCGCGCGACGCGGCTCATCAACTGGTGCCCGGAGTGCAGGACGGCGCTGAGCGATCTCGAGGTGGAGAGCGAAGAAGGGGCGAACGGCGAGCTCTTCGAGTTCGCGTACAAAGTCGACGGCGACGAATCGGTCGAGATCGTGGTCGCGACGACGCGCCCCGAGACGATGCTCGGCGACACGGCGGTCGCGGTGCACCCGGACGATCCGCGCCACAAGCATCTCCACGGCAAGAAGCTGAAGCACCCGTTCGTCGATCGCCTCGTGCCGGTGATCACCGACGCCATCGCAGTCGACATGAAGTTCGGCACCGGTGCGGTGAAGATCACGCCGGCGCACGACTTCAACGACTTCGCGACCGGCAAGCGCCACGGCCTCGAAGAGATCAACATCTTCACGCTCGACGGCAACGTCAGCGAGCTCGGCGGAAAGTTCGCCGGCCTCGATCGCAAGCACGCACGCACCGCCGTGAAGAAGGCGCTCGACGAGCTCGGCCTCGCGCGCGGCGCGAAGCCGCACGTGCTGACGTTGCCTCGGTGCCAGCGATCGGGTGGCGTCGTCGAGCCGATGATCTCGACGCAGTGGTTCTTGAAGATGGAGG
>JAYVXB010000338.1:0-5722 GCA_043785585.1 Deltaproteobacteria bacterium | reverse complement strand
CGCCCGCGACGACGCCCGCCTGATCCGCGCGCGAGCCCGGATCGACCTTGTCGATCGCGAGACCGCCCGTCGCCGGCGCTTCGAGCGACACGGTGATTCCGAAGAAACGCAGCGCGCGCTCCCCTTCGACGTCCTGCGCCAGCCGGACCGCGGCGCGCGGCGGCGGCGGTCGAACATCGAGCGAGACCTTGTAGAGCGTCGCGGCGATCGGCGGCGCGCCCGGCGACGCGGCAGAAAACGCGACCTCGAGCTCCCCGTCGAACGTCGTGTGCGTCAATCGGCCCGTGGTGCCGCAGAAGAGCGCTTCGAGCGCCTCGGTGAACGCGAGCTCGATCTGCTGCGCGTTGCGAACGGTCCCTTCGGCGGTGATCTCCGCGTCCTCGATCGGGTGCTCGCCCGGACGAAAGAGCGTCCCGCGAAACGCGAGGTGCGCCGGCTTCCCCTGCGGAAACCCCGCGCCGAGGATCTCGATCCGATCGCCGACCTCGGCCTCGCGCGACGCGACCTCGAGCACTTGGATGAGCTGCGGCGACCCTTCGCGAATGCACGCGACGAAGAGGAGCGCGAAGAGAACAGCGAGGCCGGAGAGGCCCTTGTGCCGCCACCAAAGGAGCATGAGACTCGAATCGAGTTGTAGAACGAGGTGCGGTGCGAAGGCGAAATTGCAGCAGATTTTGTGGTACGTGACCTACGCAAAGGAGCACGAGAGGCAATGTCCAAGGTCTACGCGGTGATCATGGCGGGTGGCGCGGGAACGCGGTTTTGGCCTGCATCGCGCGAGAAGACGCCGAAGCAGCTCTTGCCGCTCGCGGGCGATCCGCACGAGTCGCTCCTCGCAGCGACGGTCCGCAGGATCGCGCCGCTCGTTCCGGCCGAGCGCGTCTACATCGCGACGGGCGAGCGTCTGGCGCAAGCCACTGCAGACGCGCTCCCCGGCGTGCCGCGCGCGCAAGTTCTCGCCGAGCCCGTCGCGCGCAACACCGCGCCGTGCATCGGCTGGGCGAGCGCGACGATCGCGCGACGCGATCCGGATGCCGTCATCATGGTGCTCCCGAGCGATCACTTCATCGCCGACGAGGAGGCGTTCCGCGCGGTGCTCACTCGCGCGATCGACGCGGCGCGATCGGATCGCATGGCGACGATCGGCGTCGTGCCGACGCGCCCCGAGACCGGTTACGGGTACATCGAGCTCGGTGGAGACATCGCACCCGGCGTGCGCGAGGTGGCACGCTTCGTCGAGAAGCCGGACCGCGCGCGCGCGGAAGAGTATGTCGCGGGGAAGAAGCACCTGTGGAACGCGGGGATGTTCTTCTTCCGCGCGTCGGCGATGAAGGACGCGATCGGCGCGCACCTCCCCGCGCTCGCGACCGGCCTCGACAAGCTCGACGCGGCCGCGAAGACGGGCGACGAAGCGCGCGTGCTCGCCGCGACGTTCCCGGAGCTCCCGTCGATCTCGATCGATCACGGCGTCATGGAGAAAGCATCCAAGCTCGCCGTCGTGCCGGGTGACTTCGGTTGGAACGACGTCGGGAGCTGGCAGAGCGCGTGGGAGCTCGCGAAAAAAGACGACGCGGGCAACGCGCTCCCCGCCGGAAGCGTCGCGGTCGACGCACGCGGCAACTTGGTGCGCGATCTCACGACGAGCGCCAAAAAGAAGCTCTACGCGCTCGTCGGCGTCAGCGATCTCGTCGTCGTCGAGACGGACGACGCGCTCCTCGTCATCCCGCGCGACCGCGCGCAAGACGTGCGCGCGATCGTGGACCTTCTCAAGGCGCGCGGCGACAAGCATCTCCTCTGAGGTCGGTCGCTCACGGAACGAGCGACGTGTCGAACGAGCGCGCCTGCAATCCTTCGACGGGGTGCGCGTCGGGCTGCGAGTACGCGGCGTCTGCTTTGCCGCGTGTCTCGTGACGGATCTGCACACCGACGTCGCACCCGGTCGCGCCCTTCTTCAGGACGATCTTGCTGGTGTCGACCTTCGCGACGCCTTCGACGTCGAACGTGACCGGCTGCGGGTTCGAGTCGGCGAGACAATCGCCGTTGAACGCGACGGACATGAAATCGGTCCCATCCGTCTTCGTGACCGGCGGCGGCGAGATCGCGATGTTCAACGTCGTTCCGATCTTGAAGCTCGGCGGCGCGGCCGACGTGATCGCGAACGCGGCGGGGATCGTCGTCGCCGATTGCGCGGCCTCGGTCTTTCCCGAGAGGCGATGAAAGGCGATGACGACGTCGGACGCCGCCGCCGGCGCGGCGAACGTCGCGAAGTAGTGAATCTTGCCGTCGACGTACGGCTCACGCTGCAAGACGATCGACTGCCCCGCGAACGTCGCGGTGAAATATTCGCCGTCCGCGAGAAGCACGAAGTCGCTCCCCTTCAGGAGCGCGGCGTACACCTTGACGGTCTGCCCGTCGGTCTGCGCGCTCATCGACGGCCACATCTCGCTCGTCGCGAGCGCGTCGGACGAAGGTGGCGGCTTCGACGCCCTCGTGTCCGCAGAGTGAAAGGTGCAGCCCGCGAGCGCGCAGGCGATCGAGACGATGGGAAAGAGAAGAAGGGAACGCATGGTGACCTCCAGGGTATGAGGTCACTGTCAGCAATCGACGTGCCGCGATGGAACACCGCGAAAACACGTGAATCGTCGCGCTCCTTGTGGTCTATCGCCGTGTGGCAACGTCGGCACAGGAACGAGATCGAGATTCACAGGAAGACGGGGAGACGGAAGTCCAACCCCACTCCCTCACGCTTCCCGTCTTCCCGTCTTCCTGTGAAAATCTCTCGAGCGACTAACGCGCCTTCCACTTGTTGCGCGCGGGCTTCGCGGCCGCCTTCGCCGGTCCACCGCGCGGCTTCGCCGACGCGCCCTTCCCGTTTCGCTTCTTGCTCGACGCGCCGTACGGCTCGTACGCGCCGCTGGGTTTCGGCGTGCCCCCCGACTCGACGCCCGCGAGCGACTCGACGCGTTTGAGCTCGTCGCGCAGCCGCGCCGCCTTCTCGAAGTCCAAATTCTCTGCCGCCGCGAACATCTCGAAGCGCATCGCCGCGATCTTCTCGCCGATGTCGATCTCGACCGGCGCGCCGTTCGCATCCGTCGCCTTGCGCGCCTTCGGCACGTCGAAGTAGTCGATCGTCCCCGAGGCCGGGTTGATGTTCATGACCGCGCGCACGATCGTCTGCGGCGTGATGCCGTGGTCGATGTTGTACTTTTCTTGCAACGTGCGGCGCCGGTTCGTCTCTTCGATCGCGCCCTTCATCGCCGGCGTGATGTGGTCGGCGTACATGATGACGCGCCCGTTGATGTTTCGCGCCGCGCGTCCCATCGTCTGAATGAGCGAGCGCGGGCTGCGAAGGAATCCTTCTTTGTCCGCGTCGAAGATCGCGACGAGCGACACCTCGGGCAAGTCGAGCCCCTCGCGAAGCAGGTTGATCCCGACGAGCACGTCGAACTCGCCGAGCCGCAAGTCGCGCAGAATGTCGATTCGCTCGAGCGTCTCGATGTCGGAGTGCAAGTAGCGAATGCGAACGCCGAGCTCGCGGTAGTAGTCGGTGAGATCCTCGGCCATCCGCTTCGTCAACGTCGTGCACAGAACGCGCTCGCCCGCCTTCACGCGCTTGTGGATCTCGACGAGCAGATCGTCGACCTGCCCCGCGACGGGGCGCACTTCGGTCTGCGGATCCGTCAGCCCCGTCGGACGAATGACCTGCTCTACGACCACCCCCTGCGTTTTCTGGATCTCGTACTCGCCCGGCGTCGCCGAGACGTAGATCGCCGCTTTCACGTGACCTTCGAACTCGTCGAACTTGAGCGGGCGATTGTCGAGCGCGCTCGGAAGACGAAAGCCGTACTCGACGAGCGTCTCTTTCCGCGCGCGATCACCGCGGTACATCGCGCCGACCTGCGGCACCGTCTGGTGCGACTCGTCCAAGATCATCAAGAAGTCTTTGGGGAAGTAATCGATGAGCGTCGGCGGCGGCTCGCCCGCGACGCGGTTCGACAGGTGGCGCGAGTAGTTCTCGATCCCCTGGCAGAACCCCATCTGCTCCATCATCTCGAGATCGTATTGCGTGCGCTGCTCGAGGCGTTGCTTCTCGAGGAAGCGTCCTTCCTTGTCGAAGAAGTCGAGGCGCTCGCGGAGCTCGAGGCGGATCGACTCGATCGCCTTGCGCATCTGCGCTTGCGGCGTGACGTAGTGCGAGCCCGGGTAGATCGCGTAGCGCTCGAGCGGACCGATGACCTTGCCGCGCAGCGGATCGACCTCTTTGATCGCCTCGATGTTGTCGCCGAAGAACTCGATGCGCACCGCGCGGTCGTGCTCGTACGTCGGGAACACCTCGACGACGTCGCCGCGCACGCGGAACGTTCCGCGGTGAAAATCGATGTCGTTTCGTTCGTATTGAATGTCGACGAGCATCCGGAGCAAGACGTCGCGGCGGTACTCTTCGCCGACTTTGAGATCGATGACGAGGCCGTGGTAGCTCTCGGCGCTGCCGATGCCGTAGATGCAGCTGACCGATGCGACGATGATGACGTCGCGACGCGAGAGCAGGCCGACGGTCGCCGAGTGGCGCATGCGATCGATCTGGTCGTTGATGATCGCGTCCTTGTCGATGAACGTGTCGGTCGACGGGATGTACGCTTCGGGCTGGTAGTAGTCGTAGTAGCTGACGAAGTACTCGACCGCGTTCTTCGGGAAGAGGTCCTTCATTTCGCCGTAGAGCTGCGCGGCGAGCGTCTTGTTCGGCGCGAGGATGAGCGTCGGCTTTTGGAGGTGCTGGATGACGTTCGCGATCGTGAACGTCTTGCCGGAGCCGGTGATGCCGAGGAGCACCTGGTGCTTGTCGCCGCGCGCGAGGCCGGCGTTCAGCTGCTCGATGGCCGCCGGCTGATCGCCCTTGGGCTCGAACTGCGAGGTGAGCTGAAATTCGGCCGCCATTGGAAACCCTCACTTTTGCAACGTATCGGCACAAGTGCAAGGCCTGCGCGACCTTCGGGAGCGCGTGATTCAAGAGGCCGAGTCGCTGGCACGCGCTATAGAGGCGCCATCATGGGAAGCGGCACACACGACGAGCTGAAACGGTGCATCGAGGTCCTCGAGTCAATCGTCGACGATCGCGCGCGCCTCGCCGACGTTCCCGAGGAGCTCCGTGTGGCGCTCCTTCAAGCGGCCGGGCGCGTCTCGCGACCCGTTCGGCATGAGATGGTCCGGGCGGCGAAAGCGTTTCGCAAGGTCGAGCGAAAAGGGCGCAAGGACGCGGATCGCGAGACGCGCGCGGCGACGGAGATTCGATCGGCGCGACGCGCGGCGGTGTTCAGCGCGCCGCCGCAGCTCGTCGAGGGTCCGGGCGCGGGCGCCGCCGTCGACGCGGACTCGCTTCGCCGCGAGCTGACGAAGCCGCGCAACTGCTACGTCTGCAAGGCGGAGTTCACGAAAGTACATTTCTTCTACGACGCGATGTGCGCCGACTGCGCCGAGCTCAACTACCAAAAGCGTTTTCAGACCGCGAAGCTCGACGGTCGCGTCGCGATCATCACCGGCGCGCGGTTGAAGATCGGTTACCAAGCGTCGCTGATGATGCTGCGCGCCGGCGCGCGCGTGATTGCGACGACGCGCTTCCCGCACGACGCGGCGACGCGTTACGCACGCGAGGACGACTACGACGCATGGAGGTCGCGCCTTCAAGTGCACGGCCTCGACTTGCGTCACTCGCCGAGCGTCGAGA
>JAYVXB010000337.1:0-5745 GCA_043785585.1 Deltaproteobacteria bacterium | reverse complement strand
CCGACCGAAGCGCAAATCGAAGCGGCGCGCGCGCTCTACCGCGAGGCGCGCGAGCTCCGCAAACAAGGAAAGATCAAAGAGGCGATCGATCGCGCGCTCGAGGCGTACCGCACGGCGGCGACTCCGGTGACGGCGCTCGAGGCAGGGACGCTCCTCGTCGAAGCGGGACGGCTCGTCGAGGCGCGCGATCTCCTGCGCGCCGTCGCGCTCCTCCCGGTGAGCCCGCGCGAGTCCGACAAAGGGCGCGAGGCGCGGCAAACGGCCACGACGCTCGCGGCATCGCTCGACGCGCGCATCCCGAAGATCGCGGTGGCCGAGCGGCCGCGCGGTGCCGACGTGTTGCTCGATGGACGCGCGCTTGCTGGAGATGCGAACGCATGGCAAGGCGTCGATCCGGGAGCGCATACGATCGTCGTGCGCGTCGGCGAGCGAACGTGCGCGACGGTCTCTGCGACGTTGGCGGAGGGGGACGAGAGGACCATCGATCTGCACGACGCTGCGAAGTCGTGCGCGCCCGCGATACCCGCGGTTCCCGCATCGACGCCGTCCGCGCCGCAACCACCGACGCCGCGGCCCACGTCACCACCCGCGCTGGCGCCGACCGTGAGCACCGAAATGACGTCGACGCGCCGATGGGCCGGAGCCGTGATCGCGGGCGTGGGCGTCGTCGGCATCGCCGCCGGCGGCGTCATCGCGATCGCGGCGAAGTCGGACTACGACTCGGTCGCATCGTCATGCCCCGCACGCGGTTGCTCGCGCCCCGCCTTCGACGCACGCGAGAGCGCGCGAACACGCGCCGATTTCGCGACCGCCGCGATGCTGATCGGCACGGCGGCCGCAGCTGGCGGCGCGCTCCTCTTCTTCTGGCCGAGCGGCGCTGCCGACACACGCGCGAGCGTCGCCGTAGGTGCCGCGAGCGTGCGCCTCACCGTCCCGTTCTGAACCGAGCGCTACGGCGCGACGCTCACGGCGCGCAGCTGAAGTACGGCGACACGACCCCCGCGTTCGTGACCGACGCCGTGCACTTCCATCCCGTCGGGCACTGATCCGCCGCGCCGTCCGGCTCGCAGACGAGGGAATCGTTCGCGCACGACGCCTGCGGTTCGCATTTGATCGCCGATCCGTAGTGGCAGCAAACGTCGTTCCCGGAGCACCCCGCGTTGCTCGAGCACGCGATCGGGTAGCCCGTGCACGCGCCCGCGCTCGCGCGGCATTGGTACGTCGTGCCCGCGTCGTCCGTGAGCTGGCAGCACGTCGGCGTCGCCCCGGAGCATCCCGTGAGGCCGAAGGTGCCGCCTCCGCATCGAAGCCCGCTCGGCGTGCCGTCGGGCTTGCCGTCCGCGGCGTGGGCGTCGCCCGCGTCGCTCGCGCCGTCGACCGCGCCGCCGTCGGCGCACGCGACGTCCGCGCACGGATCGAGCTTCGGCGCGTCGAGCCCGAGGACGGCGCTGCATGCGACCGACGCCGCGATCGTCGCGACGCTGGCGACGATCGCGATGCGACGCCACGTGCGCGCCGAGAGAATGGGAGAGGCTTCGCGTTCCAACTCCCCTCTGCCTACAACCGCGCGGCCGCGTCGGCAAATCAACCGGCGCGGTACGTGTCGGGATCGATGCCGAACCTCCGCATCCACCGATGGATCTGCGCCGGCGCCTTTCCGACGACGCGCGCGACCGCGGTGACGTTGCCACGATGCTCGACGAGCAGAGCCACGAGGCTCGCACGCAACACGGTGTCGCCATCGCTCACCGCGGGCGCAGCGAGCTCGCTCGGTTCGGGCGCAAGGACCTCCGCGGGGAGATGGCGCGCTTCGATCTCGTCGCCGGTCGCGAGCGCCACCGCGCTCGCCATCGCGAGGTGCACCTCGCGGACGTTGTGCGGCCACGCGTACGCCAGCAGCGCGCGCGCCGCCTGCGGCTCGATCGTGAGACGCTGTGCCCGCTCTCCCGCGACGTCGGCGAGGACGTCCGCGAGGAGCACGCCGAAGTCGGCCATGCGATCGCGGAGCGGCGGCAGCCTGTGCACGTAGCCCTTCAAGCGCGCGAGGAGATCGCTGCGAAAGCCGCCGGTGGTGATGAGCGTGTCGAGCGGGCGATGGGTCGCCGCGATGACGCGCACGTCGACCTTCGTCGCGCGCGTCGCGCCGACGGGAATGACCTCGTGCTCTTGAAGCACGCGCAACAGCGCCGCCTGCGACGTCGCCGGAAGATCTCCGATCTCGTCGAGGAAGAGCGTGCCGCCGTCGGCGGAGCGCACGAACCCGATCTCGTCGCGCGTCGCGCCGGAGAACGCGCCCTTCACATGCCCGAAGAGGAGTGCCTCGACGAGCGTCGATGGGAGCGCGCCGCAGTTCACGGCGACGAAGGGACCGCTGCGCGCGGACTGTGCGTGCACCTCGCGCGCGAGGACTTCCTTCCCCGCGCCGGTCTCACCGAGGAAGAGGACCGGCACGTGGCTCCCCTTCGCGATCCGCGCGAGCGCCGCCAAGCCATCGGCGATCTCCGGAAGCAACGTGCGAAGCCCGAACGGCTGCGTCGTGCGCGCGGCGTCCTCGTCACGGAGGACGGCGCCGTCGTTCGCAGGAGCGCCACGTACCGAGAACCAGACGCGCCCGGCCTCGACCAAATCGCCTTCGCCGAGAACGCGCGTGGTGATTCGCTCGCCGCCGACGAACGTCCCGTTGCGCGAGCCGGCGTCCTCCACGATCCACTCGCCGCCGACCGCGCGCACGACGACGTGGCTCGACGAGAGCCAACGACCGGGAACGCTCACCGAGAACGTGCGACCGTCCGAGCTCCGCGTCACCGCGCGCGCCGGTCCGCGTCCGATCGTGACGCGCTCGACGCCCACCAGCGAGTAGCGCGCGCCTCGCGACAACGGACGCTCGCCCTCGAGCACGACGAACAGGATCGGTCCGCGATCGGCGACGGCGCCGTCACGATGCGCGACGTCCTCGAGCGTTTCGTCGACGGGGGTCACCGATCCGACTCTATCAGCCGCGGAGGAGATCGCGATCCCGCGCGACGCCTCGGGCAGATTGCCGAACGCTCGGCTGTGGACGATGCTCACGCCATGCAGACGAGGATCCGGGCGATCGTTTCGATGGGCGCCGTCGTGGCTTCGCTCGGCGCGTGCGAGACGCCTCCCGCTACCGCGCTGGCACCGAGCGCTCGGCCATCTCCCGTCCTCACGCAGGAGTCTTCGGTGACAAAGCCTGTGATCGTCGGCGAGCTCGTGACCTATCGTGGCGACGTGCCGCTCGGCCGTGAGTCGTACCGCGACGACGGCGAGACGCTCGTGAGCGAGATCGCGCTCGGCCCACGAAAGGCGACGATCACCATTTCGCGGGCGAAGCGCCACGTGCGCGTCGAGGTGCCCGGAAAGGCGGTCGAGCGCGACATTGGTCCCGGGACGCTCGCGCTCGAGAACGGTCACTGGGAGGCGTACGCCATCGCCGCGGAGTGGTTCGCGGACGCGACGACGCCGAAGCCGGTCAAGGTGCTCCTGCCTGCGCAAGGCACGACGCTCGACGGCACGATCTCCGTGACGCCCACGGAAGCGGGCGGCAAGAAGGTAGCGCTCAATCTGATGGGGCTCGACGTGGCGGTCGACGTCGACGCCCGAGGCTCCGTCATCCGCGCGAACGTGCCGGCGCAGGGGATCGAAGTGCGGCGCGCGAGCGATCCGCCGCCTGTGGCGGAGGTGCGCGCGGCGCCCGCGTCGGTGACGAACGAGCCCGTCGAAGTGATGAACGGTGCGGTGGCGCTTCGCGGCGAGCTCTGGGTTCCCAAAGCGACGAGCGGCAAGATCCCGGTCGTGCTCATCATCGCCGGATCGGGGCCGACCGATCGCGACGGGAACAACGCGATGGGACTGAACACCGACGCCTACCGAATGCTCGCAGAAGCGCTAGCCGCCAACGGGATCGCATCGCTCCGCTACGACAAGCGCGGCGTCGGGAAGAGCGGCGTCGACTTCGATCCGAGCAAGACGGTGCTCGACGACTTCGTCGCGGACGCGGCAGCGATCGCGGCGAGGCTTCGAGGCAACGCGCGCTTCTCCACGCTGACGATCGCCGGTCACTCGGAGGGCGGACCGATCGCGATCTTGGTCGCCCAGAAGGCGCCGCCGAACGCGCTCGTGCTCTTGGCGTCGCCCGGGCGTCCATTCGAGACCGTTCTCCGCGAGCAGCTCGGCACGAAGCTCGACGCGGCGGGCATGGCCGACGTCGGTCGCATCCTCAAGGCCATTCGCGCCGGGACGTCGCCCGACCCGATCCCCGAGTCGCTCATGCCGCTCTTCAATCCCACGGTGCGCGCGATGATCAAGAGCATCATCGACGTCGACGCGTCGGCACTGCTGAAGAAGCTCAAGGTGAAGACGGCGATCATCCAGGGCGACCACGACGCGCAAGTGACGGCGGCCGACGCGCGCGCGCTCGCCAAGGCTCGGCCGGACGCGAAGCTCACGCTCCTTCCGACGATGAACCACGTCTTCAAGGACGAGGCGTCGATCGCGCTGCCGCAGGCGAGCTACGGCGATCCGACGAAGCCGCTCGCGGCAGGCTTCGTGGCTGCGGTGGTCGCGGCCGTGCCGACGCGGTGACGAAGGCCCCCACCCCCTTCCCGCGCACGTTCTACGTCGCGAACGCGATCGAGCTCTTCGAGCGGATGGCGTTCTACGGGATGTTCATCGGCATCTCGCTCTACCTGACCAACGTCGTCGGTTTCGGCGACGTCGCGGTCGGGACGATCCTCGCGAGCTTCCGCCTCGTGTCGTCGCTGGCGCCGATCCCGTGCGGCGCGATCGCGGATCGCATCACGTTTCGCGCGTCGCTGATCCTCGCGTTCACGCTGTACGCGGTCGGCTACCTCGTGATGTTCCTCTACCCGGTCAAAGAGCTCGCGCTCGTCGCGCTCGCGTTCATGGCGATCGCGGGCGGATTCATGAAGCCGGTCATCGCGGGCACCGTCGTGCGCACCGCGCCCGAAGGCCGACAGACGGAGGGCTTCGCGATCTTCTACCGGATGATCAACGCCGGAAGCGTCGTCGGAAAAACGCTCGTCTACCTGCTGCGCGTCTCCATCTCGCTTCGCTGGGTCCTGATGAACTCGATCGGTGCGAGCTTCGCCGCGCTCGGTCTCGCGGTCTTCGCGTACAAAGAGCCGGAGCGTGGACGCGCAGCCGCGACGCCCCTCTCCGAAACGATGCGCGGCTATGCGACCGCGCTGAAGAACCTGAAATTCGCGACGTTCCTCGTCATCTTCGCGGGCTTCTATTTCATGGCCGATCAGTTCTACGTCACGTTCCCGAAGTACGTGACGCGCCACATCGACGCGAAGGCGCCGCTCGAGATCATCACGCTCATCAACCCGGCGTTCATCGCGCTCTTCCAAGGCGTCGTCACGCGCGTCCTCCGGAAGGTGCATCCCGTGACGACGATGATCCTCGGCGTCGCGATGGGCGCGCTCTCGATGCTCGTCATGGGCGCAGCACCCAGCCTCGTCGGCGCCTGCTTGTCGGGCGCGCTCTTCGCCGTCGCCGAGATGACGTTCTCGCCGCGCTTCTACGACTACATCGCGAGCTTCGCGCCCGAGGGCAAGGCGGGGATGTACATGGGGCTCGCGTTCGTGCCGCAGGCGATCGGCTTCACGATCGGCGGGCAAGTGTCGGGCGTGATGATCGCGAAGTATCTTCCCGAAGTGGGGACGCGCGCGCCGTTGACGGTGTGGGCGACGTACGCGG
>JAYVXB010000336.1:0-5752 GCA_043785585.1 Deltaproteobacteria bacterium | reverse complement strand
GCTCGGGCTTCGGTGCTTCGTCCATCAGGCGTTCGAGCGCCAAGAGGTTGTGGCTGATGTCTTCGCGGATGGCGGCGTGCGGGCATCCGCCAGTCTCGACGGCGCGAATGAGCTGCGGTGCGAGCGCCTCGTTGCGGTGCAGAAACTCGGCGTCCTCGCGCGTGAAGATGTCGTTCGTCACGACACCGAGCGGGATGCGATCGCGCAGCGTGCGGCAGAGCGCGAGGAGGAGCGCGGTCTTGCCGCTGCCGACGGGACCGCCAATGCCGACGGTGAACGCGCGCGCGGCGAGATCGCGTCGAGGCGTGCGATCGCGCTGCGCGAACGCGCCGGCGTTTTCCCAGCGCTCGTGCGTGTGCGTGGGAGCGCGGTCGTGCGCGTGGTCTTCGTCGTGCTCGTGTCCCATGGATCATCCCCTCACGATTGAAATAGACGCGAATAGAGCCGGTCGTGCTGCGCGCCGACGATCTCCAGGAGCGGCGCCGTCTGCGCGAGCGCGCCCACGTCGAGAGACGCGCACTCCGCGAGGACGCGATCGAGCAGCGTCGCGCTGTCGCACTGCAGCCGCTGCGCCTCGTGCGGTCCGAGCTTCCCGAGACGAACGGCCGCCGACGCGACGCCGCGCAGCGCAAAGTGCAAGAAGAGGCGCTGCGCATCCACGAGCGGCACGTCGAGCGCGCGAAACGCTGCGCCGAACAGCGGCGCGTAGTGACCGCTCGTCTTTCGCGCTCGCACGTCGTCGTGCAATTCCGAGAGCGCATCCATTTCGAACACGCGCGCGCACGTCGCGACGAACGCGCGCCCCTGCGTCCGGCTCGCGCGGTTCGCGACGAAGCTCGTCAGGAACGAATCGCACAGCCGATCGAGATCGCCGGTGTGACGCGGCTCTTCGTGCGCGGCGCGAACGAGCGGCAAGCCTCCGTACCCCGCCTGCCACAACGCTTCGCTCACGAAGCGTCGCAGCGCCGCCGCGTCCGCGACCTCACCGAGCTGCACGGCCGCCTCGAGCCCCGCAGAGTGCGCGAAACCGCCGGTCGGAAACGCCGAGTCGGCGAGCTGGAGGACGCGCCACGTCGACATCAGAAGATCGAGTAGCGCTGCGCGAGCGGCAGCACGGTGGCGGGGGCGCACGTCAGGAGCACGCCGTCGGCGCGCACTTGGTACGTCTCGGGATCCACTTCGATGCGCGGGAGTGCATCGTTCAGCTTCATGTCGCGCTTGCCGATCCCGCGGCATCGTTTGACCGCGACGATTTTCTTCGCGAGCCCGAGCGCGCGCACGGTCCCTTCTTCGATCGCGCGTTGCGACACGAACGCGATGCTCGTCGCCCCCGTCGCCTTGCCGAACGCGCCGAACATCGGCCGCATGAACGACGGCTGCGGTGTCGGGATCGACGCGCCCGCGTCGCCCATCTGCGCCCACGCGATGAGCCCGCCCTTGATCACGATCTCCGGGCGCGATCCGAAGAACTGCGGCCGCCACAGAACGAGATCCGCGAGCTTGCCTCGTTCGATCGATCCGATCTCGCGCGACATGCCGTGCGCGATCGCCGGATTGATCGTGTACTTCGCGATGTACCTGCGAATCCGAACGTTGTCGTTCGCGCCGCTCTCGCCGTCGAGACGCCCGCGTTGCTCGCGCATCTTGTGCGCCGTCTGCCAGGTTCGCGTGATGACTTCGCCGACGCGCCCCATCGCTTGCGAGTCGCTCGAGATGATCGAGATCGCGCCCAGATCGTGGAGGATGTCTTCGGCCGCGATCGTCTCGCCGCGAATGCGGCTCTCGGCGAAGGCGACATCCTCGGGGATGTTCTTGTCGAGGTGATGACACACCATGAGCATGTCGAGGTGCTCGTCGAGGGTGTTCACCGTGAACGGGCGCGTCGGGTTCGTCGACGACGGGATGACGTTCGCCTCGCCGCACACGCGAAGGATGTCCGGCGCGTGCCCGCCGCCCGCGCCTTCGGAGTGGTACGTGTGGATCGTGCGCCCCTTGAACGCCGCGATCGAATCGTCGACGTAGCCCGACTCGTTGAGCGTGTCGGTGTGGATCGTCACCTGCACGTCTTCTTGCTCGGCGAGCGCGAGGCAGCAGTCGATCGCGGCGGGCGTCGTTCCCCAGTCTTCGTGCAGCTTGAGCCCGATCGCGCCCGCGCGGATCTGATCGACGAGGCCCTCGCTGAGTGACGTATTCCCTTTGCCGGTGAGGCCGATGTTGAGCGGGAACACGTCGGTCGCGGCGAGCATGAGCTCGATGTGTCGCACGCCGGGCGTGCACGTCGTCGCGTTCGTTCCCGTCGCGGGGCCGGTGCCGCCGCCGACGAACGTCGTCACGCCCGACGCGAGCGCTTCGTACGCTTGCTGCGGGCAGATGAAATGGATGTGCGTGTCGACGCCCCCCGCGGTGACGACGAGCCCCTCGGCGGCGATCGCTTCGGTCGTCACGCCGACCGTCATCCCCGGCGTGACTCCCGACATGATGTCCGGGTTCCCCGCTTTTCCGATCGCCGCGATGCGCCCGTCCTTGATCCCGATGTCGGCTTTGTAGATGCCCGTGTAGTCGACGATGAGCGCGTTGGTGATCACGCAGTCGAGCGCGTCGTGATCGGATACGCCCGCGGCTTGCCCTTGGCGATCGCGGAGCACCTTGCCGCCGCCGAACTTGCATTCGTCGCCGTAGAACGCGAAGTCGCGCTCGACCTCCGCGATGAGGCCGGTGTCGCCGAGGCGCACGCGATCGCCGGTCGTCGGCCCGAACATGTCGGCGTAGTGCGTCCGCTTCATCCGGTGGCTCACGTTGCACCTCCGGCGCCGGCCGACGGGTAGACCAGCGTGACCGTCTTCGTGTCGCCCGGCTCGAAGCGCACGGCGGTGCCGGCCGGAATGTCGAGGCGCATCCCGCGCGCGGCGACGCGATCGAAGTCGAGCGCGCGGTTCGTCTCGTCGAACGGAAAATGACTGCCGACTTGAATCGGACGATCGCCGCGGTTCGTGATCGGCAACGTCTTCGTCGCGCGTCCGACGTTCAGCTCGACGTCGCCGGCCTGCACGCTGAGCTCGCCCGGAACGACGTCGCGCTTGGCCGCGGCGCTGACGCCCGCGAAGTGGAGCGCGTCCGGAATCGGAAGGAAGCTGCCGTGCAGCGCGAGGACGAGATCGCCCTGGTCGAGCGCGATCGGGTGATGCACCGTCACGAGCTTCGAGCCGTCCGCGAACGTTCCTTCGACTTGGACTTCGTGAATCATCTCGGGCACGCCGTCCATCACCTGCGCGCGTCCGAGGATGCGTCGGCCGACGTCCATCAGATCGGCGACGCTGCGTCCGTCGCGAATCAGCTCGAGGAGCTGCGTGGCGATGAGCGCGATCGCTTCAGGGTAGGAAAGACGAAGGCCGCGCGCGAGGCGCTTTTGCGCGAGGAAACCCGCGCCGTGCAAGATGAGCTTGTCGAGCTCGCGAGGGGTGAGGTGCATCGGCGCGCGAGCTTGGCGCATCGCGTTACGCGCGTCTAGGGGCAGGCGAAGTCGCGCGGGAGGTCGCTGATCGGCCGCAGTCAGCGCCGTAGCATCCGCCCGCCTTCGCCGCATCGTCGCATGCGCCGATGACGAACGCGCGTCCGCTCCGCGAGCCGAACACCACGATCGCCTCCGGTCGAAATCCGATGACGAAGCTCGTCGTCGAGTCGGCGGTCAGGTGTTGATCGGCGCCGAGCGATGCGGCACCTGCGCTCATCGTTTCTCGATTGTATGCGCTCGCGCCCCACCGTCGCGGGGCGCGTCAACGAGATCCACGCGCAGTCAGCGCGTGTGGCTCACTTCTTCTTCGGCGGCGGCGCGGCGGTCGATCCACCGGCCATCGCGCCCGTGAGGGCTTCGAGGAGCGGCTTCATGTTGTCCGTGATGATCTTCTTGATCTTCGCTGTCGCGGCCTTCACGGTCGCGTTTTTCTCGCACGCCTTGATGGGCTCCATCATGTTGTCGGACTTCTTCTGGTTCGCTTCCCACGTCGCCTTCGCAGCGTCGCGTTGCGCGGGGCTGAGCTTCAGCACCTCGGTGATGTAGCCCTTGAACGCCTTGGAGAAGCCCGCATCGCTCGCGACCTTGTTGAGCGCGGTGCCCATCTTCGTGCAGTCGCCGTTCGCACCGTTGATGGCGTCGTTCAAGCGGTCGCCGAACGCGAAGAGGCTGGTCTGCGCGGCAACGAACGCCGCCGGAAGCTCGACCGGCGGAGGCGCCGCGGGCGGCGGATCGGCGGACGGGGCCGGCGTCGCGGCGCTGGTCGCGGGGTCCGGTGTCGCGGGCGTGACGTCCGACACAGGCGCGGACGACGCCGGCGCGCTCGCGCTCATCGCGGGTGCGTCCGCTGGCGGAGTGTTCCCGCCACATGCCACGCCGGATGCGCCGAACGCGCCAAGCGCGCCAACCGCCATCGACGTCACGAAGAACCCCCACACGATTCCGCTTCGGTTCATTGTCGTTCTCCTGTTCTCGGTGTTGCCGTGGACTCCGGCAACCCGATACACCAACTCGCGCCGCGACGCATGCTCGACCTCAGAACGCGGGTTTCCCCGTCGGCGGCTCCCAGAGCTCGAAGCGGTTGCCCTCGGGATCGATCGCCCAGCCGAACTTCCCGTAGTCGTGCTCTTCGACTTTGTCGTCGACGGTGACGCCCTCGCTGCGGAGCGCCGCGAGGAGCGCGTGCAGATCGTCGACGCGGTAGTTGACCATGAACGGCGCCGTGCTCGGCGCGAAGTAAGTCGTGTCCTTCTTGAATGCCGACCACACCGTCGGGCCCGCCTCCGCGACGAACATGATCCCGCCGTGGTCGTCTCGTGGCAGGCCGAGATGCTTCTCGTACCAAGCCTGCAGCTTCGCCGGATCCTCCGACTTGAAGAAGATCCCCCCAATCCCGGTCGCTCGTTTCATCCGGTCAATCTACCGATGATCGTCCCTCAGCGCGCGATAGACTGTGCTCCGCGCGACGCCGAGCCTGCGCGCTGCTTCGGCGATGTTCCCGTCGCACGCGCGCATCGCTTCGCGGACGGCGTCGCGCAGCATCTCGTCGCGCGAACGAACGCCCGGATCTCTCCGTCGTCCGTCTGCGCTCGTGACGAGCACCCGCGGAAAATGCTCGCGTGCGATTCGTCCGCCTTCGGCGAGAGCAAGCGCGTGCGCGAGGCCGCTCTTGAGCTCGCGAACGTTGCCGGGCCAGTCGTGCTCGAGGATCCACGCCTCGGCGTCGTCGCTGAGACGTGAGGCGTCGTCTGCACCGAGGCGTGCGAGGAGCCCGCGCGCGACGAAGAGACGGTCCGTGCGTTCGCGCACCGTCGGAATCGCGATGCTTCCACCGTGGATTCGATAGAAGAGATCGCGTCGAAACTTTCCTTGCTCGACGAGGGTCTGCAGATCGCGGCACGTTGCGCAGACGAGGCGGAAGTTGGCGCGACTCGGCTGCGCGTCGCCGACGCGATGGTAGACGCCGTCGTCGAGCACGCGAAGGAGCGCGGCTTGAAGCGCCTCGGGCATGTCGGCGATCTCGTCGAGGAAGAGCGTTCCGCCGTGCGCCGCGCCGAGCTTGCCCATCGAGCCGGAGCGAAGCGCGCCGGTGAACGCGCCGGGTGCGTACCCGAAGAGCTCGCTCTCGAGCACGCCGCTCGCGAGCGCGCCGCAGTTCAGCGCGATGAACGGCCCGCTCGCTCTCGGGCTCGCGCCGTGGAGCGCACGCGCGAAGAGCTCTTTGCCCGTGCCGGTCTCGGC
>JAYVXB010000335.1:0-5760 GCA_043785585.1 Deltaproteobacteria bacterium | reverse complement strand
CCGGTCGGCTTCCGCAGCGGCGCGCAGATCCAAGACTGGGGTTACATCGACGTGCGCAAGCTCGCGCTGCACGAGTCTGATCCCGTTCGCGGCGCGCCGGTCGACCTGTGGCCGAACGCGGAGCTTCATCGCCCCGACGACAAGGACGAGACCGACGCGCGCGTGCCGCTTCCGCGCGAGGTCGCGCCCGGCGAGACGATCACGCTCGACGTCGCGTTCGACGATCGGCTACCGACGATCATCGCGCGCACCGGCTACGCGGGCTCGTTTCATTTCGTCGGGCAGTGGTTCCCCAAACTCGCGCGCCTCGAGTCGGACGGAACGTGGGCGCATTTCCCGTTTCACAAGTTGTGCGAGTTCTACGCCGACTTCGGGACGTACGACGTCACCGTCGACGTGCCCGAGTCGTTCGTCATCGGAGCGACCGGCCCGACGATCGAGTCGCGCGTCGAGGCGGGCCGACGCATCGAGCGGCACGTGCAAGGCGACGTGCACGATTTCGCGTGGACGGCCTGGGACAAGTACCAACAACAGAGCGAGACGATCGACGGCGTCGCCGTCACGGTGCTCCATCCGCCGGGATACAACGTGATGGGGCAGCGCGAGCTCGCCGCGATGCGCTTCGCGCTCCCCTACTTCGGCGCTCGCTACGGCGCCTATCCGTACAAGACGCTGACGCTCGTTCACCCACCCGAGACGGCGCGCGAGTCGGGCGGCATGGAGTACCCGACGCTCATCACGACGGGCGGGCATTGGTACGATCCGAAGGGCGAGCGCCTCGTCGAGCACGTGACGATTCACGAGTTCGGTCATCAGTATTTCTACGGGCTGGTCGCGACCAACGAGGTCACGTGGCCGTTTCTCGACGAAGGGCTCAACGAGTACGCGACGGAGCAGTCGCTCGCGGCGTGGCTCGGACAAGGCTCGTTTCTCGATCTCGGCGGCTTGTCGATCAACTTCAACGCCGCGTCCGCTGCGTTCAGCAACCGCGCGGTGCACAACGAGCCCGTCGCGCAGCCCGCGTTCGCGTTCAAGACGGGGGGCGACTACGGCACGCTCGTCTACGGTCGCACGACCGCGATCGTCGAGACGTTTCGTCGCGTGTACGGCGACGCGGCCGTCACGCGCGCGCTCGGACGCTACGCGCGGCGGCAGCGTTTCCGTCATCCCGTGCCCGAGGACTTGCTCGCCGCGTTCACCGAATCGCTCGGCATCGACGCGACGGCGACGCTGCGCACCGCGCTCTTCGCGAAGGGGTGGGTCGACTATGCGATCACCGGCATCTCGAGCGAGAAGGTCGGCGAGAAGGCCGGCGTCTTCGATCGCGACGGAAAGCGCGACACGGTCGCCGCGATCGCGGGGCTCGGATCGTCGTACGAGGGCTGGGTCCTCGTCACGCGACGCGGGACGCTGGCGTTTCCGGTCGATGTCGATCTCGTCTTCGCCGACGGCTCGATGGAGCGCCGACGATGGGACGGCATCGGCGAGTCGACGCGCATGACGTACCGCGGCTCCGTCGCGCTGCGCAGCGCCGTCATCGACGCCGAGCACGCCGTCGTCATCGACGACTCGTTCGCGAACAACCACGCGACCGCGCGCGGACAATCCGGCGGAGGCGCGCCGCGCACGCTCGAGCGCGCGACGTATTGGGCCGAGCTCCTGCTGCAATCGGTGACTCCATGAACGTCACGGTCGAGCAGGCGCGCGTGGCGGACGACGGGCTGGTGCTGCTCGCGAACGCTTCGATGCGAGCGCGGGCACGTCCGCTCGCGATCGCCGTCCTATGGATCTGGACGACGGTGTCGGCGGCGCTCTTGGCGTGGCCGGTGATCGCGGTCGTGCGCGCCGCGTACGGCGACCATCCGTATGGCGACGCGCCGCTCTGGAACCGCGGCGGATTCGAGCTCATCGATCTCTTCGTCAACGCACGCTTCGCGACGACGGCGGTGATCGGGAGCGCGACGGCGGTGTTTCTCGCGAGCGCGGTGCTCGGGCTCCTCCCGACGGCGGCGCTCCTCGCGTCGATCGCCTTCAGCACGCGCGACCTCCACGCGCCACCGCTTCGCGAGATCGGCGTGCGCGCGCTCCGGGCTTTCCGTCCGATGGCGCTGCTCTTCGTCCTCGCCGGGCTCTTCGAGGGAGCGCTCGTCGGCGCCGGGCTCATCCTCGGGGCGATCGCGGAGTCGGCGTTCGCGACGCGGCTCGGCGAAGCGCGCGCCGAGCAGATAAGCTGGATCGTGTACGCGCTCTTCGCTGCGCTCGTCGCATTCGTGGGAGTCGTGACCGATCTCGCGCGCGCTGCGATCGTTCGATTTCGCGTGCGCGGCGTACCGGCGATCCGGCTCGCGCTCAACGCGGCGAGGCGCGCTCCGGCGCTCGCGTTCTGGTCATGGGCGTGGCGCGCTCTCGCCGCGGCGGCGCTCGTCGCGATTGGCGCGCTCGTCGCCGACCGGGTCGACGGACGTGGCGGGATGGCGCTCCTCGCGCTCGCGGTGCTCCATCAGGTCATCGTCGTCACGCGGATCGCCTTGCGCGCGTCGTGGCTCGCCAAGGCGCTACGCGTCGTCGACGACGCCCACCGCGTTCGACGTCTCGCGGACACGGACACGGACGCCGCGACGCCGGGTTGAGCCGCGCAGCTCCTTCGTGAGGAGCGGTTACTCCGTGAGGAGCGGTTACTTCGTGAGCGCGCGGTACACTTGCTCGTAGCGACGAGCAGGGCGCTCCCAGCCGCGGTCGAGTCGCATCACGCGACGAACGAGCGCGGGCCAGCGCGGATGCACGCGCGCGGCGACGGCGCGCTCGGTGGCGCCGACGAGCGCCTCGACGGTCGCGTCGTCGAAGAGGAAACCCGTGCCGGTCTCGAGCTTCGCGTCGCAGTCGACGATCGTGTCGACGAGCCCACCGGTCGCGCGCGCAACGGGAAGCGCGCCGTAACGCTGCGCGTAGAGCTGAACGAGTCCGCACGGCTCGAAGCGGCTGGGGACGAGGACGATGTCCGCGCCCGCGAAGATGCGATGAACCAGCGCCTCGCTCGCGGCACGCGCGAAGACAGCCCGCCCGTGCGACTTTGCGACCGCCGCCTCGATCGGTTGGACGAGCGCCGGTGCGCCGTCGCCTGCGATCACGATTTGCGCGTCGGTCCCGCGGAGGAGGTACGGAATCGCCCCCGCGACCAGATCGCTCCCCTTCTGCTCCACGATGCGGCCGACGCAGACGATGATCGGAGCGGACGCGTCGATCGGCAGCCCGAGCTCCTTCTGGAGCGCTCCGCGGCAGCGAACCTTGTTCGCAGGATCCTCCGCGTCGTAGCGCGCGGCAATCGCGCTGTCGGTCGCGGGATTCCAAACGGCGTAGTCGACGCCGTTCGCGACGCCGACGACCGAAGCGCCGCGCGCCGCGAGCACGCCGTCGAGTCGCTCGCCGCCCGCGGGGGTTTGGATCTCGCGTGCGTACGTCGGGCTGACCGTGGTGATCGCATCGGCGGCGAGGATGCCTTGCTTCAGGATGTTGATCGCGCCGTAGAACTCGATCCCGTCGACGGTGAAAGCGTCCCATCCGAAACCGAGCGAGACGAGCGACGCGAGCGTCTCTTTCGGAAAACGCCCCTGGTGCGCGACGTTGTGGAGCGTGAGGATCGAGCGCGTCGACGCGACCTGTGGCGTCTGCGCGGCGACGGCGCGAAGGTAGCTAGGCACGAGCGCCGTCGGCCAATCGTTGCACTGGACGATGTCGAACGGTTTGCCTGCGATCGCACGTTGGCGCGCGACCTCTGCGGCGGCGCGAGAGAGGATCGCGAACCTGAGCGCGTTGTCAGGGTAGTCCTCGCCGCCCTCGCCGTAGACGCCCGCGCGGTCGAACATCCCCGGAACGTCGACGAGCACGAGATCGACCTGCGACGCGAGCCGCCCGTCGAAGACCGTGACCTCGTACGAGCGATCGCCGAGCTCGAACTTGAGCGGCGTGAGCCGTCGCGCGACGAGCAGCCCGCCGGACTCGAGCGCTGGGTAGCGCGGCAGGACGATGGTGACGCCGTGGCCGAGTAGGCGAAGCGCCTTCGGGAGCGCAGCCGAAACATCGGCGAGACCGCCGACTTTGACGAACGGCGCAAGCTCCGTCGTAACGAACAAGATCTCCATCGCGAGGGGCGCTTCTACCACGCCGCGAGCCACACGCCGCAACCCATTCGTTCCGAACGAAACCGAAAGCGATTGCGCCGCCAAGCTCATGGCCTAGATCGAACGAGCCTCATGACACGCCTCCGCGGCCTCTCGGAAACGGACTACGAGCGCCCCGAGGGCGTGGACGAGCACGCAGTCATGACCGCTTTTCGCGTGCCGGCAGAGGTCGCCGGCCAGCGCGTCGACGTCTTTCTCCAGAGCCAGCTCCATCGCACCAGCCGGACGCGCGCGCAGTTCATCGTCCGCGCGAGCGCGTACGACTCGCGCGGGCGCGCGCTCCGGACGAACGATCGCGTCTTCGCGGGCCAGGAGATCGTGCTCTGGCGCGCGCCGTGGGACGAGACCCCCGTCCCCACCGACGTCCCGATTCTCTACGAGGACGAGCACATCCTCGCGGTCGACAAGCCCGCGAATCTGCCGGTCCACCCGACGGCGCGCTACCACCACAACACGCTCATCAAGCTCCTCCAAGCCGCTCGTCCGGGGCAGTTCGTGTCGCTCGGCCACCGCCTCGATCGGGAGACGAGCGGCGTGCTCCTCGTCTCGAAGACGACCACCTGCGATCGCGCGCTCAAGCGAAACCTGGAGATGCGCGACGGGATCGAGAAGACGTACGTCGCGATCACGCGGGGCGTGCCGGGATCGGGCGTCGGCGATCGTTTTCGTTTCGAACGAAACGTCGAGCTCGATGCGACGAGCCGATACAAAGTGAAGATGCGCGTGAGCGATTCACCCGACGCGCTCTACGCAGCGACGCGCTTCGAAGTGCTCGGCGTGCGCGGCGGGAAAGACGGAGCGACGTACGCGCTCGTGCGGTGTGAGCTCGAGACCGGACGACAGCACCAGATCCGCGTGCACCTCGCGGACCTCGGCTCTCCGTTGGTCGGCGACAAGCTCTATGGCCACGACGAGTCGGCGTTCGCTAGGGCCGCCGACGGCGAGCTGACCGCGATCGATCTCGAGCTGCTCGAGATCCCGCGCCACGCGCTCCACGCGGCAGCACTCTCGCTGGCGCATCCGATCACGGGGGCTCCCCTCGCGATCGAGGCGCCTCTCCCCGAGGACATGCGAGCCTTCTGGGAGTCGCGAACGATCGCTTGAATGGCGCGGCGGCCTCGAGCCGCGAATCGTTCGAGTGGACGAGCTACATCCCGCGCGGGATCTTCGCGAGATCGACCTGGTCGAGCGCGGCGCGGATGAGCGCGCTGCGGTTGGCCTTCGTCACGCCCCGCTTTTTCAGCTCGTCGACCAGCCCGTCGAGCCGCTCGAGATCCCGCGTGTACATCGAAATGCAGATGACCTTGTAGTGTGCAGGTTTTTCTGGGGCCGGCGACGGCGTCGAGCCGCGCGCCTTCGTTCCGCCCGTTGGAGTCGGAGCGTAGAACGCACCCGACAACACCCCTTGCACCTCGTCAGGGTCGAGCACGCGTGCAGCTCCGAGCCCGGATTCTTCGTCTCGACCCGCCATGGTCTCCTCCTCGTCAGCAACTCTTCGCTTCAAAAGAACACTCATGATCGATCAACCGAGCGCCGCGAGCGGCGTCCCCTCGTCTCCGCTCGCATCGTCCGGGATCGCGCG
>JAYVXB010000334.1:0-5783 GCA_043785585.1 Deltaproteobacteria bacterium | reverse complement strand
AGGAGTTCTCGCGTCGCCTCCTCGACAGCGAGCTCCTCTATTACACGCGCGAGCAAGCGCAGGACGAAGCGCGTCGCCTGCACTACCTCGTCATCGATGCGTCGGCGTCGATGCGCGGCGATCGCCAAGTGTTCGCGCGCGGCCTCGCGATCGCGCTCGGGAAGAAGCTGCAGCTCGCCGGCGAAGAGGTGTGGATGCGCTTCTTCGATTCGCGCCTCTACGACGTGCAGCGCGCGCGGCCGGGGCAATTGCCGGCGGCGTATTTGCTCGGGTTCAAGGGCGAGCGCGGGCGCAATCCAGCGCGCGTGTTCGCGCAGCTCGCGACGGAGATCGCGCTCCTTCGCGCGCGCGATCAACGCGATCCGGTGATTCACTTGATCACGCACGCGGCGCTCCACGTGCCGCGCCCGCTCGTGCAAGAAGTCGCGCGCCAAGCGCACCTCTTCGGCGTGTTCATTCTTCCGAGCGGAGGGACGCTCGATCTCGAGTACCTGGATCTCCTCGAAGGGCACGCCGTCGTCGATCACGCGACGCTCTCGCAGCGTGGAGCGCGCGCGGCGGCCGCGAGCAAGATCGTCGACAGCGCGACCAAAGTCGTCGACCGCGTGAGCATCCCACCTGTGTCGGGCGGGCCACGCAGCAGCAAGCGGGACGACGCGGTTCCGCCGTCGCTGAGGCCGCCGCGAAGCGCGCCGACTTAGCGCTTCTTCGCTTTTTTCCCGCGGCCTCGCGTGGGGCCGAAGTAGTGGTCCGGATTGCGCGGCGGCGCGGTCGTGCTCTTCATCGCTGCGCGAACGCGTTCGACCTCGGGTGCGAAGCGGCCGGCCATGCGCGAGCCGATGAGGTTCTTCTCGATCGCGTCCCGCAAGAAGGGCTCCTTCGTCGCGGTCCACCGAATGAGCATGTCGAACACCGGCACTCCGAAGCGCGCGGCGACGGCGCGCGGCGTGGATGCGAGGACTTCGACGAGCGCCTTGTGCCCTGGATAGCGAGCGGCAGCGCGCTGCGCGTCGCGTGCGAGGACGTACGCCTCGTCCATCCGCGCGATCGCTTCGTCGCCGCGCGAGATCTGCGTCAGCCACTGGTTGTCGGCGAGCCCACGAAGCACGGCGGCAGCGTGGAAGAGTCCATCCATCCACGGCGCGAGCCTCGTCAAGAGCGCGTCGCCGCGCCGCGCGCCGATCGTCACGAGCGCGCCCACGACCGCGTCGCGTACACGGAAACGCATGTCGTCGGCGCTTTCGTGAATCGCTTCGAGCATCGGCTCGAACGCCGCGTCGTCGACCGCCGCGCGCGCGCCGAGCGCTGCGATCCCGCACACCGGCAAAAACTCGAGCACCGTCGCGCCTGGCGCCGCGTCCGGATCGAGGGACGCCATTGTCTGCGCGAGCCTGTCGGCGCGCGCGCCTCGCGTGCGGCATTCGTCCGCGAAGTGCTCGACCAGCGTCTCGTTGATCCGCGGGCTCGGCAGAAACGATCCGCGCGTCAGAAGGTCGAACAGCTGCCGCGTGTTTCCGCCGATGGCGAGGTCGATGGACTTGGAGAGTGCGTCGCCCTGAGGGACGGCATTTCGAGACATGGGCGGGAGAATGACATCATCCCCCGTCCGCGTCGCTCTCGGTGACGTGCGCTGCCCGTAGGCGCTATTTCGCGCACGCGCGGGCGATCTTTCCGAGGGCGTACCGCGACGAGACGACCGCGAGCTTCTCGTCGCGGGTCAGCGCCTTGAGCGCGAGCTCGAGTCGAAGCGCCTGACCTTTGCTCGCGCAGCGTCGCGTCGTCAGGACCTCGAGCGGACCGCGTCCGCGCGTGTAACGAGCGCCGCGGCCTGCGTCGTGCGCGGCGATGCGCGCGGCGACGTCGAGCGCGATCCCGATGTAGAGCGTGTCGTCGGCACAACGCGCCACGTAGACCCAATAGCGTTCCACGCGCGCCTCAGTCCGCCATCTGCCCGGCGAGGCGTCCCAGCGTGCCGACCGCTCGCTCGATCGAGTCGTTCCAAACGCGACCGCAATTGATCCGAATGAAATTTTGGAACCGCTGCTTCGGTGAGAAAATGGGTCCGGGAGCGATCCCGATTCCGGCGCGAAGGGCGCGCGCGTGGAGCTCGAGGGCGTTCGCGCGGCGCGGGAGCTCGACCCACAAGACGAAGCCGCCGGCCGGTCGCGTGACGCGTGTACCGGGCGGGAACGCGACGCCGATCGCCTCGGACATGCGCTCGACGTGCGACGCGAACGTCGCCCGCAGCGTACGAAGGTGACGATCGAAGCCGCCCTCGCTCAAGTACGCCGCGATGGCCATTTCGCATGGCGACGCGGTCGCCGCCGTGTGCGCAAACTTCAAGAGCTCGACCTTCTCGCGGTAGCGCCCCGGCGCGACCCAGCCGACGCGATACCCCGGCGCGAGCGTCTTCGAGAACGAGCCGCAGAGGAGCACCGCGCCCTTCCGTTCGAACGCTTTGCAGACCTTGGGTCGCGTCGGACCGAAATGGAGATCGCCGCAGATGTCGTCCTCGATGAGCGGGACGTCGTGCTTCTCGAGGAGGCGAACGAGCTCTTCTTTGCGATCGTCGGCGAGGCAGCTCCCGAGCGGGTTGTTGAAGTTCGGGACGAGGAGGCACGCTTTGATCTTCGTCCTTCGAACGATCGACTCGAGCGCGTCGAGCTCGACGCCGTGACGAGGGTGCGTCGGGATCTCGACGGCGCGAAGACCGAGGTGCTCGATCGCTTGAAGGACGCCGTAGTACGCGGGCGATTCGATCGCGATCGTGTCGCCGGCGCGCGCGACCGCGGAGAGGCTCAGGTACAACGCCTCCATCGCGCCGCACGTCACGACGAAATCGTCGGGCGAGAGCGCGCATCCCCACGTCAGCGATCGCCGCGCGATCTCACGCCGCAGCGCGGGCAGACCGGGCGGCGGATCGTAAGACATGGCGGTCGTCCCGGCGCGTCGCGTGACCGCAGCGAGCGTGCGATTGAGCTTCTGCACGGGCAAGAGCGCGGCCTCCGGGAACGCTGCGCCCAGCGGGACGATCGTCGGATCGCCGACCGCCGAGTACACGCGGCGTACGAGATCGCTCACGCTCACGCGCGTCGCTGCAGCCGTCGGGCGCAGCATCTTCGGCTCGTCCGGAAGCGCGCGCGGCGCGGCGCGCACGTAGTGCCCGGACTGCGGGCGCGTCTCGATGAGGCCCCGGTTCTCGAGGATCACGTAGGCGTGCAGGACCGTCGATACGCTCACGTTCTGCTGTTCGCTCAGCGTGCGCACCGACGGCACGCGCTCCCCGGGCCGGAGCGTCCCGCGCGCGATCAACGTGGCGACACGATCCGCGACCTTTTCGTAGAGCTTGGTCGCTGCCTCTCCGCGCTCCATGCGACCAGCGTACGTCAGAAGCACAGTCGCGCCCACGGCGAACTGTGCTCATCTCAATTCTATAAAACTGAATCTGTTCTGATCGCGCGGCAGAGCCCAAGCTTCCTGCCATGAGAACACCGAGTCCGCGACTCGTGACGATAGGCGCCGCGCTCGCCGCCGTGTACCTCGTCTGGGGGAGCACGTTTCTCGTCATTCGCATCGCGCTCGAGAGCTTCCCGCCGCTCTTGATGGCGGGGATCCGGTTCGTGATCGCGGGTGGTGCGCTCTTCGCGGTCGCGCGGGTGCGCGGCGCGGCGATGCCGACGTTCCGGCAGTGGGGCGCGTGCGCGGTGACCGGGGTGCTCCTCGTCGCGAGCAACGCGGCGCTCGTGTTCGCGGAGGGCTCGGTCCCGTCGGGAGTCGCGGCGATGGTGATGGCGACGATCCCGATGTGGATGGCGATCTTCGGGCACCTATGGGGCGATCGAACGCGCGCTGCGGAGTGGATGGGGCTCGTGCTCGGCCTCGCGGGCGTCGTGCTGCTCCATTTCGGCGGGGCGCTGGGGTCGAGCTCGCTCGGCGCGTTGGTCTGCTTTCTCGCGCCGGTGAGCTGGGCGATCGGATCGGTATGGAGCCGCCACGTGCCGCTCCCCGGCGGGATGATTCAGAGCGCGGCGCAGATGACCGCGGGCGGTCTCGTCGTCCTCTGCATCGGCTTCGCGCGCGGCGAGCGGATGACAGCGATGCCGGACGCGACAGGCGTCGGCGCGATGGCCTACTTGATCGTGCTCGGATCGATCGTGACGTTCAGCGCGTACGGCTTCCTCTTGCGCGAAGTGCGACCGAGCGTCGCGACGAGCTACGCGTACGTAAACCCGATCGTCGCGCTCGCGATCGGTGCGGCGTTCGGCGGCGAACGTATTGGAACCGCCGCGATGGTCGCGCTCGCGCTGACGCTGTCGGGAGTGATCCTCCTCGCACGTTCGCGAACGAAGGTCACGCCTTCACCTCGACCTCGACCGACGCCCCCCGCGCCGTCCGACGCATGCGAGCAACGAGCTTAGACCAACGTCCGTTGCCCGACGCCGTGTCCGCCTCGAGCATCCGCTCGGTCTCTTGCGCGAGCTCGATGCTCGTATCGAGCGACACGAGCTGCGACTCCGGCGTGAGCGCGACCGCTTGCACGAAGTAGCGCGCGCCGCTCTCGAGCACGTCGACGATCACGACGAGGAGCACTTCGGTCACGCCGCCCGGCATCGCGGTCGACGCGATCGAGAAGACCGTCTGCAACAGCGGCGCGAGGACCTCGCGACGCGGCTCGCCCACCGGAGCGTTCGGCAACGGGGCCGGGGAGCGAAGCGGGGACGTCGGCACGCTCACGCCGGAGGTGCCGACGATGACGTGGGCGGGGGGAATCGAGTAGCGCCGTTTGCCATCCGGCGGAGCAGCCACGTCGCCGAGGTCGGGGAGTCGCTGCGCCGGAAGCGTGGTCCACGACGGAAACAGCGCCGAGTGCACGGCCGCGCCGGGCGAATCGAAGAGCGCGACGAAGAGCGCGCCGTGGGCGTCGTCGACGCGAACCATTCCTTCGGCGCCGGCGAGCCGCGCTGCGACCGTCGCGAGCATCGTCGCCTCCTCGCCGTCGGCGATCGTCACGGGATCCGTCGTCAGCTCGGCGACGCGAAAGCGCAGCCCCTCGATCACGATCGCGTCGAGGCGCGAGGGGCGCCCGGACGGCGGTCGCGTATGGCCGTGCCACCACCACCGAAACTGCCCGAACGCGGGATTCAGCCGTCCGAGCGGTTCGGCGTGTGCTTGCCAGAGACGTGCGCCGTCTTTGAAGAAGGTCGCCGCGCGCTGCACGCGATCGAGGCGTACCTCGTCGTGACCTTCGATGCGCGTCGTGTAGGTCGCGAGCATCTGGCCGACGTCCTCCTCGAGGAGCTCGTAGAGCTGACGCAGCGTCGCCATGGGCGAAGACTAGCGAAACCACGCAGCGATGCATCGCCTCGAATGAGTACGCTTCGCGGGAACGGCCATCTGTCTCTTGTGGTGGAGCGCGCAGGCGGTTCTACTCGAGGATCGTGATCCATCCTTCGCCAGAGGCGGTGCGGGTCGACAGGCTCGTCGGGACGACGATCGCTGGACGGTTCGAGATCCTCGCGTTCGCGGCGGCGGGAGGGATGGGACGTGTCTATCGCGCGCTCGATCGCGAGACGTCGCTTCCCGCCGCGGTGAAGATCGTCGCGTCGTCGGGCGACTCGGATCGTTTCGCGCGCGAGGTCGAAGTGCTCGCGGCGATCGTGCATCCGAGCGTCGTCCGGTACCTCGCGGACGGCACGATGGCGGATGGCGCGGCGTATCTCGCGATGGAGTGGCTCACGGGCGAGGATCTCGCGTCGCGGATCGATCACCAGCCGCTCGACGTC
>JAYVXB010000333.1:0-5808 GCA_043785585.1 Deltaproteobacteria bacterium | reverse complement strand
TTCTGGACGATTCGCTCCGCCGCATTCGCCAGAGTTCCGCCCCAACTGATGTACCCAGTCCGGCTCGCGGGCGCGCTCTGCGTCCACAGATGCACGTTCTCCGCGGACATCAGCTCGAAGGGATACGGATTGACCTGCACGCTCCCGGCGACGCTCGAATTGTTCGGCGCGACGCCTTCGGTACCGAGCGCCATCGCGCGCCAGGCGCGGTCCGCGGGCGCGACGCCGGCGAGCGGGAGCTCGAGCATGCCGCGCGGTCCGTCGCGTAGCGCCACCACGCGGCCATGCGCGGCGTCTTCGAACGCAGGCGGCGATGCGCAGGCCGGCAGGAACTCGCGGCCGAGCCAGTAGCTCGAATTCTGCGGGAACGGCAGCGACGCCGCGCTGACTGAGTCGAAGCCGAGCCCGTTGCTCGGATCCCACACCGACGACTTGCAGTACATGCCACTCGCGATCTTCGGCCCCGCCGTCCAAGCAGTGCCAGTCCACGTTCTCGCCGTTCCGTCCGCGTCGACGGTGGAAACGCCACCAAGCGTCGCCGACTCGAAGGCTGCGTTCGGATGCGCCCATGCGAGCTGCAACGTGCCGAACCAGTCGTCATGGTCGTAAGAGGGCGGCGAGACCGTCGGACCTTGGTTGCGTTCGACGAGCGCCGTGAATGGGCTCGGTCCCGGCCCCGTCCACGTCGCGCCGTCCCATTCCCACGTCTCCGCGGGCACCTTGCATCCGAACGCGACCGTGCGTGCGCGCGCGCCGTCGTACTCGACGAGCATCGCGGCCGCGCACTGCGACCACGCCGGCGGGAGCGCCGCGCTTCTCCACCCAGCGCCGTCGTACTCCCACGTCGCGCCCGCGTAGAGCATCACGGTCCGACCGCGCGCGCGGTCGAACGCCATCTTCGGCATCTGATGCTGCACGGCGGTGAACGCCGCCGCTTCGTTGCCGTAGTTCTTCTCCAACTGCGTGCGGACGAGATCCCGCTTCGTGCGAATGGTCGGGTCGACCGTCCACGGGCCCGGCGGGTTCGTCGCCCCGAGCTGCGACCATCCGCCGCCGTCGGTGAGCGCCCACGTCGATGCGTCGCGTGGATCGAACGCAACGATGCGCTGCGAAACCGAGTCCCACGTCGAGGCGAAGAAGTCGTTCGCTCCACCTGCGAACGGCGAGCGCGGCGGCGAACGATCCGTCCACGTCGCGCCGTCGGTGTCGTAGACCGCGTCCGTCGCGAAGAGCGTCGCGACGCCGCGCGCCGGATCGAAGACGACTTCAGGACGAACGCGCGTCGCGAAGAGCGGCGATGCGGGGGCGCCGGTCGGCGTCGTCGTCGGTGCGGGAGGCGCACCCGCGTCGACGGGCGGCGGCGTGTAGTGAGCGCGCTCGAGCTCGGTGCGCAACGCGAAGTGATCGCGGCGGCCGTCGTACCGATAGGGAAGGAGCGGGGTGGTCGGCGACGGGCCGGCGCCGGCGTCGGGCGCCGCGCCCGCGGTCGCCCACGGAGTCGCGCCAGCGATCTGTCGGAAGACCGGTGTCGTCCCGACGTCACCGCCAAAGACGACGTCGCCAGTCTTCGCGAGCACGGTCCCGTCCCACTCCCATGCGTCGTGAACGAATCCGCCGAGACAACCGGTCGCTTGGAGCGCGAGCCGGCCCGCCGAATCGTTCTGCGTAACTGTCACTTGTTGGGCGATCTGCGCGTCGGACAGCGTGCAGAAATCGAGCTTCTTCACGGTCCCGCCCATGACGGTCACGCGCTTGCGGAGCGGGTTGTAGAAGGCGGCCGCACCTCGACGCGTCGCGATCGACGCCGGCTGCCCGGAATCGCCCGCGACGAGCTTCTTCGTCCAGTCGGAGCCGTCGAATTCCCATATGGCGAGCGGATCGCTCTCGCCCGTCGCGTCGTCCGCCGTGTGGCCACCGACGAGGACGATCACACCGCGCGCCGCATCGAGCACGAGCTGCGCGCCTTCGCGCGGAGGCGGCGGAGAGCCGGTCGCGACGCGCTCCCACGCCGCGCCGTCGTACGTCCACGTGTCGTCGAGGAGATCGTTCGTTAGATTCTCGGGGAACGGCGGTCCGTGCGGATCGGCAAGGACCTGACTCGCGGTGTTGAAGGCGCGACCACCGAACAAGACCGTCTTTCCAATGGCAGGCGACCAGGCCATCGCGGCGCGTAGCCGCGGCGGGGGCGCGCCCGCGACGCGCTTCACACTCCACGTCGCGCCGTCATACTCGTACGTCGCGGTCAGATCGGACGCTGTGGCGCCACAATAGATGTTCGGGTTGAAGTTGACACCCGGGAGGTTGCACCCAAACGTCGATGCCGCGGCGCCGCCGTAGAGAACGGTGCGCGCGCGCGCGGCGTCGTACGCGAGCGCAGGGTCGACGAGACCCGGAAGCTGCGCAGTGTCGACGACGCTCCACGCGCCGGCGCTCCACTCCCAGGTTTCGCTCTCGAGATCCCAACCGCGCTTCCAATCAGCGAGCAGTGCCGCGCTCGGCGTCGCGCCGGTACCGCTCGGCGTGCGCTGCGTCGGAAGGATCGAACGCGATCCGAAGTCGGGGGCGTTCGCAGCGCTCCCGAAGACGAACGTCGTGTCGACGTCCTGCTCGCTACGAACGGGGCGAACGAGCACGACCTTGCCACGCACCGAGTCGAACGCGAGGTGTGACTCGCGCGACAGCCGCGTCGTGTCGTAACTCGTCTGCCCGGGTACGCGACCGTCGCGTACTCTCGACCAGAGCGGCAACGTCATCGACGGATCGACGACAAGCGGAGCGTGCAGGCCGCGCGTGTCGAGCGCGATGCGGAGGTCTCCGCCCTCGATGTGGTACGAGCCGGCGCGCCGCTCGCCCCGCGCGTCGATCGCCACAGGTCGCGCGATGCGCACGCGCGGACGTCCGGTCGCGCCAACGACGAGCATCGCATGCGACGACGGCTCTTCGCGGAGCGAGTCGCCCGCATCCATCGCGACGTGAAGACGCAGATCGCTCGCGGCAGCGACGTCGCGTGCGACGTAGAGGAGCTCGAACCGCTCGGCCTCCGCGACCGCGACGACGTCCACGTTCCGGTAGGCGTCCCGGTAGATCGCGACGCCGTCCTCGATGTGCAGCGCGCTCGCGGACGCACCGACGAGGCCGACGCCGATCGACGTCGAGCCTCCGCGCGCGTGAACGCGGAAGGCGTCGCTCGCCGACGACGGCGCCGTCGCGAGGATCTGCTTGCCGGTGATGTCGCCGGTGAGCGCGCTCGTGTTCGAGGCGCCGCCGTTTGGATCGCGTGCGAAGTCACTGTGCTCGAGGAGCGCCGCGGCCTCCGGGATCTCGGCGCGCACGTAGCCCTTCAGCGGTCG
Organism: Deltaproteobacteria bacterium; assembly: GCA_043785585.1. Taxonomy (GTDB): domain Bacteria; phylum Myxococcota_A; class Polyangia; order Polyangiales; family Polyangiaceae; genus JBBQXV01. The sequence continues at coordinate 2,458 of JAYVXB010000333.1, read as the reverse complement.
CGGCTCGCGCGAAGCGAAGAGGGCTCCCGCGACGATCGCGGTGAGCGAGGCGAGCGCCAGCGCACGCGCCGGGGCGAATTGGAATCGCGTCTTCATGGCATCACCGTCACGTTGAGCGTGCGGTTCTCGTCGCCGCCGCCGCCATTGAGCTGTGAATCCTGCGCCTTCGCGCTCACGTACATCGCGTAGGTGCCGGACGTAGTTACCGTGATCCAGCAGTACTCCCCCGAGGAGAAGCCATAGCTGCAAGACCGGAGAGAAGTGTCGTTCGGCCCTTTGTAGGAGAACGAGTAGAGAACGTTCGTGCCCGCGCTGACCGTCGCGTGGAGTAGGACAGACGCGTTGACGGTCGCTGTCGTCGGCGTGGCCGTGAATGTGTCGAGCTTCGCGTAGACGGCGCAGGTCGAGTTGACCGTGTCGCAGAACCCGCCGGTGCCACACTGCGCGTCGGAAGTGCAGGGTGCGCGGCACGCGCCACCGATGCAGGCGTCGCCCGCCACGCACTGCCCGTCGTTGGAACACGAGGTCGCGCACGCGCCGACGCCGCAGATGTACGGAGCGCACGCGGTCTGCGCGCCGCGTTGACACGTACCTTGCGCGTCGCAAGTCGACGGTCCGGATGCGGTGCCGTTCGAGCACGAGCCCGGCCCGCAAGCCGTGCCGACCGGCGGCGGATGGCACGCTGCGGGATCGCTGCCGTCGCAGCGCGGTGGGCACGCTCCCGTGCCGCCACACGCGGTGCGCGATCCATGCGGCGCACCGCTCACGGCGGCGCACGTGCCGAGCGAGCCCGCGACGTCGCACGCGCCACACTGCCCGCTGCACGCCGAGCCGCAGCAGTACCCGTCGACGCAGAACCCGGACGCACATCCCGTGGCATCGGTGCACGCCACGCCGGCTCGATGCTTCTCGTTGGAGCGCGTGAACGCCCACGTATCGCCGAACGTCACGACCGCCGCGCCCGCTTGGCGGTACGCGAGCCCACCGAAGACGACGCTCTGGCTGCGCGTCGAATCGAAGAAGGCGACCGCGCCTGCGCGCGGCTCGAACGACGCCGTCGACGGAAGGAGGCTCCACGTCCCTGCCGCGCCATCCCACTCCCATGCGTCGGCCAGGGTCGACGCCGGATCGTCGCCCGTACCACCGACCATCACGACCGTGTCGCGCGCGGTGTCGTAGTACATCGAGTGACCAAAGCGCGCGGGTGGGCTGAACGACGGCACTCGCAGCGACCAGCCGCTCGTGCCATCGATGTCGTATTCCCACGTGTCCTGCAGCGCGTTGGTCGTGCCGTGCCCGCCGAAGAGGACGACCTTGCGGCGCACGGGATCGGTCGCCATCGCGAGCATCGTGCGCGGCGAAGGAGTCGTGCCGTAGATCACGTACCCTCCCCCCCAAGCTGCCCCCTGCGTCCAGACGCGCGTGTCGCCAAGGAGCGTCGTGTTCGCCCCCGTCCCGCCGAAGAGAACGAACCCGCCCGGCGCCAAACCGTTTTGCGGGAAAGCCGCCATCGCGTGGCCCGAGCGCGCGGACGGACCGTTGAGCGATGGCATCGGCGTCCAGGCGTAGGTCGTATCCGACCACATCCATGTGTCGGCAAGCAGGCCGCCATCGCCCTCGCCACCGAACAGGAGCGCGCCAGCACCAACCGCGAACGCATGTCCCGCACGCGGCGGCGGCGTCTGCTCTCCGCTGGGTTGCGACGCCGTGTCGTCCATCCGCGCCGTCGACGGCGTCGTCCACTCGCCGTTCTTCCATATCCACGTGTCTTGCAAGTACGCGCGCTCGCCGTCGCCGCGTACGCCGCCGAAGATCACGGCCAGTCCACGCTGCGTGCTCCATCCACCCGAGGCACCGCTGCGCGCGAAGGGCGCCGCGCCGAGGACGCGCGGCTTCCACACGACGCCGTCCCAGTCCCAGAGATCCGCGAGCGGCGTGCCATCCGCGCCTGCGCCGCCGAAGAGAACGATCTTGCCGCGCTCCGCGTCGAACGCCAGCGATCCGCCCTTGCGCGCGCTTGGGCCGCTCGTCGACTTCGACGTCCACGTCGTACCGTCGTATTCCCATGTGTCGCCGAGGAACGAGCCGCCCGGAAGAACGCCGACGAGCCCGCCGAAAAGGACGACACGCTGACGACCCGGGTCAAACGCCATCCCCGCCAACACGCGCGCGTCGGGCGCGGTTCCGATCGAGCGCTGTGTCCACGTGCCCGCAGCGCCGTCCCACTCCCACGTATCCTGGAGCGCGCCTCCGCCGGGCATCGATCCACCGAACATCACGACGACACTCCGCGCCGAGTCCCAAGTGGCGTGTGCGTCCGTGCGTGCGGGCGGCGACGTAACCGACGTCCGCACCGTCCATGCGCACGTCACCGGATCGACCTCCCATGTCCCGAAGACGCTCGCGCCGTTCAACGTCCCGCCCGCAACGACGACGCGACCGCGCGCGCCGTCGAACG
>JAYVXB010000332.1:0-17571 GCA_043785585.1 Deltaproteobacteria bacterium | reverse complement strand
GTCGTGAAGCTACGCCGCCTCTGGATGTTCGTCGGCGTGGCGCTCGTCGGGGCCGGCGCCTGGTACACCGCGCGAGCTTTCGTTCCGGAAGCGCACGTGATGGCCGCGCCGAAGCGCGTCGTCCCGACCGAGCGACCCAGCGACGGACAGGGGATCGTCGAGGACGAGCGACCGCACACCTTCCGCGTCCCTTCGGGCGAGCCGCCCGCGCTCGCGTGCGACGCCGCGCGGACGATCGTCGCACAAGTCCGACGAAACCTCGCCTACGCACCGGATCCGATCACGCCGCGTGCGTTCGCATCGGCGACGGGCGACTGGCTCGATCCCTACGGTCTATGGACGGTCGCGCCGGACACACCGCTCGGAGCGGCGCTCGACAAGCGCGCGGCGGATCTTCTCGCCGACGTCGAAGGTCGCGGCACGCCCGACTGCACGGCGGCCCGGGACGTCGGGCGCGTGCTCGCGGCGTGGGTCGACGATCTTCGCGCGCTCTACGATCGCGAGCGACTGACGGCGACGGTCGAGGACCTTTCGTTCGCCGCGGCCGATCCGGTCTTCGAAGGCGCGACGGTCACGCGGCCGGCGCGTGCGCTCGCGTCGATCCTCGCGCAGCGCGTGCGATCCGTCGAGCGCGGCCTCGGCGCGGCGGGCGATCCGTACGTCGCAGCGGCGCGCTCGCGTTACTTCCCGACGCTCGACGAGGACGCGTGGTCGCGCGTCGTGCTCGCGGCGACGGTGCGCGCGTACGTTCCGATGATCGATCCGCACGGCGCGTGGGCGCCGCTCGACGAAGAGGCGAGTGTCTACGAAGTGGATCTCGAAGCGCGACCGCCGGGCCGGCTGTGGGACAAGTCGACGCGCACGGCGATCGGGCTGCGGATCGACACGGGCGCGGTCGCGCCGCTGCGCGCGGGCGACGTCGTGCTGTCGCTCGCGGGCGTGACGACGACGGGGATGCCGCTCGAGCAGCTCGAGCAGCTCGGGTTCGCGACGACCGAGGCGCGGATCGCTCAGCAGGCGGTCGTCTTCCGAAGCGGCGAGCGCGCGCCGCGCACGCTGACGATCTCGCCCTCGCACGACGAGCCTCCGCCGGCGTCCGCCGCATCCGGAGCGACCGCGACCGCCGGACCGATCGTCGAAGAGCTCGGCGCGGAGCGCGTCGCGTTCGGCAACGGAGACGCGCTCGTCATTCCGATCCGCGACGTGCGCGACGACGTCGGCGACGATCTCACGCGCCTCTTGCTCCGCGAGCGCGAGCGCGATGGGCGGCCCATCGCCGGCGTCGTCCTCGATCTGCGCGGCAACGGCGGAGGATCGACCGACGGCGCGGTCGCGGCGCTCGGTATCTTTCTCCCGGGCGCGCCGCTCTTCCCGATGAAGCGCCGCGACGGATCGATCGAAACCGATCGCGCGCCCGAACCTCCGAACGTCGATCGCTGGACCGGTCCGGTGGCGACGCTCGTCGACAGCGAGACCGCGAGCGCGGCCGAGATGATCGCCGGCGCGCTCACGGCGTACCACCGCGGACCGAGCGTCGGCACCGTCACGTTCGGCAAAGGCTGCGCGCAGGAGTACCTCGACGACGCCGCGCGCGCGGGCGTGCTGCGGCTCACGACGCTCCTCTACGCGCTCCCCGACGGCGCCGCCGTTCAACGCGTCGGCCTCACACCGACGATTCGTTTCCCGTTTGCGCCGCAGCCCGGCGCGACGTCGCGCGATCGCGAGGCGCTCCTCCCGCACGCGCCGCCGGGCTGGCGCGGTCCCGACATGCGCGATCGCGCGATCCTCGCGAAGAGCGACGACGGGACGTGGACGACGACGTGGCCCGCGCACGGCGGCGGCGTCGGCCCCTGCAAAGATCCCGACGTGTGCCGCGCCCTCCGCGCTCTCGGCGCCTCGATGCCTCCGAAGCGCGTCGCGAAAGTTCCGAGCTCACCTTAAGCCACGCTCCGAATGTCCCCAGGCAAAAGCAGCGTCGACGAATCGCCCGAGCACCGCATCGGCCAGCTCCTCGCTGGAAAGTGGCGCGTCGAGCGCTTGCTCGGCGTCGGCAGCGTCGCGAGCGCGTACGCCGCGATCGATGAATCGAGCGGCGCGCGTGTCGCGATCAAGGTGATGCACCCGGAGCTGTTCGAAGACGAGGCCGTGCGCGCGCGCTTTCTTCGCGAGGCGAGACTCGCGGGATCGATCGAGCACCCGGGTGTCGTGCGCGTCCACGCCGACGGGACCGCCGACGACGGCGCGCCGTTCCTCGTGATGGAGTTCCTCGACGGGCAGACCATCGACGCGCGGATGCGACGCAAGGGCGGGAAGCTTCCCGTGCGCGAAGCGCTGTGGATCGCCGACGCGGTGCTCGACACGCTCGGCGCCGCGCACGCGATGGGGCTCGTCCACCGCGACGTGCGGGTGGAGAACGTCTTTCTCACGAGCGATCACGTCGTCAAGGTGCTCGACTTCGCCATGGCGCGCGTACGGCGCGCAGCCGAGCGAAGAGCGATCGCGTCGGGCGACGATGCAGCGACGGCGAACGACGACAAAGATCGCGTCGAGGACGATCTCTGGGCCGTGGGCGCGGCGATGTTCACGATGATCACCGGCGAGCCGGTGCTCGAAGGGCAGCTCCGCGAAGACCTCGTGCATTCGACGTCGACGGTCGAGATGCCGATGCTCGAAGCGACCGCGCCTCACGTGCCCGCCGACGTGGCGACGCTCGTCGGGCGTTCGCTGAGTCTGATACCGGGGAGAGCGTGGACGGACGCCGCCTCGATGCAGCGATCGGTGCGCGACGTGATCGACATCGTGAAGACGCGCGCGTCGCACAACCCGCACGTCGCTTCGCCGTTCAGCGCGCCGATGCGAGCCACGCCGCGCCGCGCGATCTCCGCCGAGGCGCCCGCGCAGGGCACGCCGATCAGCGTGCGGATTCCGAAGACGTCTGCGGTTCCGGATGACGTGCGCTTGCCGGGGATGGATGGGGCGACTTCGTCGCTCGCCGGCACCGTCTCGCTCCGCTCTGCTGCGATCGTGATCGCGGCGGCGGTCGTCGTCGGCGGTGCGCTGGCGTGGTTCCTCGGACGCTGACGTGGCGCGCGATATGCGCGGCGCCTCTGCTCGATTCAGAACGACCAGCCGAAGCCCGCCGCGACGCTTCGTTCGCCGAGCGGCGCGCCTTCGACGTAGAGATCAAAGCGACGCGCGACGACGAGCGCGAGCCCCGCGCCGACTTGGTAGTGGTAGACGTCCGTCCCGGTGACCGCCTCGCCGGCGACGCGCCAGAAGATCGGCCCGCCGAACGCGCGCGCGAGAGCGTACGCGGAGAGCGTGCGCGCGATCACGTAGCCTGCGGCGGCGCCGAGACGAACATCGAGCGCTTCGTAGCCGACGGCCGGCGCGCCCGCGATGCCGCGCTCGTGCGTCGTCGAAGCGGAGAAGGCGATCTGCGTTCCGAGGAGGACGAACGGACGCGCGCCCGCCGCGTCGACGACGCGCCACGACGCGCCGGCGACGACCGCGAAGCCCGGATCGAAATCGTGGCGCGCGGGGCCGAGATCGATCCCGCCGCCGAGCAACGCGCCGAGGCCGAGCTGCAACGTGACGCGCGACGTCGGACGCACGTCGAGCGTCGCGACGGCCGCGTGACGTGCTTCGTCGGCGCGGCGATCTCCGCTCAAGCGAATCGACGTCGACGTGAACCCGTACCCTGCGCCGGTGCGCCACCACGGCCGCGTTTGCTCCGCGTGATCCTCGAGGCTGCACCCCGCCACGCCGACGCCGCCCGGTCCCGACGCGCCACACGCGGCGGCATGCGACGCCGCGGCCGACACCGAGCCGGCGACGGCGAGCGAGAGCACCAAGGCGAGAGGACGCATCGCGGAGTACGATGCTCCCCGTGACTCCGCCGTCGCACGCCGCCGTCGATGCTTCCGTCTCTCCGCCGCGTGTGCGCGTCCCGCGCGACTACAACGCCGCGATCGATTTCCTCGATCGTCACGTCGCCGAAGGCCGCGGCGATCGAATCGCCGTTCGCGACGATCGCGGCGATCACACGTACGCCACGCTCGCCATGCGCGCGAACCGCGCCGGCAACTCGCTTCGCGCGCTCGGCGTCGGCCTCGAGCAGCGTGTCTGCATGTGCATGCTCGACACCGCCGACTTCCCCGCCGTCTTCTTCGGCGCGATCAAGGCAGGCGCCGTCCCGGTGCCGCTCAACACGCTCCTCACGACGAACGACTACGCGTTCATGCTGAACGACAGCCGCGCGCGTGCGCTCGTCGTCAGCGACGCGCTCTACGAGAAGCTCGCGCCTGCCATCGCAGCGTCGCCCTTTCTCGAGTCGGTCATCGTCGCGAGCTCGCCGTCCGGGGGCTCCGACGGCGGTCACCCGCGCCTCGACGCGCTCCTCGATGCCGCCGACGCGTCGCTCGCGCCCGCTTCGACGACGTGCGACGACGTCGCGTTCTGGCTCTACTCGTCCGGCTCGACGGGGACGCCGAAGGGCGCGCTTCATCTCCAATCGTCGCTCGTGCAGACCGCGGCGCTCTATGGCCAGGGCGTGCTCGGGATCACGCCGGGCGACGTCATCTTTTCGGCAGCGAAGCTCTTCTTCGCGTACGGCCTCGGCAACGCGATGACGTTTCCATTGTTCGTCGGCGCGACCGCCGTGCTCATGGCCGAGCGTCCGACGCCCGCCGCGGTCATGCGCGTCTTGCGCGATCGCGCGCCGACGATCTTCGCCGGCGTGCCGACGCTCTTCGCATCGATCCTCGCCGACGCTGCGAACGATCGCGCCGCCGCGTCCCCCGCCCTTCGCTGCGCGATCTCCGCAGGCGAAGCGCTCCCGCGTCACATCGGCGAAAAATGGCGAGAGCGATTCGGCACGGACATCTTGGACGGCATCGGCTCGACCGAGATGCTCCACATCTTCCTCTCGAACCGCCACGGCGACGTCCGCTACGGAACGACCGGAAAGCCGGTGCCCGGCTACGACGTGAAGCTCGTCGACGACAGCGGCGAGCCGGTCGCGGACGGCGACGAAGGATCGCTATGGGTGCGCGGCCCGTCGAGCTCGGTCGCGTACTGGAACCAACGCGAGCGGAGCCTCGCGACGTTCGAAGGACACTGGACGCGCACCGGCGATCGCTACGTTCGCGACGTCGACGGTTACTACGCGTACTCGGGTCGCGCCGACGACATGCTCAAGGTCGGCGGGATCTGGGTGTCGCCGTTCGAGGTCGAGTCGGCGCTCGGCGCGCACGAGGCCGTCCTCGAAGCAGGCGTCGTCGGGCACGCGGACGTCGACGGTCTCGTGAAGCCGAAGGCGTACGTCGTCCTCAAGCGCGCGAGCGACGCGACGGACGCGCTCGCCGACGAGCTGAAGGCGTTCGTGAAATCCCATCTCGCGCCGTACAAGTACCCGCGCTGGATCGAATTTCTTGCCGAGCTCCCGAAGACGGCGACCGGAAAGATCCAGCGGTTCAAGCTGCGCGCATGATCGCGGGAGGGCATCGCCTCGAGCACGCTTGGCACGGGCCGCGGCCGGACGATGCGCCGACGCTCGTCTTTCTTCACGAAGGGCTCGGGTGCGTCGCGACGTGGCGCGACGTTCCGCGCGCGATCGCAGAGGCAACGGGCTGCGGCGCGCTCGTGTACAGCCGCTGGGGATACGGCGCGTCGGACGCCGTGACGCCGCCGCGCCCACTGCGTTACATGCACGACGAGGCGAAGGTCACGCTCCCCGACGTGCTCGACGCATGCGGCGTTCGCGACGCGATCCTGATCGGCCACAGCGACGGCGCATCGATCGCGCTCATCCACGCCGGCAGCGGCGCCTCCGATCGCGTCCGCGCCCTCGTCCTCTTGGCGCCGCACGTCTTCTGCGAAGAGATCTCCGTGCGCAGCATCGCCGCCGCAGCGGACGCGTACCGCACCGGCGACTTGCGCGCACGACTCGCGCGCTACCACGCCGATGTCGACGGCGCGTTCTGGGGATGGAACCGCGCGTGGCTCGATCCGGAATTTCGCGCGTGGAACATCGAGGAGTACCTGCCGCGCGTGCGCGTCCCGTCGCTCGTCATCCAAGGCGAAGACGACGAGTACGGAACGCTCGCGCACGTCGACGCGATCGAGCGCGGATCAGGCGCATCCGTCGAGCGCGTCGTCCTCGCGGCATGCGGTCACGCGCCGCAACGCGATCAACCCGTGAAGACGCTTGACGCGATCGTCGATTTCATCCGCCGCGCGCGCGCCTCGATCACTTGACGCATTTGCCGGGGAGGTCGGGCGTCTTCGATGCCTGGCATTTGTAGCCGTCGGGGCATTGGTGCGGGTTGCCGGTGCGATTGTAGCCGCCGCACAGGATGTTCTCGACCGCGACCATCTCGCAGAGGTGCGAGCCGCCGTTGCACTCGGGCTGGCGCATCTCGAGGATCATCGACATCGGGCACATCGGCTTGGGCGGCGGGCAGACGAACGAGGCTTTGTATTTGTCGACCTGTGACGTGGCGATGGCTTCCATGCGGCCGGTTTGGCAGCAGCCGACTTTGGGGACGGCGACGCAGTCGGCGTCGGTGGTGCAGGCTTGGAAGGCGGAGAGGGAGCCGGGGGCGCCTGCGTCGTCGGTGGTCGCGGTCGCGGTCGCGGTCGTGGTCGCGGTCGCGGTCGCGGTCGCGGTCGTGGTCGTGGTCGCGGTCGTGGTCGCGGTCGCGGTCGCGGTCGTGGTCGTGGTCGCGGTCGTGGTCGCGGTCGTCGACGGATCCGCGGACGCTACGGTCGGCGTCGTCGGCGGGAGCTGGTTGACGACGCACGCAACGAAGGCGCCGCCGGCGAGGGCGACGGCGAGGAAGGCTGGCGATCTCATGAACGGCACTCTACTGCGTCTGCGCGTTACGCGCGCCGACGACGACGATCTCACCGAGACTCGCGGTCGCGCGCGTGCCGCGTCAGCGCGGAGGCGGAGGCATGATCGAGTTGGGGATCACCGCGGCCATCTGGTCACGCGTGATCACGCCGCGCTCGTCGACCGAGTAGTCGTCTTGTTCGACCTTGAACGTGCGCGTCCCGGTGACGTCCGCCTTCCCGAGCACGCGGTACGGGATCGTCGGCACCGAGAACGCTTGCTGCACGAGCGCGATCGCGAGGTCGAGCGGCATCGCGAGCGGCACGCGAATCTGCGTCGTCTTGTTCGCCGGGAGCCACATGCCTTCGCCAGGCGCGCGAAAGTCGAGCGGTAGCGGGTAGCGGTCCGCCATGATGACCTGACCGCGCATCGCGCGAACGGCGACGTCGTAGCTGTTCGGGTTGTAGACGTCGACGACGATGGTCATCAGGACGCCGATGCTCGGCGGGAACGTCGCCGCCTGAAAGCCGCTTATTTCGGCGTGGTTCAAGTGCATCGTGGGTTTGCTCACGCAACCCGAGCTGCTGCACGCGAGCGCAATGCCGAGGGCGAGCGTAGGGACCGAAAGCAAAGCGTTGAGAGTAGGCACACCCCAAGTGTACACGCGGGTCGCGCCCAGCTCGAACGCGTTGAAGGGACGGTCTCAGGTCGACGCTACTTGCGGATCGGTACGACGACGCCGCCGGTCGGCGTCTGCTTCTTCGCGAACGCGACGAGCATGTCGTACCAGCGCGCGACCGGCGAGCCCGCGACGTCGGTGCCGGAGATCCCGTCGACGTGCGTTAGCTCGGGCATCGCGGTCGCGGTGAACGCGTCGGGATCGGTGCGGGGTTTTCCCGCTCCGACACGACCCGCTCCGATCGGCGCGACGAGCGCCTTCAGCGCGTCGTACTTCGACGCGTCCTTCACGAGCGCGAGCGCGATCGCGAGAATCGGCACATCGATCTCGGCGCCGTGCTTCGCGAGGAGCCCGTACGCGCTCGCGCGCCAGTCGGTATCCGCGACGTTGAGCGTCGACGCGGTCTGTGCGTCGAGCGCGAGGCGCGACGGGAAGTACCACTCGGCGAAGTTGAGCCCGGGGCCGTCGAACCATCCACGCGCGAAGTCGTCGATCGACGTGTTCTCGACGGGCGACGCCTTGTCGAAGGCGGTCCAACCGTACGTCGCGTTCGGGTCCGACGGATGAAGCGCCATCCCGCCGAGGAGGCTCGTGTACGGCGTGATCGCGCCGCCGTTGCCCGAGCCGCACGAGACCGCGACGAACGCGAGCGGGCACGACGCGGAATCGAACGTGAAGCCGAGCGCCGCGGCGTTCGTGACCTTGGGCATCGGCGTCTGGCCGAGGAAGACGCCGAGCAAGTTGTCGCGCTGCGAGTCTTCGACGATGTCGGCAGGCGCCCAACGCGCGCGCATCGCGGTGTACTCCGCGACGATGTACGCGTTGATGCCGAGGAACGGCAGCGTCGTGTAGACGTTGCCAGACCGAATCCCGTTCACGCCCGGGCTCGAGAACATGCCGGGCATCATCGGGCCGTTCTCGTACGCCGCGCGATCGAGCGGGGGCATCGCCGCCCCTTCGCTCCCCGCCACGCCGTCGACCAGCGCGATCGCCGCGACGTCGCGGTAGCCCGGCACGCCGCCGAAATCCCACGCCGCGTACTCCTCGACGATGCTCGCGCCGAGCGAGTGACCGAGCAGCACCACGCGGCTCGCGCGATCGACTGCCGGCACGAGCGAGATCACGTTGCGCAGATCGCCGATCGTCGTCGCGATTCCCCACTCGCTCGCCCACGGGATCTGATTGCCCTGGATGATCCCCGCGAACGACTTGCCTTCGACCGCCTCTTGGTCGAAGTAGTAGCGATTCGCGATCGACGCGTCGCGCTTCACCTCGGCGACGTCGAGCCCCCACGTGTCCTCGAGCAGGTTCGATCGCCGATCGATCGCCCACGCTTCGAGCGCGTCGTCCGCGGTGCTGCGACGCACGACCGCGCGCGCGAGCCCATCGAACGCGCCGGCGCTCGCGAGGAAGCCCGGCATCATCACGACGATCGCGCGTGCGGGCCGCGGAGGATCGGCGTCGACGCGCCATCGAACGACGCGCACTTTGTTTTGCTCGGGCGGAGTCGGAACGCCGTTCGGCGCGGGAGGTGGCGCCACGCCGTCGACGACGAAGATCTCGCGACGGATTTTCACGGGGCCAGGATCGTCGACCGTGGCGCTCGCGGGGGGCGGCGAGAACGACGGTGGTGACGATGACGACGACGAGCTGCACGCGGCGGCGACGAGCGCGCACGCGCACGCGAGGAGGGATCGGGAGCGCATCGGCGCGCAGCATAGCTCGCGAGGCGTCGCGAACGCTCGCGCACCACGGCGACGCGCACCGCGCTTCGCACGCCTTTCGCTCGCGGCTTTCCGCTGGCCTACATCATGCTACAGGCGCGCGCCGATGCAGACCCACGCACGCCCGCAGTCGTCGCGCGTCCGCGCGCCCGTCCTCGCCCGCTACGAAGTCGTCGGGCACCTCGGATCGGGCGCGATGGCGAGCGTGTACCTCGCGCGAAAGATCGGCGCGGGATCGTTTCGCAAGTGGGTCGCCCTGAAGCGGATCCATCCGCACCTCCGCGACGATCCGAGCTTCGTGAGGATGTTCCTCGACGAGGCGAGCATCCTCGCAGCGCTGTCGCATCCGAACGTCGCGCAGATCTTCGATCTCGCGGAGGAGCAAGGCACGTACTGGATGGTGATGGAGTACCTCCACGGCGTGTCGTTGCGCGAGATGGTGCGACGCGCGAAGGAGGTCGGACAGCACGTGCCGCTCGAGCTCGCGTGCCGCGTCGTCGCCGAAGCGGCCGAGGGGCTCCACGCCGCGCACGATCTCCGCGCCGACGGCAGCGCGGTAGGGCTCGTGCATCGCGACGTGTCGCCGCACAATTTGTTCGTGACGTACGACGGCCACGTGAAGGTCGTCGACTTCGGTGTCGCGCGCTACGCGACCGGAGGCTCGACGCGCGCCGGCGTGCTCAAAGGAAAGCTCGCGTATATGTCGCCCGAGCAGGCCGGCGGCGGCGCCGTCGATCGACGGACGGACGTGTTCGCGCTCGGCGTCGTGCTGTGGGAGCTGACGACGGGACGACGCCTCTTTCGCGAAGAGAGCGACATGGCGACGCTCGCGCGCGTGCAGGACTGCGACGTGCCGCCGCCGTCGGAGGTCGCACCGGGCTATCCTCCGGAGCTCGAGCGGATCGTGTTGAAGGCACTCTCGAAGGAGAAGGAGGCGCGCTTCGCCACCGCGCGCGAGCTGTCGCGTGCGCTCTTCACGCTCTTCGTCGGGAGACGCGAGACCGTCGTTCTCGCCGACGCGCTGTCGTCGTACGTGCGATCGATCTTCGCGGACAGGATGCACGAGAGGGATCTCCTCTTGCACGGCCACGCGCCTTCCCTCCACGCATCGACCGACGCGCTCGGCGACGAGCCGACGGTCGTCACCGCGCCTGCGTTCGAAGACGAGACGACGGTCACGCGCCTCACGCCGAAGCGAGACGACGCCTACTCCGCGCCGCCGCTCCCGATGCCGCCGCGGATGCACACGTCGCCATGGCTCCCGCCCGTCGTCGTCGCACCGTTTCGAAACGACTCGACGACGCGCATCCCGCCTCGGAGCGGTGCTCGGTCGCCATCGGTGCTCGCGTGGACGAGCGCGGGGTTGCTCGTGTTGGCGGCGTTGGTTCTCGCTCTCGCGCTCACGCTGCGGTGACCCGCATCGACCGCGAACGCGAGCGCGGCGAATACCGGTGCGCGAGGCATGGCGGCATCGTATGCCCACCCGCATGCCCTGGAAGATCGTCAACCTCGACTACGCCTGCGACAAACCGCACCTGCACATCAAAGATCCGAACGCGCCGATCCATCTGCGCACGTACTTCGATGACAGGCGCGTCGAGATCGGGCTCGGCGCCGACGAGCCCGACGGATGCTTCGTCCGCGCCACGGTCTCGCCCGACGCGGTCGTCGTCAGCGCGACGAAGTTCGAGGCTCTGCACGTGCAGATCCTTTCGTCGATCTTCGCGTCGCTCGACGTCGAGCCCGAAGAGCGCGACGAAGCGCTCGCGTGGATGAACGAGGCGCTCACGCGGGGGCGATCCGAGCGCGACGAAGACGGCTTCGCGCGCGGGAACGTCGCGTCGTTCCCGCCGCCGACGGGCTGGCCTTACGATCTGACCGACGCTGCGCTGCTCGATTCGATTCGCGACTCCGAGGGCATCCCGAGCACACGGTCGAGGGCGATGGAGCGCGAGGCGATCCGGCGCGGGTTGCGCGGCCCGACGCGGAGCACGCGCGGACCGGAGGTCTTTCGTCGGCGCTGAGCGCGGACGACGACGCGTCGTCTACAGTCTCGCTTCGCTCAGGATCCGCCCGCTCACCACGCGCTGCGGAGGAATGCCTGCGTTCTCCGGCGAACATCCGCCGATGATCGAGACGCCGTCGAGCCCGACGTGCACTCCGGCGGCGCAGGTCTTTCCAACGACGCCCGCGGTGACGCTCGGCAGCTGAAAGGTGATCTGCGTCTTCGTCTCGGTGACCTTGAATCCTCGCGCGTCGACCTTCGGGCCGTCCGCGCGCGGATCGCGGCCGTCGGCGTATTGAATGCGCGACTCGATGCGCACCGTGACCCGATGCCCTTTGGATCCGGGCGCGACGCGGACGTGGCGCTTGGCTACGGCGTCGCGCATCGAGGCGACCAGGCGCGCCCAACCGTCGTGATCGTCGCTCGCGTTCTGGAGCGAAACGCTCGTCTGCCCGCTCGCATCGACGACGACTTCGAACGTCGCGTTTCCGCGGAGCGGTCCGTTGCCCGCGCGCGCCGCGTTCTCCATCGCCGAGAGCACCTCGCCGCCGCGCGACACACCGAGCTTCACGTCGCGCTCGTCGAGCGCCTCTGCGACTCCGCCGGTCGTGGACTGCGGCGACGCCTTGGGGGGAACGTCGTTCGGTCCCACCACCGCGCGTACGCCTCCCGGGCCGAGCAGATGGCGCGACGTCGCGTCGAACGTGCTCGTGGTCGGCCGGAACGTCCACGTCGATCCGTCGTCCGTCGTCGGCGCATCCATCGGAGCGACGGCGCCCGTGCTCGGAGCCGTTGCCGAGGCGAGCGGATCGCGCGGTCCAGCTTGCGCCTTCGTGCGACCTGCCAAATGGCCGTACGTCGAAGGGGCCGCGCCTTCGAAGACGTACGTGCTCGGCGGCGCAGGTGCCGGCGGCTCCGCGATCTCTTCGTCTTCCAGCACGATCTCGGCGAGCGCGTTCGTCGCATCGGTGCGCGCCACCTTCGGGCGAACCGGCGCGAGCACGAGCAGCGCGCACGCCCCCGCGTGCACGACGACCGCCGCGATGGTCGCAGAGCGAAGTCGCATCCTGCGGATACGGTGCCACGACGCCCGCGTGTGTTCAAACGTCGGCCTTGCGCCCGTGACGCGAAGGCTGAAATACTGAAAGACAATGCGCGCAAATCGTCTTCATCTGATCCCCTTCGTCACGCTCCCCATCCTCGCGTTCGGTTGCTTCCGGCTCGATGCGGACCCGCAGTTCGACGCGGGCGTGTTTCATTTCGATGGCGGCGCGTTCGACGGAACCATCCCCGACGGCGCGCTCGCCGACGCCGCGCAGCCCGAGGCCGGCCCGCGTCCGGTCAAGGTGATCGTGTTGAAGGGCGGTGTGCCCGAGCCCGCGGTGAACGTCGTCTTCCAAGACGCGAACGGCGCGGTCGTCGAAGCGAAGGCGACAGGGATCGATGGATCGGCGTCGCGCGTCGTCGATCCGGGGACGATGGTGACCGTCGCGCTCGGCAGCGGCGCGGCGAGGCAGCTCGTCACGGTGATCGCGGTGCAGCCCGGGGACGTTCTCACCGCGCTCGACGATCCGGCGGAGACGTTCGGCAGCGACGCGGTGTCGGTCGACCTGCCAACGAACCCGCCCGATGGGGGGACGCTGTATTACCAGGCGCATTCGGGCGCGTGTCGCTCGCCGCTCTCTCCGTCGAGCCCGATCGCCTACGCAATCTCGCCGCCGGACTGCGAACACGCGGGGAAGTTCCCCGTGCTCGCGATCGCGACCGACGCCAACGCGCTAGTGACCGGATTCAGCTTCAAGAAGGGAAACGCCATCGGCGCCGACGGCGGGACGGCGCAGGTCACCGGTCTCTCGGCGTGGGCGAATGTCGGGAGCGTCAACGTGACAGCGACGAACGCGGGGACGCAACTCGCGTCGCTGGGGTACAGCGAGATCGCGAACGGCGTCGCCCTCACGACGCAAGCGTCGGTCATGCCGGCGGCCGGGACGGCGACGGCGACGACGGCGACGTACCCGGGCTACGCCGACGCGGTGCAGTTCGAGGCGGGGAGGTTCACGGCGGCGACCGGCGCGTACCTGTCGATCGCCATGATCGCGAAGCGCACGGCGCCGCCCGCGACGGCACAGTCGTTCGATCTCGCGCAGCTGCTGCCCGCGATGACGAACGTGGTTGCCGATACGTCGGTCACGGCGCGTCCGGCAGTGACGCTGACTGTCGCGGGGACGGTCACGGGAGCGGACGGGCTGGCGGTGCAGATGTCGTGGTCGGCGTCGAGCGTCGACGCGGGACGAACGACGGGGCAGTGGATCATCGTCGCGCCTCCGACGACGACGACCGTGAAGGCGCCGGCGATGCCTGCCGCGTTGTCCGCATGGCTGCCGCCGTCCGGCGCGGCGTTCGATTCGCCGGCCGCCATGATCGTCGATAGCGATCGGATCCCCGGGTACGACCAGCTCCGCACCGCGCTCGCGACGTTTCCCCGTCCGACGACGATTTCGCCGTTCGGCGTTGCGATCCCACCGCTGCCATCGGACGGAACGTTGCGCGTCTCGGTCATCCTCTACCCGCCGTCGTGACGCGAGGCTACGGCGCGGAAAGCGCCCGTCGCCTGAGGCGCACGCGCAGGCCGTGCTTCGGGCGCAACGTCACCGACGGCTCCGGGATCGCGCGCGGCTTCGGGAGCACGTCGACGTCGAAGTCGCGTGCGAGCGTCGCGAGGAGGAGCACGGCCTCGAGCTGCGCGAACGACTGCCCGATGCAGAAGCGCGGACCTCCGCCGAACGGGAAGTACGCATAGCGCGGCAACCGCTTGGCGAGATCGCCCTCCCATCGCTCCGGGCGAAACGCGTCCGGATCGTCGAACCATCGCGGGTCGCGGTGGATCGACCACGGGCAGAACCACACCTGCTCGCCGCGTCGAATGCGGTAACCGCCGACGTCGACGTCCTCGCGCGCCTCGCGTCCCATCGACCACGCCGGCGGGTAGAGGCGCAGCGATTCGGCGATGACGTTGCTCGTGTAGCGAAGGTTCGGGAGATCCGCGAACGTCGCGCCGCGATCGCCGAGCACCTCGTCGAGCTCGCGGGTGAGCTTCGCCTTCACGTCCGGATGCTGCGAGAGGAGGAGCCACGTCCACGAGAGGTTCAGCGCCGTCGTCTCGTGGCCGGCGAGGAAGAGCGTGAGGCACTCGTCGCGCAGCTGCTTGTCCGTCATCCGCGAGCCGTCTTCGTCCTGCGCGTGAAGCAGCATCGACAGGAGATCGCTCGTCTCCGCTGCGCCCGTACGACGTCGCTCCTCGATGACGCCGTAGATGATCGCATCGAGCTTCGTGACGGCGCGATTGAACCGCCGGCGCTGCGGGGTCGGGAGATGCTTCAAGAGCGGTACGAACAGCTCGAGAGGATCGGCGACCACCGCGAGCACCGCCTCGAGAGACTCGCCGACGTCGTCCGCGTGATCGCCAACGTTCGCGCCGAAGAGCGTCTGCGCGACGATGCCGAGCGTGAGGCCCATCATGTCTTTGTGGACGTCGCGCACCTCGCCGTCGCGCCACGTGCGCGCGAGCCGCGACGCTTCTGCGACCATGATGCCGGCGTACGCCGCGATGCGGTCGCGGTGAAACGCGGGCTGCGCGAGGCGGCGCTGTTTCCGCCAGAAATCCCCTTCGCTCGAGAGGAGACCGTTCCCGACGATCGGCCTCAGCGTCACTTGGAGGAAGCGATCTTTTTGCCAGAGCCGGTTACGCGTGACGAGGATGTCCTCGACCAGATCGGGATGACTGAGGAGCGTCACCTTCATCGGACCGATCGCGACCTCGACGACGTCGCCGTGCCGCTCGCGCATCGAGCAGAGGAAGCGGAGCGCGTCGCGCCGGAACTCGATCAGGTTGCCGACGACGGGGAGACGCGGAGCGAGGGGGGCTTTCATTGCGGCGAGGTGGTCATGCGCGCGAAGACGTTCACGCTAGCTCGGATCGAAAGGAGGGGCGAAGCTCGGTGAATGCGTCGCTTCCTTCTCGTCACGCTCGCGGCGCTCTTCACGCTCGTGCCGACGTCGGCGTGCGGGAACAAGAAGCGGCCGCCCACCGATTCGCTCCCGATCGACGAGCTCAGCGCGGACGACGTGCTCCGCGAGCACAAGCGAATCGCGGGGGGCGAGGTCGTCGGACAACTCCTCATGGCTCCGAAGATCGAGCTCGACTACCGCGGTGTCACGGTGAACGGCCGCCTCGTCGCGACCCCGAGCGATCTCGACACGACGAAGCTCGCGCGCGTTCAAAAGGTCTTCGACTGGCTGAAGGGGATGCGCGAGCACTGGAAGACGATCCATCCGGACAGCCCGTTTCACGGATGGATCGAGCTCGACGCGGCACCGGAGTCCGATGCGCTCGCCGGCGAGAGCTTGATCGAGACGGCGGCGGCGGCGGGGTATCCGCGCGTGCGGCTGAAGATCGACGAGATCGCTTGGGACGCGATGCTCACCGTTCCCCAGGCGCCGCGACGCGGCGACGATGCGCCCATGCACCCGGACGTGCGTCTCCGTCTTCGCCGCGCGCTCGTCGGGTGGGAAATCGACGCGCTCGCGACGGGCTCGTGCGACGCACGGCCGAGCGTGAAGACGCGCGTCGTGAAGTCCGACGCGCTCGCCGGGCTCGTCGATGAACTGTGTCCCGGTACGGAGCGCTGTCTCCTGTCGGTCGAGGCCTCGCCTGGCGCGCTCTTGACGATCGCGAGGCTCGTCGCGCCGGCGTTCGCGGCGGGGCGTCCGACGAACGTGTCGCTCGACATGTTTCCCGGCGAAGGGGTCACGGAAGCGCTCGATGGCAGCGTCATCGGCGGATCGTTCGCGACCGCCTGGTCGATGGACGTTCCCGCGATCTCGACGGACGCGGGCGAGGCGCTGATCCCACCGTCACCGTCGGCCGCTCCGCGGAAGAAGCCGGCGAAGATCCTCATCGGCACGCTGTTCGTCAACGGTCGTCTGGCTCCGGATGCCGTCGACAAGATCGTGCGCGCGAAGCTCGACGGAGTGCGCGCGTGCTACGAGAGCGGGCTGCGGCTGGACCCGAACCTTCAGGGCCGCGCCACCGTGAAGCTCGCGATCGACGCGGGGGGCGCCGTGGCGCAAGCGTGCAACGGCGGGTCGGATCTGCCGAGCTCGTCGGTCGTCGAGTGCATCGTACAAGCGACGTCAAAGCTGTCGTTCCCCGCGCCCGAGGCGGGAGCGGTCTACGTCGTGGTGCCGTTCCTGCTTTCGCCGCCGTGACGACGCTGCGTCAGGGCGCTGCCACTTCTTCGGGCGCGCTCGCAACGACCCCATTCGACGCCGCGCTCCCTTTGCGCACGCTCTCGAGCACCATCGGCGACGCGATGACGCCGTCGCCCTTCCACATCCCCATCGCGACCCGCACCGCGCGGTGCGGAAGCTCGGCGCCCGCGAGCACCTCGACGACCTCGCTGATCTTCA
The DNA here is from genome assembly GCA_043785585.1 of Deltaproteobacteria bacterium. Taxonomy (GTDB): domain Bacteria; phylum Myxococcota_A; class Polyangia; order Polyangiales; family Polyangiaceae; genus JBBQXV01. Next base: position 859 of record JAYVXB010000332.1, on the reverse strand, counting down.
CCGCGCCCGAGCCGCGGATCTCGACGTCGACGTCGACCGCGACGAAGTCGCCTGCGATCCCCGCGCGCGCGATCGCGGCGTGCGCGTCATCGCCGCCGATCGAGATGCGTCGCAAAAATTCGCGCACGTCGACCTTCTTGCCGATGCCGTCGATGCGACGGATGACGGGGAGCTCGGTCGCCGCGCGCACGGCGTCGACGCGCTCGCGGAGACCCGCTTCGCCGCCGAGATCCGCGAGCACGCTGCGCGGCACCGCGACGACGTAGCGCGCGGCATCGACGATGCGCGGCACGCTGGCGTCGTTCGCGCCGAGGCGCGTGCCATCGAGGAAGAGCGTCCCGTCTTGCGCGCCTTCGCTCAGCGCTTCGACCATCGCGGCCGCGTCGATGTCGGCCGAGATCTTCACGTCGACGATCTCGCACAGCGACGACACGCCGAGCGACAGCGCGGGGCCGAACGTCATGTCGGGCTTCGGATGAAAGCCTTGCGAATAGAAGAGCGGCAGCCCTTGCTTGCGGAACGTGCGCGGCAACGCGCGGATCAAATCGAGGTGCGACAAGAACGCGCTGGCGCCGGTCTTCGTATAGAGGAAGCGGTAGCGGCGCGGCTCCCCTTGGACGATCGCGACGGGACGGCGCGTGCGATCGGTGCGCACGGCGACGGGCGGCGCGGGCGCGCGCGGCGTCTCGGCGCCGAGCTTTCGCAAGTAGACGAGGCGCTCGCTCTTCATCGCGGACAAGTCGCAGGCGACGCCGCAGTCGTAGCAAACGAGCTTTCGATCGTCCTTCTTCGCGTCCTCGATGTTCGACGCGTGCACGAACGCGCCGGCGACCTTGCCGCACGGGAGCGAGAGGCGGCT
>JAYVXB010000331.1:0-5819 GCA_043785585.1 Deltaproteobacteria bacterium | reverse complement strand
TCATTCGTCCGTTCCCTTTCGTTTCCAAAACCACCCCTCGCCGCCGAAGAGCGGCACGACTTGTTCGAGCTCTGCTTCGCATCGCGCGCACCGACACGACGGCGACTCGTGGCCGAACGTGTAGTCGTTGAGCGCGATGCCGGCGGCTTCGATGATGTTCGCGTACGCGCCGCACACCGGGCACGAACGGCGTAGCAGCGCGAGCTGCAGAACGACCTTGCGTTGCTTATCGAGCGCGCCGAGGAGCGCGTCCCGAGTCTTCAGGATCTCTTCGTTCGTCACGACGACCCCTCCTCCGTGCGCGGAGCGCGCGCGCAATCGGGGTCGTCGCAGTAGTCCGCGCAGTCGTGGCAGCGCTCGTCGACATCGGGCGCGAGCTGCACGTCGCTCGCGGAGATGATCTCGCCGCACTTCACGCACACCTTCGCCGCCGTCATCGACGCTCCTCCTGCGCCGTGGTCACCACCGCGCGCAGCACGTCGCGCGATGCGCGCGTTGCCGTCAGGACCGCGCACGCGCGGTCGATGTCGAGCGCCGTGCCTTGCACCTCGCCGAGCTGATTCACGTGCGCGTCGACGCCGTCGGCTTCGAGCCGCGCGGCGACGCGTGCCATCTGCTCCGCGAGCCGCCGTACGTGCTCCGAGAGCACGCGATGCGTGTACTCCAACTCGCGCTCGACGCCGGCGATCCGAACGTCCGCGCTGTTCAACGTAGTCATGACCATCTCCTTCCTTGCGGCTTCGTGCCGCGAGGATGGGCAATGCGTGACGTGTGCCTGGTCGCATCTCCGCGTGAACGCGCGATGTCGCGAGCAACGACCGCGATGGGATTGTCATAGCCACATCGCGAATTCGCTCATTGAGCGGCGATGTCCGCGAGTTGCGACCGTGATGCACGCATCAGGAGGTCCGACATCTTTGCTGGCCTGCGAGGATCGCGATGGAACGCCCGGGCATGCGCCGCGTGCATCTCCGCGGAACACGGTCGAAGTGCGACGCGGAATCCCGCGACGCTGGCGGGAATCGCACGGAGTCGATGGCACACGACACGCAACGTCGGTCTGCAACGAGGACTACGAAGATGAAGGTTCGAACGCTGATTGAGATCCTTGAGGACTGCGACGCCGAGGCCGACGTCTACATCATGGGCCAGCAGAACTACCCATTCGAGAACGCGATCACGGCGTCACCGTGCGCGAAGAGTTCACGGAAGCGGATGAAGACGATGAGGAGGAGCCCACGACGACGGCGCCGCGCGACCGATGGACGGCGAGCGACGTGCAGCTCCCGCGCAATGACGTGTTCATCGTCGAGGGGCAGCAGACCCGATACGGCAGTAAGGACGCTTGGGACGCTGCGCGACGCGATTGAATTGGGGTAGAGTCGCGGCCAATGGCCAACCTCAATCAGACCATCCAATCACTCGCGCAGAAGTTCGCCTCCGAACTCGTGGTCGCCGTGCGGGGCATGTCGCTCGATGAGATCCTCGGCGCTACTGGGGCGAAGGCGCCGACGTCGGCGCCGCGAGCCGCCAACGGGAAGGCGACGCCCGGGAAGCGCGGTCGGCCCCCGAAGCTCACGGTCGAGGCGATCGTCGCTGTATTGAAACAGCACAAGGACGGAATGCGCTCTCAGGATCTGCGCGCAGCGCTCGCCCGCGGCGTCACCAAAGAGGTCTGGCGCGGTGCAATCAAGCGCGCCATCGCCGCCAAGAAGGTCCGCATGACGGGGACGAAGAACACGGCGGTGTACTTCGCGAAGTAGCGTCAGGGCACTACGGCGTTTGGCGTGCGCACGATGGGCAGTCGCTCGCTGGCTGGAACGGAGTCCATCAATCGCCGCAGTCGCGTCACGGTGATCGGACGCTGCGAGTGCTTGCCAGGCTTGCCGGCGGCGTTCCACGCGACCTCTCCGGGACCGTTGAAGACCTCCTCCGCGATTCCTGTTCGATGGAGCTTGAGCACAATGAGGTGCTTGGGCTCTCCGTAGATCCCGACCGATGTGCGCTGCGTCGCTTTGATCTGCACGTAGCGACCGTCCTGCGTCGTCGCGTCATGGATGGGCGCCGACGCCGGAAGAAGGACCAAGTCGTACATCCACATTGCCCACGCCTCGCCGATGCTGCCGACCATGTGACCGTCGGGCGTGAAGGACCGTCCCTTGTGAAGGCGCTCGAGTTCGTCGACAAGCTCGTAGAGCTGACGAAGGATCGCGGCCACTCTCTCCATCCTGGCGACCCTACTACGCGCGCAGTTTCTCGTGCGCCTCGTCGAGCAAGAATTGGAAGAGCCGATACGGCTGCGGATCCTCCGTCTGCACGACCGTTGAGAAGCCTGCCGCCGCTGTGTGCCCACCACCGCCGTGCGCCTTCGCGATCGAAGAGCAGTCGATGCCGGTGTGCGAGCGCAGTGAGAACTTCACCTTCGGCACGTCGTTCTCGACGCCGTAGCTGAAGCCCGCGACGAGGTCGACGCTGTTGCCGAGGAGTTCGGCGCCGTCGCTCGTCACGGACACACCCTGCATGACGAGCACGCGGCGCCCGTCGTCGGTCGTGAAGCGGTAGCCGCCGTCGATCGCACGCTGGATGCGCTCCTCTTCTTTGGTCTTGAGCGCGGCGCCGAAAACGAGGAGCTCTTCCCATTTCGCTTCGAGCGCTTTGAGAGACTGCGCGAGCCACCACGATCGCGGAAACGTGTTGAGTAGGTATGCCTGCGCGCACGCCTCGCCCCACAGCTTGTGCTTTCTTTGCCAGGTGTCGCGAATGCCAGCGACGGTCGCGAAGTGCTCGGCGAACGGCTCGACCGGCACCTCGCCGCGAAGCGGCAACCAGACGTGGCGGTACGCGAGTAACGCGCCGGACACGCCAGGCTCCGCCGTCTCGTCGGCGTAGACACCGTTCTCCTCCATCGCGAGGACGATGGGCTTTGCCGTGCGATGGTGATCGAGGACGATCGTGCCGACCGCGGCGTGCTCTGCGGCCATGTCCGGGTGCGGCGAGAAATCGCAGAAGAGCATCCCGCGAATGCCGCGCAATCCCTTGTGGTCGTCGGTCCCATACTGCGCGAAGCGCATCTCCGCGTCGGGCAGCGCGTCGTGAAGAAGGACGGCCGACGCGAGCCCGTCGGGGCAGTTGTCGTGCGCGACGATCGTTCGAACGGCGCGGAGCTTCTCGATGGGAATCATTTCGATGCCTCGATAGCAGGGAACGCGGCGTCGTGCCGCACGCCCACGTACGACGGAAAGCGCGGGACGCCACCGTCCGAGTACTCCTGAAATCTGAAAGTGATGACGGCGCCGACGGGCGGCGGATCGCGACGCTCGGCATCGGAGAAGCCCGTGCCGACGGAGAACTCGGTGCCATTCGGCAGCGTGACGAAGAGCGCGCCGAGTCGACCCTTGTGGCGCCCTTCGCCGGGAAGGTGACGGAGGACGCGTGCCTCGGCGTCATGGAAGCTCTTCACCTTGAGGAGTGTCGACGAGCGTCCGATCTCGTAGCGCGATCCTGGCTGCCTGAGCATGAGCCCTTCCCCGCCGAGTGCCTCGACGCGCGCGAGCTCGGCGCGCAGGTGGTCCGTTCCCCTGCAGAGCATGTGCTCGTGGTGACGCCCATGGCGCGGGAGCCGTTCGCGCATGTGGAGGCGCACGTGCTCCAATCGCTCTTCGAACGGCGCGTCCATGCTCGGAGCATCGAACACGAGGAACGTGAGCTCGCGCCACAGCTCGCTCTTGTCCTGGCGGCGAGCGATCGAGACCGTGCGTTGGAACTTCTTCCGCCCGCCCCACAGCTCGCCATCGAGCGGCGTGTCCGGCAGCCCTTCGAGGAACCACTCGGGCGCGTGGTAGACGTTGCCGAGCCGAGAGAGGAACTGCTTGCCGTTCCAATACGCGCGCACGCCGTCGAGCTTCTCGCTCATCCACCAGCCGGTGAGGTCGACGTCATTCTCCCAACGATGCGCGAGGAGTAGGGGAGGCGCCTTCGCGTCGGCGGGCTCGGCGCCGTCGTCGCCCTCCGAAACGGCGGGCTTCGCCTTCCGCGCGGGCGCAGCGTCGCTGCCGACGCGCGCGGCTTCCGCTGCGTCGCCGCGGAGCTTCTTGAGGTGCTTGCACGTGCGCCGCTCGATCGCGACTCCTTGGTTGCGCCACGCCGGGCAGGTGCACGAGTAGACGCCGCTCGTATTCTTCAGCACGTACGGCTTCGCGCCCGAGCCCTTCATCTCCGTCGACTGCCCGTCCGCCAGATCCGTCATCGCACGTCTCCTTTACCTTGTTCATCGGTACCGCGCGTCTCGCGGTTGCTAACAATCGGCTGCTCGCGCTTCGCGAGCGCTTCAAGCGCGTCGGCGACGCGCGCGACCTGCTTCACGAGCTCCGGCAGCGTGTGTTCGTAGAACGTGTGACCCATCCGGGTTCTGAAAAATTCGGGACCGTTCATCGTCGTCGCGACCTCCTCGGCGCACATGACGGCGTTGTCGCGAGCACGGAGCAACTCAATTCCACGTTCTCGTAAGGGCCAGGTGCGAGGGTCAAGTCACCCGAAGAATCGACGTCGCCCGTGCGCTTTTTTCGCAACGTCGAGAAACGACTTGCCGACAACAGAGGAGTCGAACAGAAAGCGAGACCCACATGACGACGACACCTTCTGGATTCTTCTCGGTCGAGTACTGCGGCGGATTCTTGGACGGAGCGATCATCGAGTTCGCGCCGAAGTTCAGCGCGCTCCTCGGCGAGAGCGGCACCGGCAAAACGACGATCGTGGAGACGATGCGCTTCGCGACGCATCCCGGCGAGCCGCCGACCGCGGAGACGAAGAAGCTCGTCCAGACCAACCTGAAGGGCGGCTTCGTTCGCGTGCGGTGGCGCACCGAACATGGCGCTCAATACGTGATCGAGCGCGCGCCGGGGCAGGACGCGCGGATCTTCGACGCGAGCGGCAAGGAAGTTGCTGTTCCGATCGATCAGATCGTGCGCGCCGACTTCTACGGCCAGAACGCGATCCAGCACATCGCGCGCGACCATCGGTCGCAGCTCGAGCTGCTCGACAACTTCGCGGGCGAGGAGATGCGCGACGTGCGCCGCGGGCTCGATGCGGTCGTCCGCGAGCTCCGCGCGAACGCGATGAAGCTCCTGGACGTCGCGCGCGTCGAAGGCGATCTCAAGGCGGAGGCGAGCGACGTCGCAGGGCTCGAAGAGAAGCTGAAGGCGATGCAGCCGGAGACGGGCGCCGACGCCGCGGCGATCCGCGCGGCGACCGCCGACAAGGGCCTGCGCGAGCGTGAGCTGCACGCGTTCGCGGCGGCGCGAACGGCGATCCGAGCGTCGCAGAAGATGGCCGCGACCGTCGGGGCGGACGTCGCGCGGTCGTTCTCGGTGATCTTGGACGACGCGCTGCTCACGGGGCCAAACCGCGACGCGATGAAGAAGCTCGCGTCGGGACTCGGACAGCTCGCGGCGAAGTTCGAGACGAGCGTCGCCGAGCTCTCGCACGCGTGCGAGCTGACGGAGGCCGACCTCCTCAAGAACGAGAAGGCGCTCGCCGTCGCGCACACCACGCAGGACGCCGCCCACGCGAAGCTCATGGAGAAGAACAAGACGGAGAGCGCGCGAGAGGCCGAGCGCGGCGGCCTCCAGAAACGTCTCGCGACGGCGACGGCCGCGAAGCGCACGCTCGACATGCGACGCACGGAGCGCAGCACGCTCGAGTCGCGACGGCGCGAGCTCATGGTGAAGCTGTCGCAGCTCTGTGATCAGCGTTACGCGATCCGAAAGCGCGTCGCCGAGGAGTTGTCGAAGGAGCTCTCCCCGATGATCCGCGTCTCGGTG
>JAYVXB010000330.1:0-5825 GCA_043785585.1 Deltaproteobacteria bacterium | reverse complement strand
CGCCCATCGGCTGGGTCAGCCAGACGTCGTTCGGTCTCGTTTTCTCGTGCTCGTAGACGAAGTCGAGTTGGGTCTTCATGATCGGGCGGGAAGCTATCGCACCGCGCGGCGCGGCGCGCGATGTTCCTTGCGGGGTGGCGGCGACGCCAACGGCATCGAGTTCGGGTACTTTGGTCCGATGCCGGCAAAGCGCGCGAGGAAGAAGCTGGGCGCCGCGTTCCCCGCCATCGCCGCGATCGCCGCGCTCGGATGCAAGGATCCCACGCAGATCACGATCGAGGTGACGACCGACGTCCCGTGCACGAGCGCAACCGCGCTGCGCGGAACGAACATCGTCGTCGGCGTCCTCGGCACCGACGGCGGTATCGAAGACCGGCCCCCGACGTCGTCGCGAACACATTGCGCCGACGGATACATCGGATCGCTCGTCGTCGTACCGAGCGGCTCGAATGACAGCGCGATCGCGTTTCGAGTGACGACGGGCATCGGAAAGTCGGTCGACGACTGCCCCTCGTCCGGCGGCCCCGGATGCATCGTCGCGCGACGCGCGCTTCGCTTCCTACCGAGCACGAAGCTCGAAGTGCCGGTGGTCATGCGCGGGCGCTGCGAGGGCGTCGTGTGCGATCCGGCGAGCACGTGCGTGAAGGGGCAGTGCGTGTCGGCGACCCTTCCGGATCCGACGGCCTGCGCGGCGCCGGGCGGTTGCACCGAGGAGGCGCTCGCGCCATCGTCCGACGCTGACGCGGGGGTGAGTGACGCGACGGTCGGTGATGTCGCGCTGTCCGACGGCGCGGCCGAAAGCGGCGATGCGTCACCACCGCGCGACGCGGCACTGCCGGTCACCGCGTGCGGCGACACGAGCGGGCTGCAGGCGAACGCGCCGTGGCCGATGGACGGCTACTGCCCGTCGAAGCGACGCAAGAGTCCGTACGCGGGCCCGAGTCGGGCGCCGACGCCGACCGTGAGGTGGTCGAGAAAGCGCGCCGCGATACCGCAGTTCGCACCGCTCATCGCTGCGGACGGCACGATCTACATGGCGTCGGACGACTCGTCGCTCTACGCGTTCGACCAAGCGGGCAACCAGGTCGGGCGCTTCGGCGCACCGGAGCAGATCGAGTGGGCGCCCGCGATCGGCGCGGACGGCAACCTCTATGTGCCGGGACAGACGCGGATCTTCCAGGTCCCGCTCACGCCCGTAGCCGGCATCCTCACGGCAAAGCCGTCGCCATTCATGTACGGCGCGCGAGGGAACCTGACGATCGGCGCGGGGCCCACGCTCCTCTTCGACGACCCAAGCTCCACGCTCTTCGCGCTCGACTCCGCGGGCGGCCAGCGCTGGAGCAAGGTGTTCGGCGGCGCAGTCGACTACATGTCTCCCGCCATCGGCGCCGACTCGTTCGTGTACCAGTTCGTCTCGAACGGCCAGCTGCAGAAGGTCGCCGCCGACGGCGGCAGCGCGCTCGTGCGAACGCTCGCCGCCAGCACCAGCGCGCACGTCGCGGTCGCGCCCGATGGCAACGTGCGCGTCGCGCTCGTCGAGGGAATGGAGCTCGACTCGGTCGCGCCCGGCGGCGCGCTGGCGTGGAAGTTCCCGCTCGTCGACGCGGGCGCGGGACAAGCGGGCGTGATGGCCGTCGGCGACGACTCCACGACGTACCTGGGTGCGCAGATGACGCCGGTGATCGCGGTGGGCGCAAACGGGATGAAGAAGTGGATAGCGCAATCCGGCGGGAACGATTGCCTCACCGCGACGCTCGACGCCAACGAGGTCGTCTACGCAGGGTGCAACGACACGCTCTACGCTTTCGATCCGGCGAACGGTTCGGTGCTGTGGTCCGTGCCGCTCACGCCTGGTACCGCGAGCGTGTTCTCGATTTCGATCGGCGCGGATCACGTGGTCTACGTGCATTCGGGGACGGGCTTCGGAACGACCGACGGGACGCTTCACGCCGTCGGCAACTGACGCGTCGCAGGGGACGAGAGCGGGAGCGTCCAGCTACCGCGCGAAGAGCTCGCGAATCGCGTCGGCGACGTAGTCGATGGCGTCGTCGGTGAGCTCTGGGTAGACCGGGATGGCGAGCGCGGTGCGCGCGGCGGCGTCGGCGACAGGGAACGACGCGGGATCCTCGCCGAGGTACGCGAAGCACGCCTGGCGTGGCAGCGTGAGCGGGTAATAGACGCGCGTCGCGACGCCGCGTGACGCGAGGTGCGCGGCGAGCGCGTCGCGCGCGTCGGCTCGGACGACGAGCTGGTTGTACACGTGGCGCGCGCCCTCTCGTTCCGCGGGAAGGACGAGGCGCGGCGCGAGATCCGCGAGGCGATCGCGGTACCGCGATGCGACACGCGCGCGTGCGATGTTCCACGCCGCGAGGTGACGCGCCTTGACGCCGAGGACCGCGGCTTGAAGCGCATCGAGGCGGCTGTTCGTGCCGAGCTCCTCGCTGCGGTACGGCGTCGACATCCCGTGCGCGCGCAGGCGCTTCACGCGCGACGCGACGTCTTCGCGCGACGTGACGACGGCGCCGCCGTCTCCCCACGCGCCGAGGTTCTTCGTCGGGAAGAAGCTGACGCACCCCGCGTCGCCCATCGATCCCGCCAAGCGCCCGCCGCAGCTCGCGCCGATCGCTTGCGCCGCGTCCTCGATCATCGACAGTCCGTGCCGCTTCGCGATCGCGAGCAACGGGTCCATGTCGGCGCACAAACCGAAGAGATGCACCGGCAAGATCGCCTTCAGCGTCCCGTGCGCGCGCGCGTCGTGACGTGCGATGCGTTCTTCGACGCTCGCCGGCGAAAGGTTGAACGTCGCGAGATCGATGTCCGCGAAGACGGGCCGCGCGCCGACCGCGGCGATCGCCTCGGCGGACGCGACGAAGCTGAACGCCGACGTGACGACCGCGTCCCCCGGCCCGACGCCGAGCGCGCGCAGCGCGAGCACGAGCGCGTCCGTGCCCGACGCGACGCCGACGGCGTGCGACGTGCCGCAGATCGTCGCGAGCGTCCGCTCGAACGACGCGACGGGCTCGCCGAGCACGAACGCCTGCGCGTCGATCACCGCGTGCGCCGCCGCGAGGACCTCGTCGCGAATCGCCCGATGCTGCGCGGCGAGATCGACGAGCGGTACCTTCACGCAGGCCACTTGCGGTGGAGGAGCGACGGCAGCGAGGCGCGCACGCGATCCTGATGCTCGAAGTCGAGAGATGCGACGCACGTCCCCTCGCCCTCCGCACACTGCGCGAGCACGTCGCCCCACGGATCGCAGATGAGCGACTTGCCGTACGTCTGCCGCCCCTTGGGGTGCTTGCCGTGCTGCGCGGGCGCGAGCACGAAGACTTGGTTTTCGATCGCGCGCGCGCGAAGGAGGACATGCCAGTGATCTTTGCCCGTCGTCAGCGTGAACGCCGACGGCACCGTGACGACGCGCGCGCCCTGATCGACGAGCCGCCGGAACAGCTCGGGGAAACGCACGTCGTAGCAAATCGTCATGCCGAGGACCGTCGGGCCGACGCGCGCGCTGACGGGATCGCTCCCCGCCATCGTCGCCGCGCTCTCGCGCAGGCTCGTGCCGTCGGCGAGCGACACGTCGAAGAGGTGAACCTTGCGGTACGTCGCGACGATCTCGCCCGACGGCGCGACGAGCACCGACGTGTTGTACGGCCGCGACGCGTCCTTGCTCGCCTCGGGCATCCCACCGCCGACGATCCAAACGCCATGCTCCTTCGCCGTCGCGATGAGCGCGCCGAGGATCGGCCCGGGGACCGCGCCGTCGAGGTGCTCGGCGATCTCGCGTTTTTGCGCCTCTTCGCCCATGAACGAGAAGTTCTCGGGGAGCGCGACGAGCTCGGCGCCTGCGCGCGCCGCGTCGCCGATCCAGTGCACCGCGCGCTCGAGGTTCGCCGCGACGTCGTCCTGGCTGTTCATCTGAACGATGCCCACGCGCATCGCCGTCATCGACCGGGTGCTCACAGCGCGTGCCCCATCTTCTTCGCTTTGACGGCGAGGTATTCGGCGTTGTGCTCGTTCGGCTCGGACGTCGCCGCGATCCGCTCGGCGACCTCGATGCCGTGCTCGCGGAGTCCGTCGACCTTTCGCGGGTTGTTCGTGAGGAGCGCGACGCGCGTCACGCCGAGATCCTTGAGGATCGCCGCCGCGACGCCGTACGTACGCGCGTCGTCCGCGAAGCCGAGGATCCGATTCGCGTCGACCGTGTCGACGCCCTCGGCTTGCAGCGCGTACGCGCGCACTTTGTTCCCGAGGCCGATCCCGCGCCCCTCTTGCCGCAGATACACGACGACGCCCCGGCCCGCCGCTTCGATCGCGCGCATCGCTTGGTCGAGCTGCGCGCGGCAGTCGCACTTCATCGAGTGGAGCACCTCGCCCGTCCAGCACTCCGAGTGCACGCGCGCGAGGACGGGCACGGCGTTCTCGCCGGCGACGTCCCCGACGACGAGCGCCACGTGCTCTTCCGGGCGCGCGTCATCGGCGGAGGCGCCGACGCGGTAGACGATCGTCCGCACGGCGCCGTACTCGGTCGGCACCTCGGACTCGGCGTAGCGTTCGACCTCGGCGGACAAGACGCGGGGAACGTAGCGTCACACCGGGCCGTGTCAAATCCCCTTACTTCGCGGTGGCTTTCGGTGCGGGGACCGCAGCCGATCCAGACGCCGCCGGCGACGCCGACGCGCCCGGCGCGGGCACGGCACCGATCTGCATCATCAGCTCGAGACCGTTCGAGTACGAACGACCGCTGACGACGTGGCCGTCCTTCATCTGCCACACGTCGACGTAGTGGATGCTCACCGGCTTGTTCGACGCCTTCAGCGGACCGAGCGCGCCTTTGTGCGTGCCCGTCAGAACGCCCTCCGAGATCACCCAGCCGTCGGAGACCATCTGCATCGAGTTGACCTGTTTGAGATCGGGAAACGCGACGAGGAACATGTTCGTCATGTCCTTCAGCATCTTTTTCCCCTTGAACGCCGCGGGCTGCGACATGTCGTCGAACGACGCGTCGTCGGCGTAGAACGGCATGAGCGCGTCGACCTTGTGCGTGTCGAGCGTCGCGTAGACCTCGTTCACCTTCGCGAGCGTCGGCGCGTCGTCCTTCGCGACGTGCGTCTCCGACGTCGCGGGGATCGCCGGGACCGGGCGGAACGATCCCGCCGCCGCCTTCGGATCGAGCTGGCTCTGCGTCGTCATCATGTCGAGGTAGCGACGGTCTTCCTTGATGAGGCCCTCGTCGTTCATCGTCACGACGCTCACGCCGCTGACGCCGGTCGGACGCCCCGTCGCCTTCTTCCCCATGAACTCGCCGTTGTTGGTGCCGGTCACGACCCACTCGACGACCTGCACGTTCCCCTTTTGCCAGATGCGCGCGAACGCCACCTTGAAGTCGGGGAACGCCGAGAAATTCTGCGTCGCGTCGGCGGTGATCGCATCGCGCCCCTTCGCCTCGGGCATCCCGGCGATCTTCACCACGCCGTCGGCGGCGTACGCGCTCGCGACCTTCTTGCCGTCGTGGCTGTTCCAGCCGTCGAGGACGAGCTTGTTCGACGCGACGAGCATCTCGGGCATCGTCGGCTTGGGCGCGGCAACTGCGGACGCGGACGCCGACGGCGCCATCGCAGCAGCGCTCCCGCTGGCGGACGGTGTAGCGGGCGGCGCGGGCTTCTTCTCCTCGTCGCAACCGATGGCGATGATCGAACCGAGCACGAACGCGACGACGGTGGCATTTCGCATGGAGTCCCTCCCTAGAAATTGGTGGCCTCGGGCATAACTCAGATCGCGCCGTCTTTGAACCATTCCCCGAAGCGCTCGCCGATCATCAGCGT
>JAYVXB010000329.1:0-5831 GCA_043785585.1 Deltaproteobacteria bacterium | reverse complement strand
TGCGCTCATGAGCTGCCGTTCCTCGAGGAAACGCGCGCAAACTCCCGTGTCGCACCTGGCACGAGCAGTGCTCCTAGGTCGGCCCCAACCCAAGGAGCTCCACTCATGATCAACGCCAGTCAAATCAAGCCGCACGCGCCCGTCGTTTGCTCGGAGAACGGACAGTTCGCAGTCGTCGATCACGTCGAAGGTACCGACATGATCAAGCTCGCGAAGGACAAGGACGGCAAGCACCACTACATCCCGATGAAGTGGGTCACGTCCGTCGACGACAAGGTCCACATCGATCGCCCCGGCGGCCAAGCGATGCGCGAGTGGTCCGAGACGACGACCGCGAGCACGACGCCGAAGAGCAGCTCGTAGCCCGCGCATCCGATCACGGACGCGCCTCGCCGTTTCTGCAAACGTCGCCGTCGTCGACGTTCGGAACGGCGGGGCTAGCGCCCTCGGCACGAGCGGCACGGCCGATGCAATCCTCTCGCCGTGCAATCCTCGCGTACCATCGCCGAAAACGTCACCGCGCGCGTCGCCACGACGCTGATCTTCGACAGGCGTCCGTAGCGAATGCTCCGCCGCTCCGTAGACGTGGCGATCGTCGGCGCGGGAACGGCGGGCCTCGTCGCGTACCACGCCGCCGTCGCGAGCACGCCGCGCGTCGCGCTGATCGAGCGCGGCCCGCAAGGCACGATGTGCGCGCGCGTCGGCTGCATGCCGAGCAAGCTGCTTCTCGCCGCCGCAGACGTCGCTCACGAGGCACGCCACGCGCAGCAGTTCGGGGTTCGGTGCGCCGTCGAAGTGGACGGACGCGCCGTGATGGATCGCGTCCGCCGAGAGCGCGATCGGTTCGTCGAGCTCGTCGTGAACGGCACGGGGCGCGTCCCCGCCGAGCACTCTGTCATCGGCCGCGCGCGCTTCGTTGCGCCGCAGGTGCTCGAGGTCGACGATCGAGTGATCGACGCGCGCGCCGTCGTCGTCGCGGTCGGCTCCACTCCGCTCGTGCCCGCGACGTTCGCATCGCTCGGCGACCGCGTCATCGTGAGCGACGACGTCTTCGCGTGGACGACGCTTCCGGAATCCGTGGCCGTCTTCGGCTCCGGCGGAGTGGGGCTCGAGCTCGGCCAGGCGCTGCACCGGCTCGGCGTGCGCGTGCGCGTGTTCGGGCTCGGCGGAAGCGTCGGACCGCTGACCGATCCCGTCGTGCGCTCGGCGGCCGAGTCGGCACTGCGCTCCGAGATGGCGCTCGATCCCGACGCCCATGTCCGCGGCGTGCGTCGCGAAAGGAACGGAGTCGCCGTCGAGTACGACGACGACGCAGGCCGGGCGTGTGTGGAGCACTTCGCCTGGGCGTTGGTCGCGACGGGTCGCCGTCCCAACTTCGCCGGACTTGGCCTCGAGAACGCCGGCGTGGCGCTCGATCCCGACGGCGCTCCGATCTTCGATCGCACGACGATGCAGTGCGGGAGCGCGCCCGTCTTCATCGCCGGCGACGCAAGCAACGACGTGGCCGTTCTCCACGAGGCCACCGGCGAAGGGAGAATCGCGGGCGAGAACGCAGCGCGCTACCCGAACGGCCAACCACGGCCGCGCCGCTCTCCGCTCCGAATCGTGTTCTGCGATCCACAAATCGCCGTGGTCGGACCGAGCTTCGAGGAGCTCTCACGTCGTGGCGCGCTCGTCGTGGGCGAGGTGAGCTTCGCCGACCAAGGGCGAAGCCGCGTCATGGGCCAAAACCGCGGCGTCGCCCGCATCTACGCCGATCCTGCGTCGGGTCGTTTTCTCGGCGCCGAAATCGTGGGACCGCGCGCCGAGCATCTCGCGCACCTTCTCGCGTGGGCTCATCAGCTCGAGCTCACGATCGACCAAATGCTCGCCATGCCGATCTACCACCCCGTGGTGGAAGAGGGCCTCCGCACCGCGCTGCTCGACGCGCGCACGAAGCGAAGCGTGCCTCGATGACGAACGGCCCTGGATCGGGACGAGTCAGCCGCGCTGTCCGCGCTCCTTCTGCCGGCGTGCGAGCGGCAGACCGAACCAGAGCCAGCCGAAGCTCGGCAGGGCGACGGCCATCGCGATCCACGCGAGCGTGCGATCGATGAAGAAGTACGACGTCATGAAAAGCGCGGACGACATGGAGACGGCGAGAAGCACCTCGCCGACGAGCGCCAGGCGGTTGCACGTGGTGAACATCTCCTCCTTGTCCTGGACGTCGCGGCGCCAATGCAGCCGGTGATAGACGGTCGGCGCGATCAAGAACGCCGTCGACGCGGCGGTCGTGAGAAAGCAGACGAAGAAGAGCGCGCGCGCCCCGCCGGTCAGCTCTTGGAAGCGGCTGTAGAACGGCATCGTGATGAGGAAGCCGAAGAGGAGCTGGACGCCGGGGAGCGCGGTCCGCACCTCGTTGAGGAACGTGCCCCACTCCTGCTCGAACGGCTTCCCGGGCTCGTTCGGCGCGGACGTCTCTTCCTCCGGCGGCAAGGCGACAACGTACCATGAGGGGGAGCTCGGTCCCGTCGGCGGTCTCGCGCGTCTACAACGACGTCTTCAACAGGATCGCCTCGCGCATCTTCTCGGCGGCGCCGCCTTGCACGTCGAGCTGGCTGTTCGCGACGTAAACGAACGCGCCGTTCGCGACGACGCCCGTCGTCGGAACTTGGAACGCGGGGTTCGAGGTCTCGAGCGGCGTCGCGCGCTCGACGCGGGTCATCGCGGCGTCGAGATCGAAGCGGACGACGCGCGCGTGGCCGAGGCCGTTCTGGATCGCGTAGAGCGCGTTGCCGTGGAGCGCGAGGCCGTCGATGCCGCCGAGCGAGACGCGCGCGTCGTGGGCGAGCGAGGCGATCCGCTTGGTGGTGCGATCGACGACCGCGATGCCATCGAGGTGCGCGACGAAGATGCGCGTCTTGGCGTCGGAGAGCGCGATGCCGTTCGGATAGAGAAACGTGCCGGGCTCGAGGTACGGCAGGAGCGTGTCGACGGCGGGGACCATCAAGTAGACGCCGCCGCCGATGGTGTCGGTGACGAAGAGGCTGCCTCGCTCGTCGAAGGCGAGATCGTTGAGGGCGTGTCCGCCGGAGAGTCGCGCGCGTCGTCGGAGCGCGCCGGTCGACGGATCGAACGCGAAGACGCCGGACTCGCCCGTCTTCTCGTCGTTGCTCGCGACCCAGAGGAGATCGCGCGCGGCGTCGACCTTCATGCCGAGCGCTTCCATCAGCCCGTGCTCGCCTTCGCGCACGAGATCGCGCGCGCGCCCCTGCGCGTCGATCGCGACGACTTTGCGTCGCGCGACGCTCGAAACGTAGAACGTGCCGCTTCGCGGATCGAACGCGATCCCTTCCGGAACGAGACCGCGTTCGGCGATCGTGAAGGCGGGCGTGCTCGTGCTCGCGCGCGGCTCGCGCGACGCGAAGCGCGCGGCGATCTCGCGGTAGCGGAGCGTGTCGCGGACGCCGGGGAAGACGTCGTCGTCCGGCGGATAATCCCAGCCGAGCGCGTCGAGGCGCGCGAGCGCGTCGAGCGCGGCGTCCGCCCGTCCGAAGAGCGCTTCGAGCTGCGCGATCGCGTAGAGCGCGGCGCCGTCGTCGGGATGCGCAGCGACGATCGCGCGGAGCTTCGCGAGGAGCGCTTCGCGGCGCGATGCGCGCGCAGCGTCGCTGTCCGCGGCGATCGACGCGTCCGGAGCGGCGCGCGCCGTCGGCGTCGCGACGTCGCGGCACCCCGCGCTCGCGGTCGCGAGCGTCACGGCGATCGCGCACGCCGCCGCTCTCACGTCACCCCGCGCCCTCGACGAGCTCGAGCTTGTTCTTCGCCATGCGCCCGATCTTCGCGCGACCGCCCTGCTTGACGACCTCGGCGAGGAGCTCTTCGCCGAGCGGGTGGCCGGTCTCCGCGAAATGAAAGCCGACGTAGTAGAGCTCTTCGAGGCCGATCGTCTTGTCCTTGCGGAGCGCCTTCGCGACGTCGTAGCCGCGACCGAGGAGGGCGGCGATCATCTTCAGCGACTCGTCGCCCGCGCGCGCCGCAGGTCGCGTGTCGCGCGCGCTCCTCGCGAGCTCGAGCGCGGTCCGCGCGTAGCGGTCGTCGTCCGTCGCGCGATCGCTGCGGCAGAGGAGCCCGAGCACCGTGAGCGACTTGTCGAGGTTGTCCTTCTTCCGGAGCTTCGTCGCGAGCGTTCGCAGGGCCGCGGCCGCCGCGTCGGGATCCGCATCGCGCGCGACGTCGAGGAGCGACTCCCACTTGCGCTCGCCCGCGTCGAGTCGATCGATCGCCGAATCGAGGAGCTGCTTTCGAATCGGCGGCGCGATCTTCTTCGCCGACGGGCGGAGCACGTTGCGGATCATCCACGCGCGATCCGCGTCCGTCGCCTCGAGCAGCGCCTTCGCGAGGAGCGCGACCGCGTCGTCGTTCGCGCCGAGCGCCGCCGCCGCGAGCTCGGCGCGACGCTTGTCGCCGGTCGCCAGCAGCTTCACGAGAACGCGCGCCGCGTCGATGCCCTTCTGCCGACCGAGCTGCTCGATCACGAACCTCACGCGCTCGATGTCCGGATGCGCGACGAGCTTCTCGATGCGCTTCGCGTGCTCGGCCGACAGCTCGAGGCTCCCGAGCGTATGGAGCGCGGTCTGCGCGAGCGCGCGATCGGCGTCGGACGCGGCGTCGATGAGCGCGCCCACGACCTTGTTCGAATCGCCACGCTTTTCGCCGAGCGCGAACCGCATCGCGATGAGCGCCTCTTGCCGAATCGCGGACGCTTCTTTCGCGTTCGTCGCGTACGCGAGCAGCGTCGGCAGCGCCTTCTCGTCCTCGAGGTACCCGAGGATCTTCACCGCCGCCGCGATCGCGCTCGGGTTGCTCAGTCCCTTCTTTTGCCCCTTCAGAAACTTTTCGACCTCGGCCAGATGCGATCGTCGCTCGGCCGCGCTCGCGCTCTTCACGTGCTGCCGCACCGCGATCGCCGCGGACTTCGCGTCCTCGCCTTCGCTCGACGCCATGCTCCCGAGCAGCGTCGTGAAAGCGTCCTTGCCGCCGAGGTCCGCGAGGATCGCGTCGAGCGCGCGCCGCTCCTCCGGCTCCGCGCCGTCCATTCGCTTGCGAATCAGCGGCACGGCCTCTTCGCCGATGCTGTGGATCGCTTGCGCCGCCGACTGACGAACGTCGCGATCGTGCGCGAGGAGGAGCGGGAAGATCTGCGGCGCCAGCTTCTTCGCGCCGATGCGCGCGAGCGCGTCGAGCGCGTGCCTCTGCAGCGCGGGCACTGGGCTCGCGAGCAACGTGGCGAGCGCGTCGGTGACCTCGGGGCCCTTCGCGCGAATCTCGCCGAGCACGATGGCGGCGGCGATCCGCTTCTCGATGGCGTCGTCTTTGAGGAGCGAAACGATCTTGGTGAGCTCGTTCATGCGGAGCCTCGAAGGCTACCTTCGCGCGCGAATACGCACCACCAGCGAGAGACCGAAGACGAACATCGCGACCGAGCTCCACTGCGCAAACGTCAGGGCAGCGTGGCGCCGGTCGCCGAGATCGCCGTCCGTGTCGCGGAGGAAATCCATCGCGAAGCGAACCGGCGCGTACGCTAGGCAGACGACCGCGACGCGCGTCCCGACCGCGAGCGCGCGCCGCCACGTGAGAATGAGCGCGAGCGAAAGGACGATCGTGAACGCGAGCTCGAAGAGGCCGAGATCGTAGCGAGGCGCCGTGCCGAGCGTGACCTTGATCGGCCCCCAGACGTGGGCGGGGAGCTCTCCTGGCGCGGGGAACGCGACCGCGAAGGGTGTCCCGAGGGGGACGCGGTTGCTGACGTGATCGTGGACGATCGAGCAGCCGGCGCGGCCGAAAATCCA
>JAYVXB010000328.1:0-5857 GCA_043785585.1 Deltaproteobacteria bacterium | reverse complement strand
GGCGTCGCCGCGAATCCGCCGACCGTCGAAGAGGCCGAGCGCGCCGTGGCCGCGTCGCCGACGGCGGCGAACGCGCTACGCATGCTCGAGCGCGCGGCGCGACGAAGCGGCGCGGCTGCTCTTCTCGCGAACGCGCTCCACGCGCAATCCGAGGCATGGCGCGCCGCGCCTGCGCGCATCGGCGCGCTCTCTGCGCTCTTCTGGCTCTTCGAGCGCGAGCTGCCGAACAGCGACCCGATCCCGGTCCTCGACGCGATCCTCGCGCTCGCGCCGGACGACGTCTCGGCTCTCGACGCGCGCGTTCGGTACGCGACGAGCGCCGTTCGTCGCGGTGACCGCGGGAGCGCGCACCTCCAAGCGCTTCGCCGGCAGGTCGCTCGCGCCGCCGACTCGATCGAGCGTGCGCTCGCGCAGCTCACGATCGCGATGGCGCTCGATCCCGACGCGAGCGGCGCGGACGACGCGGCGCTGCGCGAGGCGCTCGCTTGGTACTCGACAGCGCTCGTCGAAGCGCCGCTGTCGGTCGTCGCGGCGGAGGGCTCCGCGCGTCTCGGCGCGCGCCTCGGGTCCGAGCGCGCGCTCATCGAAGGGACGATCGCGCTCGCCGAGGTCACCCCGAGCGCGTCGGAGCGCGCTGCGCGATGGACACACGCAGCCGCGCGTCTCCTCGCCGCGCGCGATGCGCAGCTCGGCACGCCACCCGAGCGCTTGGCCCGCGCGTTCGATTGGCTCGAGCGCGCGCTCGACGCGAACCCCGACGCGGTGCCCGCCGTGGCGCTCCTCATCGGCGCGCGAACGGAAGAGACTCATCGCGATCGTCTCGTCGCCCTCCTCCGACGAACGCTCCCGCGCGCGACGCAGCCCAACGCGATCGTCCAGATCGGAACGGAGCTCGCGCGCGTGGCTCGGCTCGCACCGGTCGATCGTCTCCTCGCGATCGAAGCGCTGCGCCGTATCGTCGCGGTTGCGCCCGCCACGGCGTTCGCGTGGCGCGCGCTCGCGGACGTCGCCACGGAGCAAGGTGCGACGCACGAGGCGGAGGCGGCGCTCGAGTCGCTCGTCGCGCACGTCCGCGAGCCACACCCGCGCTTGGCTGCGCTCTTCGATCTCGCCGAGGCCTACCGTCGTGCGCCCGCGCGAACCGCCGACGTGGAGCGCGTGCTCCGTGCCGCGCTCGATGTCGATCCGTCGAGCGAGCGCGCGCTGCGCGAGGTGGTCGCGGCTCGGCGGGCGGCCAGCGCGCCGCCGAACGAGATCGCGACGCTCCTCGCGCGTCTCGCGGACGTCGCGCGCCCGAGCGAGGCAAAGGCCGCCGTGCTCGCCGAGCTCGCGGACGTTCATCTCGCGACGGGCGACGCGGCCGCCGCCGAGCGCGCGCTCGTGGAGGCCGCCGCGTGCGCGCCGACGACGGCGCGCCTCGCGCGTCTCGTCGATCTCCACGCGTCGCGCACGGCGGACCAGGCGCGCGTGCTCGGCGCTCTGCTCGCGCGCGCGGAGGCGCTCGGCCACGTCGATCCCGCGACGCTCGTACGACTCGGGCGTCTCGAAATCGAGGCGCTCGGACGGCCTGCGGAAGGCGCGGCGCACCTGAAGCAAGCGCTCGCACTCTCGCCGACCATGCACGACGCACGGGCCGCGCTCGCCCGCGGTCTCGTCGACGCAGGCCGCGCGCCCGAGGCCGTCGCGACGATCGCGTCGATGATGGTCCCCGATCCGTCGCCGCTCTTGTCGCTCCCCGAGCCGGCAGCTGCGCTCGCGACGCTGGAACGCGCGCTCGCGGCCGATTCGCACGCGGACGAAGCGCTCGTCGCGCGCGAGCTCCGCGCCATCGGCGGCGGTCTCGACGACGGCGCGCACGTCGAGCTGCGCGCGCGTCGCCCCGCGCCCGGCACGCTCGACAACGACGCAGGCGCGCTCGACCGCACGACCCTTCTCTCGCTCGTCGCGCCGCTCGAGATCGCCGGTCTGCCGCTCGCGATCGCGCACGCGCTCGACGGCGTCGAGACGAAGATGGCGCGCACGGATCTCGACGCGCTCGGGATCACGGCGAGAGATCGCCTCGTGCAGGCGAGTGATCACCCGCTCTTCTGGCCGCACGCCGCGGTGTCGCGCGTCTTCGGCATCGAGCCGCCGCCGCTCGCGGTGTCGAACGCGATCACGTCGTCACGCGTCGCGCTGATCGACGGCGTCGCGTGGGTGATCGCGCCTGCGTCGCTCGCCTCGCGGCCGGAGCCGGAGCACGTCGCCGCGCTCTCCCGTCCCATCGCGCGGATCGCGCTCGGCGTTCCGTGGATCGACGAGCTCCCGGGACCGTACGTGCACGCGCTCCTCGCGGGCGCGGCGCGACGCGTGCTGCGCGGCTATGCGTCGGAGGTCGTCTCGCCGCAGCAGGAAGAGCTCGTCAACGAGCTCGCGCAGCGGGTAAACCGCGCGATCGGCACGCTCGCGCTGAAGCAGAAGCGAGCGCTCGCGGATCTCGAAGAGCGCCTCGCCGCCGAGCCGCCTCTCGACGAGCGCGCCGCGTACGCGTTCGCGCTCGCCGTGGCGCGCACCGAGCTTCGCGTCGCGTTCACGCTGAGCGGCGATCTCCTCGCGACGATCGATGCGCTCCGTGCGTCGGACACCGTCTTCGCGCGCGAGACCGACGCCGCCGGACCGCGCGCGCTCGCCGCCGTGCTCTCGCACCCCGTCGCCGGGGATCTCGTCCGCTACGCGCTGTCGCGGCAGACGACGCAGCTCCGCAAGCGACTCGGCACCACGTGGACTCCGCGCAGCTGATTGTTGCGCACGTGGCTCGTGCGCGAGCTCCGTTTCGGCTAGACGATCGACCTTCATGCGCATCACTCCGCCCCGCGATCCCGTCACGCTGACGTTCGACGGCGACGCGGTCCCGGCCTCGCGCGGAGAGCCCGTCGCGGCAGCTCTCGTCGCGGCCGGCAAGATCACCCTCGCTCGCAGCTCGAAGTTCCATCGCCCTCGCGGCCCGGCCTGCTTCCGCGGCGCGTGCGACGGATGCCTCGCGCGCGTCGACGATCGCCCCAACGTGATGACGTGCCTCGTCCCCGCCGAGGACGGCATGGTCATCCAATCGCAGAACACCCTCGGCTCGCGCAACGTCGATCTTCTCCGCGTCACCGACTGGTTTTTCCCCGACGGAATGAACCACCACGAGCTCTTCGCCGGCGTGCCCGGCGTGCAGCAGGTGATGCAGATCTTCGCGCGTCGCGTCGCGGGCCTCGGGCGGCTGCCGAAAGAGATCACGTCACCGCGGCGCGCCGCGCGGCGAAACGCAGACGTGGTCGTCGTCGGCGCGGGGCCTTCGGGAATGGCGATTGCGACCGCGCTCGCGAAGCGCGGGCGTGAGGTCGAGGTGATCGACGACGCGCTCGTCGTCGGAGGGGGCACGTCCGCGCTCGTCGGCGACGAAGCGGCCGCGTGGTCCGCGATGCACGACGCGTTCGCGCGGAGTGGCGCGCGCCTCCGTCTCGGCGCGACCGCGGGCGGATTCTACGGCGACGATCTCCTCGTCGTCGGCGGCGACGGCGCCGAGGTTCTCTCCGCGCGCGCGTTCGTCCTCGCGCCCGGCGCGCACGACGGCGTCCTCGCGTTCGACGGAAACGATCTCCCCGGCGTGATGAGCGCGCGCGCCGCAGGCTGGCTCCTCGCGCGCGGGGTGCTCGCCGGCGAGCGCGTCGTCATCGCCGTCGCGGAGGGAGGCGGTCCGTTCGGCGAAGCGTTCGCGCGCGCCGCTGCGACGATGAAGGCGCCGTGCGAAGTGACGCTCGTTCACGGCGTTCCGGTGCGCGCGCGCGGAGCGTCACGCGTGAAAGAGGCGATCGTCGCAACGGCTTCGGGCGAGGTCACGCACGACGCCGACGTCCTCCTCGTCGACGCGCCGCGCGCGCCCGCGTACGAGCTCTGCGCGCAAGCCGGCGCTCGACTCACGCACGAGCCGCGCGGCTTCGTCGTGCGCACCAACGGCGGAAAGATCCACGATCACATTTGGGCACTTGGTGAGGTCGTCGGTACACCATTCGACGACGCACGCATGTCTGCCGAGGCAGAAGAGGTAGCCGTCGACATTTCGAAGTAGCAACCTGACCGGACGATGAGAAACGCACCGG
Organism: Deltaproteobacteria bacterium; assembly: GCA_043785585.1. Lineage (GTDB taxonomy): Bacteria > Myxococcota_A > Polyangia > Polyangiales > Polyangiaceae > JBBQXV01. The sequence continues at coordinate 1,733 of JAYVXB010000328.1, read as the reverse complement.
TGTCGACCGCGGGCCTCTGATCAGTCTTCGACGAGCGCGCCGAAGAGCGCCACGCCGCCGAAGACGGCGACGACGTCGAACAGCACGAGGAGCAGGATGTAGTCCTGCACGTCGCCCATCTCGACGGCGCGGTTCACCGCCGACGCGCCGATGATCTCGCGCGACGCAGCGACGCCCGAGACGAGCGTCGGCGACAAGAGCGGAAAGAGCACGGTCGCGAGCACGAGATCGCGCGCGCGTGTCCTTACGGTCATCGCGCCGAAGAGCGTGCCGGTCGCGGCGACGCCGATCGTCCCCAGAAAAAGGACGAGCGCGAGTGGCGCGGCGACGTCGGGGAGATCGACGTGGAACATCAGCGCGACGATCGGCACGACGATCATCTCGACGGCGAGGAGGAAGATGAGAACGCCGAGCATCTTGCCGAGGAAGATCGACGCGCGCGGGATCGGCGAGACGAGCAGCCCCTGCAACGCGCCTTCTTCGCGCTCGCGCTGCCACGTGCGACCGAGCGCGAGCACGCTCGAGAACGCGACCGACAACCAGATGGCGCCCGGAGCGATGCGCGCCGTCGCGGCAGGACCCGAGTAGAACGAGACCGACGCCATCACGCAGACGAGTGTGGCGAAGAAGCCCGCGGTCGTGACGATCTCGCGCGTTCGGATCTCGATGCGGAGATCTTTCCCCAGGATCACCACAGCTCCTCCCAGGAGTGATGGAGAAGATCGCGCCAAATTTTTTGTCGAACCGTCTCTCAATTTCTTGACCTCGATCACGACCTCTGTAGATTCGTGATTGAAGGTAACGCCTCTTGATACTGCGAAGTAGCAGCGAGCGTGTTTACCAAGCGGGCGGGCGACGCGAAGGACATCACCGGATGCGTGAATCATGATGGATGCGCCGGCGGGTCGGTGCGAAGGGCGAAGGCCTCCAAGACGGAGGCCCATCCAAGTCGCGATCCTCTTCAACGTCGACTACGAAGATGCGTGCCCCGAGGGTGACATCGGCTACGCAGCGCGCGCCGACGTGGCAGTCGTCGCGAATGCAGTTCGCGATGCGCTGTCCGCCGATGGCGCGCACGAAGCCTACCTCGTTCCCGTCGACGGCGATCTCGTCTCGCTCCGCGCGCGGCTCCAAGAGCTCGAGCCCGACTGCGCGTTCAACATGTGCGAGTCGCTCGCGGGCGACGCACGACTCGAGAGCGCGATCCCGCTTCTCCTGGATTTTCTAGGCATTCCCTGCACCGGATCGCCGGCCGAGGCGCTCAGCCAAGCGCTCTACAAAGACCGCGTGAAGCGCTGCCTCGAAGAGGCAGGCGTGCCCACGCCGCGGTCGTGCGTGATGGCGCGCGCGACCGATCCTTGCGACCTCGAGTTCCCGCTCATCGTCAAACCGCTCCGCGAAGACGGCTCCGTCGGCATCACGCACAAGAGCCTCGTTCGCACCGAGGCCGAGCTCCGCGAGCAGGTCGCCGAGATCGTCAAGGCGCTTCATCAGCCGTGCATCGTCGAGCAGTTCATCGAAGGGCGCGAGCTCAACGTCGCGCTCCTCGGCTTCCCGACGGCGCGCGTCCTCCCGCTGTCCGAGATCGATTTCTCGCGCCTCGGTCCGGGCGCGCCGACGATCGTCTCGTACGCGGCCAAATGGGTCGAGGGCTCGCGCGATTGGGAAGGCACGCTGCCGGTCATCCATCCGCAGCTCCCGAACAACGTCGCCGCGCGCGTTCGTCGCGTCGC
>JAYVXB010000327.1:0-5861 GCA_043785585.1 Deltaproteobacteria bacterium | reverse complement strand
GCGCCTCCGGCGGACCTCACCGGCTTCATCGATCAAGGTTCTCCGAAGGGCATGCTGCTCGCGCAGTGGCTGCAGTACATCGGTGCGTCGACGACGATCGGGCGCATTCCGGTGCAGCAGGTTCGGCACGACACCGACGGCATTCTCACTCCGCCGACGACGCAGCTCATGTACGCGGATCCGAACGTGAGCGCGAACACGCCGCTCGAGTTTTCGTTCAACACGCCGGCGTTCGCGCCCCCCGCGATGCAGTGCGGGCGATTCATGTTCAGCGACTTTCACGTGAACACCGGCGGCGTGGGCGCGGGGACGTTCCCGGGATCGTGCGGCGCTGCGTCGCCGATGACGCCGCAAGAGAAGATCCTCGAGTTCATGCTCTTCGACCTGACCTCGTGCATCCAGCCGACGGGCCCGGTGCCGATGTGCACGCCGCGGACGTGCGCGCAGCAGAACATCAACTGCGGTCCCGCCGGCGACGGATGCGGCAACCTTCTTCAGTGCGGCATGTGCGTCGCTCCGCAGCAGTGTGGCGCCGGTGGAACGCCGGGGCAGTGCGCGCTTCCGGACGGAGGATCGTGCGTGCCGAAGACGTGCATGCAGCTCGGCATCAGCTGCGGTCCGGCGGGCGACGGATGCGGTGGGCTCATCGCGAGCTGCGGCACGTGCGGCGGATCGCAGACGTGCGGCGGCGGCGGCGTCGCCGGACAGTGCGGAGGCGGTCCGCGGTAGGTCGCTTCAGCGGAGCGCGTCGTCGAGCAGCGCGCGTGCGCGCGCGGAGGCGTCGCGTGCCGCGTCCGTGTCGGTGCGCGGACGCGTGCTCGGCGCTGCGGTCGCGACCGCGACGGGCGGCGTCGGCTTCGGCGCGATCGGCGTCGCGGCGACCTTCATGGTCGCACCGCGCGGCTTCGCGGCGGCGCGCGCCGTGGATGGCGCCGCCGCGATCGGGAGCGCGTCGAACGAGATCTCCGGAATCGCCGCGGGAAGCACGACCGGGATCGCCGCAGGCGGCGCGTTGGAGATCGGCGCGACGGCCGCGCGCACCTCGATCGGCCGCGGCGCGCCCGTCGCGGCGCACTGAGCTCCACCGCCCTGCGACGTGAACGCGAACGCGAGCGCGCATGCGGTGATGACGAACGACACGGCGAGCGCCGCCGCGGGCTTCGCGCGTGCTGCCCCGCTCTCGACCGGAAGCCCCGTGGTCGCACGGGCCGGCGTCTCCGGAACGCATGGGAGCATGAGAGGTCGGAGCGTCTCGGGCTGCTGGTTTACGGGCCCCGGCATTCCGCCGAGCGTTCCGCGCACATACACCTCGGTCAGCCCATCGTCCGCGTCGTCCGCGATCTCCGCGCGGTCAGGCACCGTCTTCGCGGGCTCCATCTTCCACGGGTCGGTTCCCGAGCTTCCCATGGCGGTCATAGTGGTGACCACCTCGGCGCCGGTTACAGATTTCTGGCCGCGCGCAACTTCTTCGCATTTGCTTGTAACCGGCGGCGTGCGCGGCCGCACTATGTGGGAACGGGGCGGTCTCTCTACTTCGATTGCTTGGGATCCTTTTCCCACCGCGAGGGCCGACGGTGATTGTGCGTTCCCCGGATCTGATTGGACGCGTCGTCGCGGGCAAGTACGCGATCGAGGCGCTCATTGGCAACGGCGGGATGGGCGCCGTGTATCTCGCGCGGCACCTCGGGCTCGACGAAGCCGTCGCGATCAAGATTCTCCACCGCGTGCTCCAGAGCGACTCGACCTTCGCGGATCGCTTTCAGCGCGAGGCGCGCGCGGCCGCGCGTCTGCACCACCCGTGCTCGGTGCGCGTCACCGACTACGGCGAAGACACCGACGGCCTCCTCTACATCGTGATGGAGCTCGTCGACGGGCGGGATCTCGCGCGCGTCCTCGAGAGCGAGTGGCCGCTCGCGCCCGAGCGAGTCGCGCGGATCCTCTCGCAGACGCTCTCCGCGCTCGGCGCGGCACACGACGCGGGGATCATTCACCGCGATCTGAAGCCGGAGAACGTGCTCGTCGTCGCTGGATTCGACGAGGACGATCGGCCCGTGGATTTCGTGAAGGTCTGCGATTTCGGGATCGCGAAGGACATGCGCGCTGCACGCACGCCGGGTGTTCGACCCGCGGCAGTGACGACCACGGGGTTCGTCGTCGGGACGCCGGCGTACATGTCGCCCGAGCAAGGTCGAGGCAAGCCGCTCGACCCTCGATCGGATTTGTACTCGGTCGGCGTCGTCTTGTACGAGCTCCTCACCGGTCGTGTGCCGTTCGAAGCGGACGACGTGATCGGCGTCGTGATGATGCACGTGACCGAGGATCCGATCCCGCCGTCGAAGATCACCTCCGTCCACCCGGTGCTCGAAGCGGCGTGCCTCAAGGCGCTCGCGAAGAATCCGGACGACCGGTTCGCGAGCGCGCGCGAGATGCAGGACGCGCTGCGGCCGCTCGCCGGGAAGCACAGCGTGACGCCGACGAGGGTCCGCGCTTCGTCGCCGTCGCACCTCGCGGAGATCGCGCCGTCACGCGTGCCGACGCAGCAGGCGACCGTGACGAACGTCTCGTCGCGTCGAGATGCGCCAACGACGCGGGGCGCGCAGCTGCTTCGCGCAGCGGTGTTCGTCGCGCTCGCGGCGATGACGGGAGCGATCGGGCTTCGTGCGGCGAGCGACGACAAGGTCGTCGCGTCGACGCGCACCGGTTCCGTGGTGCCATCGGCGCCGCCGCGCGACGAGCCTCCGCCGACCCCAGCACCGACGCTCGACAGCGTCGCGCCGCCGCCGAACGCTCCCGCGAGCTCGAACGAGCGTGCGCGTGCACGTCGTGGGACGCCGACCACGACCACGACCACGACCACGACCGCGACCACGACCACGACCACGACCGCGACCGCGACCGCGACCACGACCGCGATTGCGACGACGCTCTTCACCGAGCCCGCCGCGCCCGCACCACCGCCCGCGTTCGACTCCGCCCGCGCGTCGGTCCGCATCGCCGGGATCAGCGCCGACGGTGCGCTCGTGCGCGACGTGTCGAACGCCGTCGCTCGCGCGATCGGGCGCATGACCGCGTGCTATCAAAACGATCTGCGGATGACCGGCGTCCCCAAGAGTGGCAGCGGCACGCTTCGCATCGAGACCGACGGCGCGGGCGCCGTCACGCGCGTTCGCGCGAGCGTCGGCTTCTTGCCGTCGATCGCGCGTTGCCTCGAAGCGAGCGTCGTCGGTCTGCGCATCGCGGGCGTCGACACGGGCGAGGCATCTGCCACTATCGCGCTCGGGTTCGACATTCGATGACATCGCGGTGTGTGCGGTGGGCCATCGCCTCACTCTCCGCGTCGTCACTGCTCGCGTGCACGTTTCTCCAACCGCAAGTCGGCGCCGAGAACGCCGCGTGCGACGGCGGATGCGTGGATGCGGGCGGTGAAGGCGCCGCGGTCGCGGATGCCGACGCCGCGCGCGCGGTCGATGGTCCAGCGCTCGTGAGCTTCGCGCGCGACGTCCGTCCGATCTTCGATCGCCGCTCCGGAGATCCGCGCGGCCCGGGATGCGCGAGCTGCCACTACCGAAGCGCCGCCGATCCGATCGGCATCCAACGAGGCGGCCTCGATCTCACGACGCTCGGAGCGCTTCGGATGGGCGGCGCGACGAGTCGCATGACGATCATCGTCGCCGGCCGTCCCGACGACTCGGCTATCGTGCAGAAGCTCAGGGGCACGTACTTCACGGGCAAACGCATGCCGTTCGACGGGCCTCCTTATCTTCAAGACACAGAGATCCAAATCGTCGCCGATTGGATCGCGCAAGGAGCCGTCGGGGCCGACAACGAATGAGCGCGTCAATGCTCCATGCCGCTGCCGTCGTCGCAGGCGTCGCGCTCGCGGGATGCGTCGCGCAACCGGCGTGGCGGCGCGCCGACGGCGTCGAGGCGTCCTCGCTCCCCGAGTCCCTTCGCGCGGACTACGCCGTCTTCGCGCAGCGCTGCTCGAAGTGCCACTCGCTCGCGCGTCCGCTCGAGGCCGGCGTGCGCGGCGACGCACGGTGGGCGCGCTACGTCACCAAGATGCGCAACATGCCGGGGAGCGGCATCTCGCCCGAGGACGAAGCGCCGATCCTTCGCTTTTTGCACGCGTACAACGCCGCGGAGCCGAAATGAATCCGCACCGCGCGCGCGCATGCCACGTCGCGCTCGTCGCGGTCGTCGTCGCAGCTGCACTTTCGGCGATGGCGCCGTCGCGCGCCCTCGCCGTCGAGCGGACGTTCGGCGCGTCGGGGCAGCTCGACTACTTCTTCGTCCCGACGGAGAAAGGCGCGAGCGCGCGCGCGATCGGGTTCGACGGATTCACGCCGGAGATCGCCGCGAAGGTCGCCGCCGATCTGTCCGAGCATCTCTCCGCGAACGTGAAGGTTTGCTACGGCTGCCACGGGCTCGAGGTCGACATGGCGCACCTCGACTACCGCGTTCGAGACGAGCTCTCGTTCCGCGCGGGTCGCTTCAGCCCGAGCTTCGGCGCGTACAACTTGCGTCACGATCCCGCGAACCACGGCCTCAGCGACAAGCCGCTCCCTTACGACATGGGGCGCATGCTCAGGATGCGATCGTGGAACTTCGGCGTCTTGCCGAGCCCGTTCCCGGACCAAGGCGTCGAGGTGAGCGGCACGCATTGGTTCGGCGAGTCTGCGCAGCTCGACTACGCCGCGTACGCCGTCTCCGGTTTTCGCGCGGCGTCGCCTGCGATCGATCTCGACTTCGTGCAGTCGCGCACGCCAGGCGTCTACTACGTCGACAACAACAGCCGCCCCACCTTCGGCGGACGCAGCGCGCTCACGCTCAAGCTCGCGACCGACTCGGACCTGACGTTCGGCGCGAGCGGGATGTACGGGACGTTCGACCCGACGAATTCGCTCTCGTATGCGATCCTCGGCGCCGACGTGTCGCTCCGGATCGGACAGACGAACGTGCGCGCCGAGTACCTCCTGCGCCGACAAGAGTTCGACGTCGGCGATCCGACGCGCTTCAAGTACGCGCTCGCCGCGCAGCGCGGCGACTTCTTCGTGTAGCACGGCGCCTACCTCGAGATCGAGCAGCCGCTCGGTCCGCGCGTGACGCTCCTCGGTCGCGTCGACGGGTTGTTCCGCGTCGGCAACGTCGAGGCGGGGAGCGAGCTGTCGCAGCGGTCGAGCGTCGGTCGCGCGACGCTCGGGAGCCTCTTCACGATCGAGCGCAGCCTTCGCCTCAAGGCGTCGGTCGAGGGGTACGACTTCAGCGACGGCGACGCGAACGGGCGGCACGTGGCGGTCGGATTCCACGTCGCGTCGGTGTGGACGTTCTGAGCGCCGGTGCGAGACCGCTTGTCGAAGCGCTTTCGGCCGTGATACTCGTGCTTTCCGCGCTCTCGGAGGCCGAAAAGCCATGCGAACGAACCGATCTATCGCTCTCGCCGTCGTCGTTGGTACCGCCTCGGTCGTCGCCCTCAGCGCCGTCGGCTGCGGTGGAAACGCCGACGAGCCGTACAAGGCTTCTCCCGTGTGGTCCGGCAAGAAGGCCGCGATGCCGGCGCCCCCCACGATCCCGAACCTGCCGCTCAAGGCAGGCGACGCGTGGACGGTCTACGGCGCGACGCACCACCTTCGCAGCTTGAACCACAACAAAGACGTCGCCGGCGCGAACGACATCACGATCACCGGCTACATCGTCGAGACCAACTACGCCAAGGTGCCCGACTGCGCGATTCACCCGGCGGGGAAGAAGGATCCCGACGGCTGCACGAGCGAGATCCCGTCGTTCTGGATCGCCGACACCAAGGGCGACACCAAGGGCACGAAAATCCGCGTCATCGGCTGGGCGCGTAACTTCGCGAT
>JAYVXB010000326.1:0-5870 GCA_043785585.1 Deltaproteobacteria bacterium | reverse complement strand
ACCGAGGGATGGTCCAGCTCTACGAGGATCAGATCCTCCGCGGCAAAGACATGGGCGCGCGCGCCGAGCTCGCGCGCAAGGTCGCTCGGATGTGGGAGGAGCAGCTTCAGGATCCGCGCGAAGCGGCCGACGCGTGGCGCCGTGTGCTCCGCATGAAGCAGGGCGACACCGAGGCGACGTCGGGTCTCGAGCGCGCGAAGTCGAACATGCTGAAGAAGCCCGATCCCGACGCGGGACCCGAAGCGTACGCGCCGCCCAAGCTGCAGGCGTCCGAGCCGCCGCCGCATTCGCCGAAGGCCTCGACGACGTTGCAGACCGCCGCTCCCGTCATCCGGCCGAGCGACATGCCGGGCATCCTGAACGCGAAGTCGGATCCGCCGACGAGCGCGGGTGGCGACGACGCGACGCAGGCGTTCGGCCCGTCTGCGTACCATACCGATCACGACGAGCTCACGGGCCCGCCTGCCGAGGACGCGACGATGCCGCACCCCGAGGAGCTCGACGCGGGCGCGACGTCGCCGGGTCACCTCTCTCCGATCGTCGAGATGAAGCCCGATCGCCCCAACGATCTCTTCTTCCGAAGCTCGCCCGACGAGGTGACGCTCAGCGCGCCCGCGGCCCTCGATCGCCACGACGCCGACGAGCCGTCGCACCAGACGAACCGGACCAGCGACCTCGTCAACGCGGGCATCGGCGTCGGCTCCTCCGACGATCTCCTGAAGACGGGCGAAGGCACGAGCCTCGATTTTCTCGACGCGACCATCTCCGCGAAGAAGGCCGGCGAGAGCCCGACGCGTGTTGCCCCCGAAGAGTCCGAGCGTGCTGCGTTGGAAGCCGAAGACAGCGAAGACGTGATCATCGCCGACGACTTGGCGGAGATCATCGAGCTCGACGAGACCCCGGGGGGCGAGCCTGATCCGCCCATCGAAGAGAAGAAGCCGATCTCGAAGCGGACCGTTCCGCCGCCGATTCCGCGCTCGTAGTCACGCGTTGTCTTCGGGGCCCTTCCCCAAGACATCTCCTCCGATCGTCAGGACATCGCCGCGCAGCTCCGCGGTCGCGCCGAGGACGAATGCGTCGTTGCGTGCCGCGTGACCGAACGGCGCGCCGCGCGCGATCGGAACGCCGAGATCGGCCGTGCGGTCTGCGATGACTTCGTCGACCGTTCGTCCGTCCGCGCCGGGATCGCACTGCGCGAAATCTCCGAAGACGATCGCCGATGCGCGTGCGAGGTGGCCACCGAGACGCAGCGACGTGAGCATGCGATCGACGCGGTACGGGCGCTCCGTCACGTCTTCGAGGACGAGGATCGCGCCTTCGGGGATCGAGAGGCGACCGCCGGCTGCCATCGCCTCGACGAGCGCCAAGTTTCCGCCGACGAGAGGCCCCCTCGCCTCGCCCGCGCGCACCACGCCGAGCTCACTCCACACCTGACGCGCGCGCGGGCGCTCGAGCGCTGCGAGCCACGACGCGCGCAACGACGGCGTCGCGTCGCGACCGAGCCCCGTGACGTGCGGCGCGTGAATCGACGCGATGCCGCGCGCGGACGCCGCGAGATGCAGCGCGGTCACGTCGCTGAAGCCGACGATCCACTTCGGCGCCGCCGCGAACGCGTCCCACGGCAAGCGATCGATCACGCGCGTCGCGCCGTACCCGCCGCGCGCCGCCACGATCGCGCGAACGTCCGGATGCACCATCGCCGCGCCGAGCTCGCGCGCGCGCCGATCGTCGTCTCCGGCGAGGTACGCGCTCCGCGAAAGCATCGACGGCGACGCGAGCACTCGGTATCGATCGCGCACCCACGCCAGCCCGCGCCAAAACTCCGCGGCGTCGAAAGGGCTCGACGGCGCGACCACGGCCACGAGATCCCCCGCGCGTACGTCCGGCGGAAATGCGAAGCGCACAGTCGCACGATAGGTTAGATCCGTTGCCTGTGGCCCGCCCGATCGAAACCTCGCGCGCCCTTCTCCCCCTGCCGGTCACGCGGCTCGGCTCGTTTGCGCGCGGCGCCCCGTCGTTCTTGCGGCGCCTCATCGGCGGCGCAGAGGATTCGGCCGACGAGTGGCTGACGTCGCTCCTCGGCGAGGACTTCAACTCGCGCCTCGCTCGCGTTCCGCTCGCGCTCGGGGCGTCGGGTGTCGATCCGTTCGGTCTCGATCCGCAGTGGGCGAAATACGCGCTCGCGACGGTGGCGTTCTTGCACCGCCGTTATTTCCGATGCGACGTGCACGGCATCGAGAACGTCCCGGAAGGTCGCGTCCTCCTCATCGCGAACCACTCGGGGCAGATCCCGATGGACGGCGCGCTCATCGGCGCGTCGATGTTCCTCGACGCCGACCCGCCGCGCATCGTGCGCGCCATGGTCGAGCGATGGGCGGTGACGCTTCCGTTCGTCTCTCTCCTCTTCTCGCGCGTCGGACAAGTCGTCGGCGTCCCCGAGAACGCGCACCGCCTTCTCGAACAGGGCGAGGCGCTCCTCGTCTTTCCCGAGGGCTCGCGCGGGATCTCGAAGACGTTCGACCAGCGCTACCAGCTCACCGACTTCGGCCTCGGCTTCATGCGCCTCGCGATCGAGACCGGCACGCCGGTCATCCCCATCGCCGTCATCGGCGGTGAAGAGCAATACATCTCGGTCGCGAACGTCGACGCGCTCGCCAAGTTGTTCCGGATGCCGGCCTTCCCGATCATGCCGCAGCTCATGCTCCCCGGTGGTCAGCTGCCACTCCCGACGAAGTACCGCATCTATTTCGGCGAGCCGATGCACTTCACCGGCGATCCCGACGACGACGACGCCGTCATCGAGGAGAAGGTGTGGCTCGTGAAGCAGACGATTCAGTCGATGGTCAACCGCGGTGTGAAGGCGCGAAAACACATCTTCTGGTAAGCCGGAAGGGTGGACAGCGAGACGACGTCGAAGAAACGCACGAAGTCGCGGGCCGAGTCCGTGCGGCCGGCGCCGAGAGACGCAGGCGCGGTGCTCATCACCGGCATCTGCGGCCGGCTCGGCAAGCATCTCGCCCGCGTGCTGCATCGCGAACGGCGCGTCGTCGGCGTCGATCGCCGGGCCTTCACCGACAAGCCGAAGGACGTCGAGCACCAAAAGGTCGACATCCGACGAAAGAAGCTGAAGGACGTCTTCCGCGCGGGGGACATCCGCGCCGTCGTTCACCTCGGCGTGATGCACGATCCGCGCGCGTCCGCCGCCGAGCACCACTCGTGGAACGTCGCTGGTTTCACGAAGCTACTCGAGTACGTCGCGCAGTTTCAGGTCCCCAAGCTCGTCGTCCTCTCGAGCGCGAACGTCTACGGACCGCAGCCGGGGAACCCGCAGTTCCTCGGCGAAGAGGCGCCGCTCCTCGGCGGACAGAACTTCAGCGACATCCGCGATCTCGTCGAGGTCGACATGCTCGCGCAGAGCTTCTTCTGGAAGCTCCCCGAGACCGAGACCGTCATCTTGCGTCCGGTGCACATCCTCGGCAGCGTTCGCAACGCCGCGTCGAATTTTCTCCGCCTCGGGACGATCCCGCGCGTCATGGGCTACGACCCGATGGTGCAAGTCATCCACGAGAGCGACGTGGTGCGCGCGATCGCGCTCGCGCTGAAGCCTGGCGTTCGCGGGATCTTCAACGTCGCTGGACCGGATCCCTTGCCGCTCTCGCGGATCGTCAAGATGCTCGACCGACCGAGCGTGGCGATCCCGTACACGTTCGGGCGCGCGGTCCTGAAGCAGCTGTGGCAGCTGCGCCTCACCACGTTCCCAGTCCCCGAGCTCGATCACATCCGCTTCGTCTGCATGGTCGACGACCAGCGCTCGCGCCGTGTCCTCGGCTTCCGTCACGCGCGGTCGATCGAGGAAACCGTGCGCGCGGTCGACGACGGGGTCTGGTAGAGACCAGGCGCGACATGGAGATCTACGGCCGCATTCTGCGAGCGATCGCATTCCCCGCGTGGCAGGCGATGCACAAGAAGCGCCCGATGCTCGCGCGGCTCGACTACCTCGAGCGCTCGCAATGGCGCTCGCTCGACGAGCTCGTCGCGCTCCAGTCGGGCGCGCTCCGGCAGCTCGTGAGGCAGGCGTACCGCGACGTCGAGTCGTGCCGCGCGCGCTTCGACGCGGCAGGCATCTCGCCCGACGACATCCGCAGCGCCGCGGACCTCGCAAGGCTCCCCACGACGAGCAAGGCGCCCGAGGCGTGTGTGCCGAGCGACGTTGTCCGTGAGGCCGCGTCGTGGCACGAGGCCATCGATCGACGCTTCTTCCATTGGTCGGGTCATCGGCTCGGGCAGCGCTCGGTACATTACTCGTTCGAACGTCCGTGGCCGCCCGCGCGTCCGGCGTTCGTCGATCGCTACGTCCGGCGCGACGTTCACGTGCGTTTCTCGCCCGGCAGTGAGCAAGACCTTCGCGCGGCGGTCGAGACGATCAAGACCTTCGGCCCCGACACGCTCTTTTGCGACACCCGATCCGTCGGCGCTCTCGCGCACTACGTCGCGGATCAGAAGCTGCGCGATTGGGACACGATCCGCGTCGTATGCGGCGTCGATCGCCTCTCTCGACCGGATCGCAGCGTCGTCGAGACGGCGTTCGGCGGCGCCGTCTTCGAGACGTACGGCTTCATGCTCGACGACGGTGGGAGCATGCTCGTTGCCGGCGAATGCGAGGCGCACGACGGGCTCCACACGGCCGTCGAGGGCGTCGTCGTCGAGATCGTCGCCACGGAGGCCGACGGCAGAAAACGTGCGGCCCGCGAAGGCGAGGTCGGCGAGGTCGTCATCACAGATCTGTACGACCACAAAGCAGGGCGCCTCCGCTTTGCGACCGGCAACCTTGCGACGCAAGGACCGAGCGCTCGCTGCTCGTGCGGACGCGGCCTCCCGCGACTCGCGGCGAACGCCTGAGAGCGTCAACGCGCTCTTTCGTCACGCGCGTCAGGCGCCCAGAAGCTCTCCGAGCGTGCACGCCTCGAAGCCCGCGCCCTGCAACTGGTTGACGATGCGCGGTAGCGCTTCGAGCGTCCACGCCTGCCCTTCTTGGAACCGGACGATCTCGCCGTCGCTCACCCGGTCCGGCGCGACGCGCGCCTCGATCAGGCGCGGATCGCGCGTCGTCGTATCGCCTGAATCGAGCGACCAAAGCGCCGTGACGTACCCAGCCGCTGCGACGCGCGCGATCGAGAGCGCCGTCACGTCCCCATCCGGGGGTCGAACGAACGGCCGTGGCGTTCGCGACGGTGGGAAGAGATCGCTGGTCCGCGTCAGCTCGTCGACGAGCACCGCCGCCGCGAGTCGAGGAAAAGGCGTGCGCGTGAACCCGAGGCCGGCGACCTCGTGGCCACGACGGACGTACTCGCGCACCGACTCGGGCCGCTTGGCGACGTTCTCGCCGACCAGGAAAAACGTCGCGCGCACCCCAAGGCGATCGCATTCGTCGAAGTAGCGCGCCGTCATGTCGCCCGGCCCGCCATCGAAGGTCAACGCGACGCGCTTCGCGCCATGGGTGCGCGGCCCACGCTTGACGAGAATCGACGGCGACGCCGCGCGCGCGAAAACGTTGCCGACGATGAGCGAGCGCCAGCGGCCCAGCGCAGACCGTGCGCGCGCCGACTTCTCCGCTGCATCGTTCATGCGCTGCCCATGGATTCAACGCGCGGAATCGGTCGCTGTGTCGTGCATCGATGTTGGCGGGGCGGACGGGACTCGAACCCGCGGCCTCCGGCGTGACAGGCCGGCGTTATAACCAACTTAACTACCGCCCCAACTTCGATAAAGGTGCTGGTGCTGCTTCGTGGTCCGTTTCCGTGAATGTCGTCACCTTGGTGGGCGGGACAGGGCTTGAACCTGCGACATCCGGCTTGTAAAGCCAGCGCTCT